>JAFAEL010000205.1 GCA_023423995.1 Pseudomonadota bacterium | reverse complement strand
GTCCGAGAACGCGGAGTACCACGCCGCCAAGGAGAACCAGTCCCTGAACGAGGGCCGGATCATGGAGCTCGAATCGATGATCGCCCGTGCGGACATCATCGACGTGGCGAGGCTCACGGGCGACAAGATCAAGTTCGGCGCAACCGTGAAGCTCGTGGACGAAGACACCGAGCAGGAGCGCATCTACCAGATCGTCGGCGACCCGGAAGCGGACGTGAAGTCCGGCCGCGTCTCGATCTCGTCCCCGGTCGCGCGGGCTCTCATCGGCAAGGGTGTCGGCGACACCGTCGAGGTCTCGACCCCGGGCGGCGGCAAGTCATACGAGATCGTCGACGTCGCCTTTCGGTAGTTGACGGGGCCGGCCTATCGCCGGCCCTCGCTCGCTCTCAGCCTGGATGCGCCGCGGCCCAGCGCCCGTTCTGGGTCCGGCCGCCATACCCGTAAGCATCCCCGTCGACCGCGTGGACGAGCACGTAGCTCTCCTCGTGCAGGGGGCCGAGCAGCCGCTCCATCCCCTCGAAGGCGGCCTGGACGAAGCCGGCGGTCTCGCCCTTCACGTTCGTCCCGGCCGTGATCTTGATGTCGAGCCAGAAGGCCGACAGCCCGGCCTCCGCCGGGAGCCGGCCGGCGATGAACCAGCCATCCGGGTCGGCCGCTTCGACGAGCACCGCCGTGACGCCCGGGTCCTTGCCCAGCCGCTCCGCGGCGAGCCGGCCGGCGAGCGCCGCGATCTCGCGGCGCAGTTCGGGCCGCGGCTCCGGGGTGACGTATCTGACCGTGATCATCGGCATGGCGCGTCCTCTCGTCTGTCCGCCGCGATCTCGCGCTTCCCTCTACAGAGCGGAAGGCTATGATGGACACGATCTACCATAGCGAAACGCGATCATGCTCGACCTCGCGTCAGTCCGGCTGTTCGTCCTTGCGGCGGAGTTCGGAAACCTGACCCGGGCCGCCGAGGCCGCCGGCACCGTCCAGCCCGTCGTCAGCCAGCGGCTCAGGACCCTCGAGGCCCTGCTCGGCCGCAGGCTTCTCGAGCGCACGCCCCGCTTTGTGCGCCTGACGAGCGACGGCGAGGCCTTCCTGGCTCGGGCCCGGGCGCTCCTTGCGGCCCACGACGAGGCGCTCCGCTTCTCGGCCGAGCCGGACATCCGCTTCGCTCTCGCGGCGAGCGATCATGCGCTCGGGGTGTCGATGGAGCCCGTGCTGCGGCAAGTCCGCTCGGCCCTGCCACGGGCGGCCGCACTGGAGGTCCGAATGGGCCTGTCCCACCAGATGAGGGAGCTGTTCGAGACCGGCGAGGTCGACGCGGCGATCATCCGGCGGGACGGCGGCAGCCCCGATGGCGAAGTCCTCGGCACCGACCCCGTCGGGTGGCGCGCTTCGGATGGCTTGAGCCTGCAGCCGGATCAGCCGATCCCCCTCGCCACGCTCGGCCCGGCCTGCGGCGTGCGCGGTGCCGCGATCCGCCAGCTTGAAGCCGCCGGCATCGCCTGGCGCGAATCGTTCGTGGGCGGAAGCTGCGCGGCGCTGCTGGCGGGCGTCCGGGCCGGGCTCGGCATCGCCCCGATGGGGCTCACGGCCTCCGGCGGCATGCCCGACCGCGGGCCGGAACTCGGCCTGCCGAAGCTGACCCCGTCCGAGATCGTACTCCTCGCCCGAACAAGCTCGCCTGAATCGGCCGCCGCCACGCGCTCCCTGGCGGCCGCCGTGCGGGCCGGGCTGGGCTAGAGGCGTTAGGCCGGCCGGCTCAGGCCGTCGCCCAGCCGACCACGCTTGCCCCGGCGAAGACCAGGAAGGCCGTCCAGGCCATGGCGACGGCCGCGAGGACGAGTCCTGCGGCGATCGCGGCGCCGTCACGGGCGATGAAGCCCAGCGCGAAGACCAGCAGGGCGACCGCGGGTGCCGTGTTGCCGAACGGGATCGGCAGCGCGATCACGACGGCGAGAACGAACATCGGCAGCCCGAGCAGCGCCCTCGCCCGGCCCCTCGTCAGGAAGGCGAGGCGCCGCTTGGTGAGCCACCGTTCCGCACGGGCAAAGGAGGGCAGGCACCAGGCGATCCCGCGCCGGAGAGCCGGGCCGGGCAGCGCACGTCGCCTGAGGACGTCCGGCAGCCACAGCCGCCGCGCGCCGGCCATCACCTGAAGCGCCATGAGGGCGATCACGGTCCCGAAGATCATCCCGACCGGGCCGGGTGTCGGCACGATGGCCGGCAGCGTGAGCACGAGCAGGGCCAGCCCAAATCCCTTGTGGCCCAGCCTGTCGACGAGTTCTCCGACCGTGACGTGCTTCGTCCGCAGGATCCCGGCGAGATCCATGACGGGGCGGGTGACGGCTCCCGGCGTGCGGCTGCCGCGCTGCCGCGCCAGGGAGCTGCGCAGGGGGGTTGCGAGCGTCACGAGCGGGGGCCCGTCACGCCGAGCGGCCGGCGAGGAAGGGCCGTGCGCCGGCGACGGCCGGGCCGCAGCCCGGCGCGGCTTCGAGGAGGAGCGCCTCCGGCCGGGCGGTGCCCAGCCAGACCCGGACGACGCTCGACATGGCCCAGACCGGGTCCGAAGCCGCCCGCTGCACCACGATCGGCGCCGCCGCCCGGGCACAGGAGAGGACCTCCGTCACGACGGCCTGGGGGACGCGGGCTCCCTCGAGCTTCTCCTTCACCTCCGCCTCGAGCGGCTGGAGGAGCAGGACGGAAACGAGCGTGGCAATAAGATCCTGGAGAAGCGCCAAAACGTTCACCCTCTTGCCGGCGACCGTGTCGGTAGGATCGGTCCGACATCGCGAGAGCGCCGGCACGCTCGCCAGAGGGGCCCGGACCACGGGTCGGCGTAAAGCTCGGCATGGGAGGAGGCGTTTTCAAGGCAGCGCGAGGGCCGCACGGTCGCCCGACAGGCGCCGCCGTTTGCGGTTTGGCGGGAGGGTTGCATGATCCAGGTGATCCGACCCGTTTCGAGACGGTGTTCCCTGCCCCATGACAGCCGCGAGCGACGAACGGGACGAGGTCGATCTCTGGGCCGAGCGCAGGCGCATCGCCGAGATGACGCGCGGCGACAAGGAATGGCGGCTCTGGGGGCCGTACCTCGCCGAGCGGCAATGGGGCACGGTGCGCGAGGATTACAGCGCCGACGGCAATGCCTGGAGCTCCTTCACGCATGAGCACGCCCGCTCCCGGGCCTACCGATGGGGCGAGGACGGGATCGCGGGCATCTCGGACGACCGCTCGCTTCTCTGCTTCTCGCTCGCCTTCTGGAACGGCCGCGACCGCATCCTGAAGGAGCGCCTGTTCGGCCTCGCCAACGAGGAGGGCAATCACGGCGAGGACGTGAAGGAGGTCTACCACTACCTCGATGCCACCCCGAGCCACTCCTACCTGAAATACTTCTACCGCTATCCGCAGGCGGCGTTCCCCTACGAGGAACTCGCCGATGAGAGCCGGCGGCGGGGGCGCGAGAGGCCCGAATTCGAGATCTCCGAGACGGGCATCTTCGACGGCGATCGGTTCTTCGACGTGACGGTCGAGTACGCGAAGGAGGATGACGACGACACCCACGTCGTGGTGACAGCGACGAACCGCGGCAGCGAGCCTGCCCGGCTCCATCTCGTGCCGCTCTTGACCTTCAGGAATATCTGGTCCTGGCGATCCGATGCCGTCCCGTGGCGGCCGCGCATGGTTCTGGAGCCCGGTGCCGCCGGGATCCTGTGCGAGCATCCCCGGATCGGGAGCTACCGCCTCGTCCATGACGGCGAGCCCGAGATCCTCTTCTGCGAGAACGAGACGAACCGCCGCCTCCACGCCGGGGAGCAGGATGCGCCCGGCCCGTTCAAGGACGGCGTCCACGCCGCACTCGTGGAAGGCGAGGAGGCGGCAATCTCCCGCGAGGCGGGCACCCGGGCCGGCCTCGTCTACCGGGCTACGCTCCCGCCGGGCGGCAGCATGCAGGTACGCCTGCGCCTCTCGGCCGGTCGCCGCGTCCGGCCGGTCGATGCGGCGGACAGGATGCTGCGCCGGCGCGTCGCCGAGGCGGACGCCTTCTACGACGGATTGTGCGACGGGCTGGACGCCGATTCCCGCCTCGTCTTCCGGCAGGCCGCAGCCGGACTGATCTGGTCGAAGCAGTTCTACCGCTACGACGTCCGCCTCTGGCTCGACGGCGACCCCTTGCAGCCGCGCCCGCCCGGCGAGCGCCGGCATGGCCGGAATGCCGCCTGGCAGCACCTCTCGACCGCCGACATCCTCCTGATGCCGGACAAGTGGGAATATCCCTGGTTCGCGGCCTGGGACCTCGCCTTCCACTGCATTCCCATGGCACTGCTCGACCCCGACCTCGCCAAGAAGCAGCTCCTGCTGCTGACCCGCGAATGGCTGATGCACCCGAACGGGCAGCTGCCTGCCTATGAGTGGGAGTTCGGCGACACCAACCCGCCCGTCCACGCCTGGGCGGCGTTCCGGGTCTTCGAGATCGACCGCGAGAGGAGGGGCGGCCGCGGCGATCTCGCCTTCCTGGAGGGCGTCTTCCACAAGCTCCTGATCAACTTCACCTGGTGGGTGAACCGCAAGGATTCGGAGGGGCGCAACGTCTTCCAGGGCGGCTTCCTCGGCCTGGACAATGTCGGCGTCTTCGACCGATCCCGGCCGCCGCCCGGCTTCGGACGGGTGCATCAGGCCGACGGCACGGCCTGGATGGCGATGTACGCCCTTAACATGATGCGGATCGCCCTCGAGCTGGCGCTCCACAACGACGTGTACGAGAGCACCGCCTCGAAGTTCTTCGAGCACTTCCTGTTCATCGCCGAGGCGATGACGGACATGGGCGGGGAAGGGTTCGGCCTCTGGGACGAGGAGGACGAGTTCTATTACGACGAGGTGGATATGCCGGGCGGCCGGATGGTGCCGCTCCGGGTTCGGTCCATCGTGGGCCTGGTTCCGCTTTTCGCCGTCGAAGTTCTCGATCCCGACATGCTCCAGAGGCTGCCCGACTTCGCGCGGCGGCTGAATTGGGTGCTCGAAAATCGCCCGCAGCTCGCCAAACTCGTCTCGCGCTGGACGGAGGGCGGCGTCCGCGACCGCAAGCTGCTCTCGCTGCTCCGCGGCCACCGCATGAAGGCGCTCCTCCGGCGCATGCTGGACGAAAGCGAGTTCCTGTCCCCCTTCGGGATCCGCTCCCTCTCCAGGCGGCACAAGGACCAGCCCTACACGTTCGAGGCCTTCGGGACCTCCTTCACGGTCCGCTACGACCCGGCAGAATCGACCTCGAACATGTTCGGCGGCAACTCGAACTGGCGCGGCCCGGTGTGGATGCCGTTGAACTACTTGCTCATCGAAGCAATCCGGCGCTTCCACACCTATTACGGCGACGATTTCCTGGTCGAATACCCGACGGGCTCCGGCGATCACCACACACTCGCGGCCATCGCAGACGCACTCGAGGACCGCCTCGTCTCGCTCTTCCTGAAGGACGCGGCCGGACACCGGCCCTGCTTCGGCGAAGACCCGGGCGGCGCCGCGGCTGACTCGAACCTCCTGTTCCACGAGTTCTTCGACGGCGACACGGGCCGCGGCCTCGGCGCCTCGCATCAGACAGGCTGGACGGCTCTCATCCTCAATCTCCTCCGCAGCCGCATGATCCGGGCCGGCGCGACAGGGTTCTAAGCCGTTCTTTCCAGTCGTCCCATTCGGACCTATGAGCCGGCTATGAGCCAAGCAGGTTCCCTGGCCGGTCCGGGACCGGCCGATCGATCGGCCATCAAGAGCGCGCTTGTGACCGGTGCGGTTCGGAGGATCGGCCTCGCGATAGCCGAAGGGCTGGCCGCGGCCGGCTACGACGTCGCCCTGCATTGCAGTCCCGCATCGCGGCACGAGGCGGAGGCTGTTGCGAGCCGCATCGGAGCAGGCGGCCGGCGAGCCGCCGTCGTGGCGGCCGACCTCGCCGACCCCGCATCCCCGAACGCGATCCTGGATACGGCCAATGCCGCGCTCGGGCCCCTGACCCTGCTGGTCAACTCGGCCGCGCTTTTCGAGCCGGACAGCGCGGACAGCCCGGATCCCCATCTCCTCGACCGGCACTTCGCCGTAAACCTCCGCGCCCCCGTCCTCCTGGCGAGCGCGTTCGCCGCGCAGGTCCCGGACGGGACCGAAGCCTCCGTGGTCAACATCATCGACCAGCGCGTGCTTCGGCCGAACCCCGCCTATTTCTCCTACACGCTCGCCAAGTCCGCCCTCTGGACCGCGACGCAAACCATGGCTCAGGCCTATGCGGCGCGCCGCATCCGCGTGAACGCCATAGGTCCGGGCCCGACCGCGCCGAATCCCTTCGACGGCGAGGAGGGCATGCGCGCCGAAGCGGCCGGCACGCCCCTGGCCCGCCCGATCGCACCGGCTGAGATCGCGGAGGCCGTCCTGTTCCTGGCGCAGGCCCGCAATGTCACGGGGCAGTTGATCTGCGTCGATGCCGGACAGCATCTTGGCTGGAAGACGCCCGACTTCCTGGGCGCCGAACTTGGACAAACCACCGTATGACCCATCCCCTCCTCGACGAGCTCGCGCCCCTTCACGACGACCTGATCCGGATCCGGCGCGACATCCACGCCCATCCGGAGACCTCCTTCGAGGAGAAGCGGACGGCCGCGCTGGTCGCCGAGCAGCTCCGCGGCTGGGGAATCGAGGTGACCGAGGGCGTCGGCCGGACCGGCGTGGTGGGGACGCTCAAGGGAAAGCGGCCGGGAAACCGCGCCGTCGGGCTCAGGGCCGACATGGACGCGCTCAACATCGTCGAGCAGACCGGGCTGGCCTACGCCTCGACGATTCCCGGCAAGATGCACGCCTGCGGCCATGACGGGCACACGACGATGCTGCTCGGCGCCGCCCGCTATCTCGCCGAGAAGCCGGACTTCGCCGGTCAGGTGCATTTCATCTTCCAGCCTGCCGAGGAAGGCGGTGGCGGGGCCGCCCGCATGGTGGAAGACGGCCTGTTCGAGCGTTTCCCCTGCGACGCCGTCTATGGGATGCATAACGGGGCCGGCACGCCCGTCGGAAATTTCCGGCTCAGGCCCGGGCCGATGATGGCGGCCGTGGATTTCTTCACGGTCGTGTTCCGCGGCACCGGCGGGCATGGCGGCTCGACCCCGCACCTGGCGACCGATACCACGATCGCCCAGGCGCATTTCGTGCTGGCGCTTCAGAACGTCGTCGGCCGCAACATCGCGGCGCTCGAGCCTGCCGTCATCTCGATCGGCTCCATCCAGGGCGGCTCGCCCAACTCTCCCAACGTCATCCCGGCCGAGATCGTGATCCGGGGAACTGTCCGGACCTTCTCGGAGGAGGTCCGCGCGACGATCGCCCGGCGCATGCGGGAGTTGGCCGAGGCGCATGCCATCGCCCAGGGCTGCACGGCCGAGGTCATCTACGAGAAGCTCTGCCAGGCGGTGGTGAACCATCCGGAGCAGACCGCGATCGCGACCCGAGTGGCGGCCTCGCTGGTCGGCGACGACCAGGTCGACGGAAACGCGCCGCCCATCACGGGCGGGGAGGACTTTTCCGACATGCTGCTGGCGCGCCCCGGCGCCTTCATCTTCATCGGGAACGGCGTGAAGCCCGACGGCACCCACCATCCGGTGCACACGCCCCACTACGACTTCAACGACGAGATCATCCCCCTCGGGGTGGCGTATTGGGTCAGCCTGGTGCGTGAGGAACTGGCGGCCGCCTGATAAGGCGGCACCCCGACGCCCAGCGGGGGCAGTGCGTGAGCCTGCCTCCCGCGGCTGCTGGAAACGGCGGAGAGCCCCCTCAGTGAGCGAGGGAGCCCGGCGCCCTTGCGGGCGCAGGGTGCGTCTCAGAAGGCCCCGTCGAGCCCGTGGCCGCTCGCCGCGCCGCACAGGGCCAGGATGGCCCGGTTGAGAGGCACGTCGATGCCGTGCTTCTCGGCCGCACGGACCACCGCACCCGTGATGTACTCGTGTTCGAGCGGCCGGCCGGCCAACCTGTCATAGAGCATGGAGCTGCCGCCATCGGGGTTAGCCCTGCCCAGTCCGGCTACGACCTGGGCGGCATCCGCATCGGTGAGCTTGGCGCCCTCTGCTGCCGCGACCCGAACGGCCTCGGCCAGGATGCCCGATGCGAGCTGGGCTATCGCGTCCTCGCGGAAGACCCGTATGCGGCGGAGGGTCAGGGAGGAGATCGGGTTCGCCACGAGGTTGCTGAGGAGCTTGCGCCAGGCGACCGTCGTGAAATCCGGATCCTCGGTGACCTCGAACTGCGTCCCCGCAAAGGTCGCCGAGACGGCAGAGCTCGCCTGCGCCGCCGGGACGACGAGCCGCGCCTGGCTGTGGTGGACGATCCGGCCGGGGGCGACCCGCTCGACCGAGCAATAGATGATCGCAGGCAGCACGGCGCCGGCCTGGGGCGCGAGCGGCTGCACCCGCTCCACATGCCCGACACCGTTCTGCACGACGACGACGACCGTCTCGGGCCCCACGAGCCGGTCGAGCCACGGCTTCGTTCCGGCAGTGTCCTGGGACTTCGTCGTGATGAAAACTACCTTCGCGGGCCCGACATCCTCCGGGCGGGTCGCAAGGCGGACGGCCACCTCCCGGGTGCGATCCGGCTCCTCGACGACCAGCGTGTCGAACGGCGTCCGCACGCAGAGGACTACATCCCGGCCCGCCTCGGTCAGCTCCGCGGCGAGATAACCGCCGATTGCGCCCGAACCGATGATTGCGACCTTGTCAGACATCCCGCCTCTCGCCTTAACCGGAACTCCGGCCGGCGCTACGCATAACCCATGCTCGACCGTGATCCAGGAGAACCTGAGGCATGAATGATCCGCGCTGGGCGGTGATCACAGGGGCCTCGAGCGGGATCGGGGCGGAGATGGCGCGGATCTACGCCGCGCGAGGGCGCTCTCTCGTGCTCACGGCCCGGCGGGCGGAGAGGCTGGCCGACCTCAAGGCGGAGATCGCCGAGGCCCATCCGGGGGTCGCCGTGGAACTCGTCACGCTCGATCTCGAACAGCCCGACGGCGCCGAAGCCCTCCTGGCCGAACTGGACAACCGGGGGATCGAGATCGAGACGCTGGTCAACAACGCGGGCTTTGGCCTGCGCGGCCGGTTCGCCACCCTGCCCTACGGGGACCAGGCCGCGATGCTGCAGCTCAACGTCGTGTCGCTGACCAAGCTCTGCCGCCTCGTCCTGCCGAGCCTCGTCGCCCGTCGGCGCGGCGGCATCCTGAACGTAGCCTCGACGGCGGCCTTCCAGGCGATCCCGTTCATGGCCACCTACGCGGCGAGCAAGGCCTATGTCCTGTCCCTCTCGGAAGCGCTGCACGAGGAGGTGCGGCGGCACGGCGTGGTCGTGACCGCGCTCTGCCCCGGCCCGACCGCGACGGAGTTCACGATCCGGGCGGATCTGGAGAAGTCCAAGCTGTTCGAGCGTCCGATGAGCGCCGCGACCGTCGCCAGGATGGGGATCGACGGACACGAGGCGGGCCGCGCCATCGTGATCACCGGCGCGAGCAACAAGGCGGGCGCGATCGGGGCCAAGCTCGCACCCCGCTTCCTCGCACGCCGGATGGCAGGCTGGCTGCAGGGATGACCTTTCCCCAGACCGACCACCGCCTGCGAGCGGTCCTGCGGCAATTCTCGGCCTTCTTCGGCGTCGGGCTGGCCGCCGCCATCGCGCATTACGGGCTGCTCGTCAGCCTGGTGGAAGGCTACCGGATGGAGGCCGTGCGGGCGACGCTCGTCGGCTATATCGGGGGCGGCCTCGTGTCGTATGTGCTGAACCGGCGGCATACCTATGCGAGCGACAGGCCGCACCGGGAGGCAGGCTGGCGCTTCGCGCTGGTCGCGCTGGTAGGCTTCGGCCTGACCTGGGCCTTCATGGCGCTCTTCGTGCGCGTGCTTGGAGCGCCCTACTTCCCGGCGCAGATCGTCACGACCGGCATCGTCCTCGTGTGGAGCTTCCTGGCGCACAAGCTCTGGACGTTCCGCGAACCGCCCGCCCTCGTTCCCTGAGGAGACCCTATGGCTGACGACCTCTTCCCTGGCTTCGAATTGCATTGGATCGACACCGAGGCCGGGCGCATCTTCGCCCGCTCTGGCGGCAGCGGGCCGCCCCTCGTCTTGCTGCACGGGTTTCCCCAGACGCACGTCATGTGGCACCGGCTCGCGCCGGAGCTCTCGCGCACGCACCGCATCGTCTGCATGGACCTGCGCGGCTATGGCTGGTCTTCGGCCCCGAGCGGGGACAAGGCGCACGAGACCTATTCGAAGCGCGCCATGGGCCGGGACGTCGTCCGGGTCATGGAGGAGCTGGGTCACGTCCGCTTCGCGGTGGCGGGACATGATCGCGGCGCGCGCGTTGCCTACCGGCTCGCGCTCGACGAGCCGGGCCGGGTGGAGCGGCTCGCCCTCCTGGACATCCTCCCGACCTTCGAGGTGTGGCGCCGCATACGGGCCGGCATCCAGCCAGCCGCGCACTGGGAATTCCTGGCCCGCCCCGCGCCCGAGCCCGAGACGGAGATCGGGCGCGATCCCCTGCCCTATTTCGAGGGCCTGATGCGTTCCTGGTCCGGCAAGAAGTCGCTCGACTTCCTGGATCCGCGCGCGCTCGCCGCCTATCGCCAGAGCTGCAACGAGCCGAGCCGGATCCACGCCTTCTGCGAGGATTACCGGGCCGGCGCGACGCTCGATCCGGAACAGGACGAGCAGGACATGGCGGCCGGCAAGAAGCTCGCTTGCCCGACCTTCCTGGTCTGGAGCGCGCGCTATCTGAACCGGCCCGGCGCGGCGGCGCCGCTCGACGCCTGGCGCGACACCTTTGCTCCGGGCATCACAGGATCGGAGGTCGATTGCGGGCACTTCGTCGCGGAGGAAGCGCCGGCCGAGACCCTGGCCGCGCTCCGGGGCTTCCTGGCGACCTAGCGGCGCTCCGAGAAGAAGGCGCGCAGCAGGTCGGCGGCCTCCGTCTCGCGGATGCCGCCATAGACTTCCGGCGCGTGGTGGCATGTCGGGGCGTCGAAGAAGCGGACGCCACTCTCCACCGCACCGCCCTTCGGATCTGCCGCGCCGTAATAGAGGCGCCGGATCCGAGCGAAGGAGATCGCCCCCGCGCACATCGTGCAGGGCTCCAGGGTGACGTAGAGGTCGCATCCCGACAGCCGCTCGTCCCCGAGGGCCGATGCGGCTTCGCGCAGCGCGACGATCTCGGCATGGGCGGTGGGGTCGTGCGCGGCCCGCGGTCGGTTGTGCCCCCTCGCAATGACCTCGCCGTCCTTCACGACGACGGCCCCGACCGGCACCTCCCCGAGCGAGCCGGCGTGCCGCGCCAGGTCGATCGCCTCCGCCATGGGATCGATGCGGGTCTGACCGTCCTTATCCGTCCCTCGCCCTGCCATGCGGGCTCTGCTATCAGCCGGACATGGTAGACAGCAATGACAGGGGCGGTAAACGCCCCGGCCGCCCCGGCGGACGCCCGCCCCGTGGCTCGGGCTTCTCGGACAGGCCGCATCGCGGCGCGGGCGGGGGCGGGCGCGAGAGGCCGCCCGGACGCTTCGGGGCCGGCAAGCCCGGCGGGCGCGAGGACAGGCCGCGCGCCCCGCGCTTCGAGCGTCGGGACGACCGCCCGCGGACGAACGACTACGAGCGGCAGGAGCGCCGCCCCCCTCGGCGGGAGCCGGCGGAGGCTGCCGTGCAGGAGCGCCCGGCCGAGCCGATCCAGCCGACCGAGGAGCGTATAGCAAAGGTGATCGCACGCGCAGGCGTCGCGTCCCGGCGCGACGCGGAAGCGATCATTGCTGAAGGTCGCGTCACCCTGAACGGCGAGACGTTGACGTCGCCGGCCGTGAATGTCGGGCCGGAGGACAAGATCACGATCGACGGCGAACCGCTCCCGTCGCGCGAGCGGACGCGGCTCTGGCTGTTCCACAAGCCGCGCGGGCTCGTCACCACCGCGCGCGACCCGCAAGGCCGTCCGACCGTCTTCGACTCCCTGCCGGAAGACATGCCGCGCGTCGTGGCGATCGGCCGGTTGGACATCAACACCGAGGGGCTGCTGCTCCTCACCAACGATGGCGGACTCGCCAAGGTCATCGCCCATCCCGAGACGGGCTGGACGCGGCGCTATCGTGCCCGCGCCCACGGCGAGGTCACTCAGGCCGACCTCGACAAGCTCAGGAACGGCGTGACCATCGACGACATGGAATACGGCGCGGTCGAAGCCACGCTCGACCGTGTCCAGGGCGACAACGTCTGGATCACGCTCGCCCTGAAGGAAGGCAAGAACCGCGAGGTCAAGCGCATCCTCGAGCATCTCGGGCTGCAGGTGAACCGCCTGATCCGTCTCTCCTTCGGGCCATTCCAGCTCGGCGACCTCGAATCCGGGCTCGTCGACGAGGTCCGCACGCGAGTGCTCAAGGACCAGCTCGGCCAGGCGCTTGCCCTGGAGGCTGGGGTCGATTTCGAGAGCCCCGTGCGCGAGCCGATCGCGCCCTTCGGCAAGCCGGAGAAGCCGGCCGCCGAGCGGCGGGCTGCGGCCGACCGGCCGCCTCGGCCTCGGACGGCCCGCTTCGAGGACGAGCGCGGTGGACGCGGCGGCAGAAGCGGCTTCGGCGACCGGGAGCGCGGCCGCGGCCGCGATGAGGCACCGGCGGCACCCCGCGGCAGGCCGAAGCCGAACACCGTTTGGCATGCCGATGCCGGCGACGGCGACGAGGCCCCTCGCCGCGTGCATCCCCGTCGGGAGGACCCGAAGGCGGAGCGGCAAGCTTCAGCGGCCCGCGAACGTCAGCGGGTCGGTGCGATCGCGGCTCCGGAAGGACGGCGTGTGCTGGTCGAGCGACTTGTGTCGGACCCCGACGCGAAACCGCGGCGGCCGCGGCGGGAAGACCGGGCTGAGCGCCCTCCCCGTCCTGAGCGTCCTGAGCGTCCGGCGCGGGCGGCGCGCGCAGATGATGACCGGCCTGCCAGGCCGAAGCGGCCGGCCGGCGGTGGGTTCGGCCGTGATCGCGAGGAGCGGAGCGGCGCTCGCCCCTTCGGCCGCCCCGGGGGAGGACGTCCTGCCGGCGGTCCGGGCCGCAGCGGCCCAGGCGGCGGAAAACCCCGGCCAGGGGCGCGCCCGGGCGGCAAGCCCGGCGGGCCACCGCGAGGCCGTGGACGCTGAGGCGGTCTCGTGAGGATCGTCGGCGGCCGGCTACGCGGGCGTCCGCTGGCCGGCCCGAATTCGGACGCCATCCGCCCGACATCGGACCGCCTCCGGGAGACGCTCTTCAACGTCCTTGCTCACGCCTATGACGACGCGGTGCGGGAGGCGCGGGTCATCGACCTGTTCGCCGGCACCGGCGCGCTCGGCATCGAGGCGGTCTCACGTGGCGCAACCTTTGCGCTCCTCGTCGACGACTCGCCGACGGCGCGAGGCCTGATCCGGGAGAATGTCGAACGCCTCGGCCTCGGTGGGTCGACCCGCATCTTCCGGCGTGACGCGACCCGGCTCGGCCCCGCCGCCCAGAACGGCTCCTTCTCGCTGCTGTTCTGCGATCCGCCCTACGGGCGGGACCTTGCCGGCCCCGCCCTCACGTCGGCCGCCGAGGGCGGCTGGCTCGAGCCTGGCGCGCTGGCCGTCGTCGAGGAACGCGCCGGCGCTTTCCAGCTCCCGGGAGGTTTCACGGAACTGGAGCGCCGTTCGGCAGGCGAAAGCGAGCTCACCTTCGCGCGTTTCCTGCCGGCCTAGTTCATCGTGATTACGCTTCCTTAACTGCACCTCTTTAGCGCTCGTTAAGTACCGTCACAGTTTCGCGACGGCTCCTCATCTTGCGCCGAGGTGCGCCCTGGACCGGACGCGACCCCATCTTCTGACCGCGACCGCCGCTGCGGCGCTCCTCGTCGCGTTGACCGGGAAGGCAGCCGCGCAGCTTCGCGGGACGGCCGGCCCCGGCGACCCGGTCGTCACGGGCAGCACGGCTTCGACCGGCAACACGGGCCTGTCCGTCCAGAACGCGGAACCCGCCATCGGAACCGTCCCGCCGATCGGGATCCGGCGGCCGACCCGCCCTCCGCGCCCGACCGCGCGCCGGTCCCGCAACCCCGTCCAGGCGCTGCCGGGCACACCGTTCCGGTCAACGCTGAACCCGCCCTCGCTCGCACCCGACGTGCAGCCGCAGCTCAACGGCGTACCCGATCCCGAGTTGGCGCTCCGGACGACCCCTCCTCCGCTGCCGAGGCGGCGCCTCGCCGAGGAGGATCCTTATGCCTCGCTCGGCATCCGGACCGGCGGCCTCACACTGTTTCCCGCGATCGAGCAGTCCATCGGCTACGACACCAACCCGAACCGGACACAGGACCGGAAGGGCTCCTTCGTGTCGCACACGGAAGGCGAGTTGCGCCTGCAGAGCGACTGGTCCCGACACGAGTTGTCCGGCTTCCTGCGGGGCGCCTACAACGAATACCCCTCTGTTCCCGAAGCGAGCCGGCCCGAGGGGGCTGGCCGGATCGGCCTGCGCTTGGATGTGCTGCGCGATACTCAGATCAACATCGAAGGGCGCTACCTGATCGACACGCAGCGACCGGACAGCCCCGACCTAGCTTCGCCCGTGAGGACGCGCCCACTCATCTTCAGCGAGGGCGGCACGCTCGGGGTGACGCAGCGGTTCAACCGCCTCGTCGCGTCGATCCAGGGAACGATCGACCGCACGGACTACGAGAATGCGCAGACGCCAAGCGGGATCGTGATCGACCAGAGCGACCGCAACGTCACGCAATACGGGCTCCGCGGACGGGTCGGCTACGAAGTGACGCCGGGCTTCATCCCGTTCGTCGAGGTGCTGGCAGATACGCGTATCTATGACCAGCGGATCGACAATTCCGGCTTCGCGCGCAGCTCGGACGGGATCGGCGGCCGTGCGGGAACGACGTTCGAGATCACGCGCCTGATCACGGGAGAGATCGCGGCGGGCGCCATTGACCGCCGCTACGACGACCCGCGGCTCGGAAACCTGACGAGCCCGCTCCTCGATGCGTCGCTCGTATGGGCGATGACGCCGCTGACGACGATCAGGGCGACCGCGTCCGCGACCGTGGACGAGACCACCGTGGCCGACGCAAGGGGGGTACAGACCCTCCGCGGACTGGTCGAGGTGTCGCATGCGCTTCGGCGCAACCTCATCCTCACTGCCGGCCTGACCGTCTCGGATTACGACTACCAGGGTGTCCCGATCGAGGAGCGGGGATACGGTGCACTTCTCCGTGCCGAGTGGAAGCTCAACCGCTCCGTCGCGATCCGGGCGAGCTACAACTGGGAGAGGCTCGAGAGCTCCATTCCCAATTCCAGCTACACGGCCAACGTCTTCCTCGTCGGCATGCGCTTTGCGCCCTGACGGGCTCACAGCCCGCCCGGAAAAGAGTTCGAGCACAGGCGGCAGCGCGCCGGCCGGATCCTTCGCGTACAAAGCCTGACCTCTTCGCCGAAAGGCTGATGCTATAGTGTGACACGTGGGAGGCTTATCTCGCCGCGGGACACTTGCCTGGCCGGCACAGATGCTTGGGACTCGCGATCTGCTTGACCCATCCTCGACGATGAACTCCAAATGGCGATAAGCGCCGCACATAAGCGGCCACCTGTGGAGGAATGGCGTGAGGGCAACAGGGCTCCCCTGTGGCTGGGCAGGCATGGCCCGCCCGCGGCGCAGGCCTCCCGGCCGCCCATGCCAGCGCCCGCCCGGCTCGGCGCGAATTCCATCGGACGCCTGAGCCGATGCAGCTCTCCGACCGCGTCAGCGGCCTCTCCATCGCGGCCCTGGGTGTCGTTGCCGCCTATGCGGGCTCGCTTCTCCCGCCGGTTCCCGGCCAGCAGGTCGGGCCGAATGTCTTCCCCCTGGTCGTCGGGATCGGGCTGGTCATCTGCGGCGTGCTCATCGCGCTTCGGATCGGACATCGGTTCGAGGAGGAGGCGGAGGCTGCAGTCGCCGACATAGCACTGCCCGAGCCGGCCATGGCACGGGGTCCGCTGTTTGGGCTCCGGGCGCTCATCCCGCCAGCGCTTCTCATCTTCTACTGGCTGGCCGTCGAAACGCTCGGCTTCATCCTGACGGCCGGACTTATCGTGCTCGTGCTGGCGCGCTTCCTCGGCGCAGGCTGGCGCCTTGCGGTCGGGCTGGCGATCGTCGCGCCACCTTTCGTCCACCTCGCCTTCTACAAGCTCCTGCGCGTTCCGCTCGCGGCAGGGCTCGTGCCGATGCCCTGGTAGCCCCTATGGACGTGTTCATCGAAGCGGCCCAGCTCGTCATGCAGCCGGACGTGCTCCTCGCGATCCTGCTCTCGGCCATCTACGGCCTTGTCGTCGGCGCCCTCCCCGGGCTCTCGGCCACGATGGCGACGGCCCTGCTCGTGCCGATCACCTTCTATCTCTCCCCCATCGCGGCGATCGCGACCATCATCACGGCCTCCGCGATGGCCATCTTCTCCGGCGACATCCCCGGATGCCTTCTCAGGATACCGGGCACGCCGGCTTCCGCCGCCTACACGGACGAAGCCTATGCGATGACCCGCAAGGGCGAGGCGGAAACGGCGCTCGGGATCTGCCTCTGGTTCAGCGCCATCGGCGGGATCGTCGGCACCGCGTCGTTGGTCGTCACGGCGCCGATCCTGGCGGAATTCGCGCTCGGCTTCTCGACCTTCGAATATTTCTGGCTCGCGGCCCTCGGCCTGATGTGCGCGACCCTCGTCGCCCGATCCTCGCCCGTGAAGGCGATCGCCGCCATGCTGCTCGGCCTGCTGATCTCCTGCATCGGCATGGAAAATCCGGCGGGCCTTCCCCGCTTCACCTTCGGCAGCACCGACCTGCTCAGCGGCGTCGAGCCGATCCCGGCGCTGGTCGGCGTCTTCGCGGTTTCCGAGGTCATGCGCGCCTTGATCACCGCCGACCCGCCGCCGCTGCCGCGCCGACGTTTCGGCAGCATCCTCAAGGGGCAATGGGCGCTGACCAAGCGCTACCCGCAGCAGCAGGTGCGCGGTAACATCGTCGGCATCATCATCGGCGTGCTGCCCGGGGCCGGGGCGGACATGGCGGCCTGGGTGTCCTACGCGATGTCCAAGCGCTTCTCGAAGACCCCCGAGAAGTTCGGCACCGGCCATCCGGAAGGGCTTATCGAGGCGGGCGCCAGCAACAATGCGAGCCTCGCCAGCGGCTGGGTCCCGTCGTTGCTCTTCGGAATCCCGGGCGACACGATCACGGCGATCGCGATCGGCGTCCTGTTCATGAAGGGGCTCAACCCGGGCCCGACGCTCTTCACCGAGCGCGCCTCGAGCATGTACGCGCTCTACTACATCTTCGTCATATCCAACATCATCATGATCCCGCTCGGCATCATGATGATCCGCGGATCGAGCATCATCCTGCGGGCGCCGCGCTCGGCCATCATGCCTGTCATCCTCCTCTGCTGCGCGGTCGGCAGCTTCGCGATCGGCAACAACCTCTTCGGGGTGCTCGTCGTCGCGGTCTTCGGCATGGTCGGCTACGTCATGGAGCGGAACGGGTACCCGGTCGCCGCCATGGTGCTCGGGATCGTGATGGGCACGATGTTCGAGCAGAGCTTCGTGACGTCGCTGATCAAGTCCGACGGAAGCCTGATGCCGTTCTTCGAGCGGCCGGTCTCGGCGGTGCTGGCCGCCATCACGATCTGCTGCCTTGCCTGGCCGATCGCCGCGATGCTCTATCGCCGGGCCGGCACGAGGCCGGCGGGTGCCCGAGCGCCGGCCTGATCCTCGCTGGGCGTCAAGCCGCTGCGCGCCTTTCGCCTTCGTCCACCATGTCGGCCGCAAGGACCAGCCGTATGCGGGCGCCGATCAGGAAGGTTGCGACGATGAGCGCGACCACTCCGAAGCTCCACAGCACCATCGCACCGGGCGCCACCTCGCCCGCCAGGACCGCGCGCCCGAGGGTCCCGGTCCAGACCTGGAGGGCGATCGCCGGCAGCGTCCCGAGCACGGTCCCGGCGATGTACTGCGTGAAGGTCAGCGACGTGATCGAGAACATGTAGCTCTGTACGCTCGACGGCAGGAGCGGGCTCATCCGCAGCAGCAGGACGGCCCGGAACCCCTCCAGTTCGACGGCCCGCACGGCGGCCTGGGCCAGTCGCCTGCGCTTCAGCCTGGACCAGACGCGGGGACGAAGGAGGTGCCGGCCGACCACGAAGACCAGGGCGGCCCCGAACCCGGCCGACACCACCGCGAGCGGCAGGCCCCACCAGCCGAAGGCGAGGCCGCAGATGATGGAGAGAAGCGGGCGCGGGACCGCGACGAGGGCCCCGAACACGAAGATGATCGCCACCGCGAGCGACGCCGACCAGATGCCGACCTGCTCAAGGTAGAGAGTGGAGGATTCGAGGATATAGGCCGTCACGCTCGCACTCGGCCGGAAGGATCAGGCATGTCAGCGCCGGCCACGTCTCAGGATGGCGTCAGATTCCGGCATTCCTCTGACCAGGCTCGAGCGTGAACAGCTCCTGGGCCCGGCCGATGCCCCGGAGGGCGTAGCGCCCGACGGACACGAACCTCTCGCGGTCCTCGGGGCGCGCCGCCTCGACGAAAGCGGAGGACATCAGGACGTCCCGCTCCGCCGACCGGCACATGGTCCCGATGCGGCTGACCTCGTTGACGGCCGGGCCGATCACCGTGAAGTCGAGCCGCTCCTGCGAGCCGATATTCCCGTAATAGACCTCGCCGATATGCAGGCTCAGATAGGGGGACGTCGTGGCAAGGCCCGCCTCCGCGCGCCGAGCATTGACCTCGACCACGCGCGTGCGCATCAGCGCTTCCGCCTTGAGGGCGCAGTTGCACGCCTCCTCGTTCCGGGCAGCCGTGAAGATGGCCAGCGTGCCATCGCCGATGAGCTTCAGGACGTCCCCGCCGGCCTCGTGGATGGCCGAGATGGTCGCGTCAGCGTAGTCGTTGAGCAGCGGGATGACCTCTCCCGGCGACACGGAATCCGTGATGCCCGTGAAGCCGCGCAGGTCGCTGAACCAGAGCACGGCCTCCATCCGCTCGGCGACGCCGCGCTCGATGCGGCCCTGCAGCACGCGCCGGCCGGCATCCCGGCCAAGATAGGTCTCGACGAGCGTCTCGGCGATACGGGCGAGGGAGGCGCTCTTCATCGCCAGCCCCAGCGATGGCACGAGCCGCCGCAGCGCTGCGACCTCCTCCGGCCTGAAGCCGCCCGGCCGGTCCGTGAGCCAGGACGAATAGATGCAGTCCATCTCGCCGATGGTCCGGTCGGGCTTGAAACGGTCCACGAGCGCGAGCCACCCCGTGAGACCCTCGTCGAAATACTCCCTGAGGATCGGGAAGTCGTCGATGCAATCCGGCCGTAGCGCCCGATCCATGGCGGGAAGGCCGTTCTGCAGCATGTGGAAGAAGGGCGAGCGCCGCCAGCTCTCATAGGCGTCTCCGCCCTGGCCGATGCGGCCATATTCCCGCATCTCGGTCTCGTCGCTCCTGTCGCGGCGCCAGCGGAAGACGCGGCCCTCGTGCACCGGGTGGAGCGTGTCGATCGCGACGGTGGCGCGCGCGACCGGCAGGCCGGCCTCGTTCAGGAGCCGGCAGAACTTGCGCAGCAGCTCGGGCTCGGAGACGCCCGCGATCCCGGCCTGCGCGGCGAGGAGGCCGATACGGTCGAGCGCGTCCCGGTCCATCGCGGCCTCAGTGCTTGAGGAGCGCCTCTAGCTCGGCCCGGAATGGCGCGGCGAGGTCGTCGCGCTCGAGCGCGTAGGCCACGTTCGCCATCAGGAACCCGAGCTTGTTGCCCGTGTCGTAGGTCCGGCCGCGATAGCGCAGGCCGAAGAAGTCCTGCTTCTCCGCCAGCCGCTTCATGGCGTCGGTCAGCTGGATCTCGCCGCCCGCGCCCTTCTCGTGCGCGGACAGGATCTCGAAGATCTCGGGCTGGAGGATGTAGCGGCCGGAGATGATGAGATTGGAGGGAGCGGTTCCCTTCGGGGGCTTCTCGACCATCCCGGTGATCCGGAAGCTGTCGCCGAACTCCTCGCCCTTGGCCACGATCCCGTATTGATGCGTCTGGTCCTCGGGCACCTCCTCGACGGCGATGAGGTTGCCGCCGTGGCGCTCGTAGGCGGCGACCATCTGACTCATGCAGCCACGGCTCAGCATGTCCGGGAGGATGACGGCGAAAGGCTCGTCGCCGACGATCTCGCGGGCGCACCAGACCGCATGGCCGAGCCCGAGCGGCGCCTGCTGGCGCGTGAAGCTGGTCTGGCCGGCTTTCGGCAGGTCGCGCTGGAGGGCCTCGAACTCCTTGGTCTTCCCGCGCTCCTTCAGGGTCGCGTCCAGTTCGTAGGCCATGTCGAAGTGATCCTCGATCACGCCCTTGTTACGGCCCGTCACGAACACGAAGTGCTCGATGCCGGCCTCCCGGGCTTCGTCCACGAC
>JAFAEL010000143.1 GCA_023423995.1 Pseudomonadota bacterium | reverse complement strand
GGCCTCAGCGTAATCGGCCGCAAAAACCGCGAGCGTAAGAAAGGCGCCCAGCGCCAGGATGAGCTTGGGCATGGCGGTCCTCCCTCGAACATGGGGAAAGCCAAGCTCGAAGTCGGAACCGGCGCCGCCGGTCCGGCGTCGGACGGGCCGTGGCGAATGGCTCGCCTGACGGAAACCGCCGCGATTGGCTACCCAGCCTGAGGCAACCATCGATCCGGCCCCAGCGGATCGCTTGATCGCCGGGGACATACGAATCCCGGCGGCGGTGCAGGACCCGCGTGCCCTCTCAATCGTCCCAGGGTGCTTCGAGCGCGTCGAGCGGGATCTTGAGGTAGCGCCTGCCGTTCGCTTCCGGCTCCGGGAGACGGCCACCACGGATGTTCACCTGGAGCGAGTGCAGGATGAGCTTCGGCATCGGCAATGTCCGGTCCCGCGCCTTCCGGAGCGCGACGAATTCCTCCTCGGAGCGGGCCTTCACGAGGTGCTCGTTCTCCGCTCGCTGCTGCGCGACCGTGCTCTCCCACAGCGCATCCCGCCCACCGGGCCGGTAATCGTGCCCGGTGAAGAGCCGCGTCTCGTTCGGCAGCGACATGATGCGCCGGATGCTGCGCCAGAGCGCCTTCGCACTGCCACCCGGGAAATCGGCACGCGCCGTGCCGCTGTCCGGCATGAAGATCGTGTCGTGGATGAAGGCGGCATCGCCGATCCGGTATGCGACCGAGGCGAGCGTGTGGCCGGGCGTGAACATCACCTCCGCGTCCAGCTTGCCGAGATTGAACCGATCGCCGTCGGCGAAAAGCCGGCTCCATTGAGAGCCGTCGGTCGGGAATGAATTCGGAAGGTTGTAGATGCCCTTCCAGAGTGTCTGCACCTCCGTCACCTTCTCGCCGATGCCGGTCGGAACCGCCGTCCTGTCGTGCAGGTAGCCAGCCGCCGAGAAATGGTCGGCATGCGGATGGGTGTCGAGGATCCATTCGAGCGTGTAGCCCTGCTCCTCGATGAAACTCAGCAGCGTGTCGGCGGACCGGCTGGCGGTCCCGCCCGATTTCGGGTCGAAATCGAGCACGGGGTCGATGATGGCGCATCGGCCCGTTTCGGGATCGGCTACGACGTACTGAATGCTGCCCGTGGGCTCGTCATAGAACCCCTTCACGAGAGGACGCCCCTTCAGCGGGGCGGCTTCTTGCCCGGTCATGCTCTTCTCCGTTCAAGCGCCGGCGACGAGCGGCACGAGGCCACGCGCGACGACATAGAGGCCGACCACGAGGACGAGGCCGGCAAAGGCGAGGTTCAGGATGCGCTTATGCTCGGCCAGCCTCCCGCCGAGCCCGGAGCCGATCGCGCCACCAAGGATGCCGCCGAGCACGAACAGCCCGGCAAGCGGCCAGTTGATGAGTCCCGAGACCGCGTAGCTCGCGGCCGTCGCGGCCCCGAAGGCGCTGACGGCCACGAGGGACGTGCCGATGGCGTATTGCAGCGGCATTCCGGTTGCCAGGATCAGGCCGGGCACGATCAGGAAGCCACCGCCGATGCCGAAGAAGCCCGAGAAGGCACCCACGGCAAAGCCGATGCCGAGGAGCAGCGGCAGCAATTCCTTCGCCGTATGCTTGGTGAGGCGTATGGCGGGGTCGCCGCCGCCCGCCCGAGGCCGGAGCATCAGGCCGCCGACGACCAGCATCAGCAGACCGAAGAGGGCCAGCAGCTTCTGGCCGTCGACCGCCTTGGCCAGGGTCGATCCGGCGAGCGCACCGACAACGCCCGCGGCCGAGAACACGAGGGCGCAACGCCATTTCACCCGGCCAGCAAGGCCGTGCGAGACGAGATTGCCGGCGGCGCTCAGCGCGACCGCGATGGCGCTCGTGCCGATGGCGACATGGGGCGAACTGACGCCTACGACGTAGGTCAGGAGCGGGACGGCCAGGATCGACCCGCCGCCGCCGACCATCCCAAGCAGGAGGCCGACGGCCGCGCCCGAGCCGGTCGCGAGCCCCATGGTCGCGAGGGGCAGCATCACGCATCCGCCCCCCGAAGCGTGGAGGACACCCGGCTCTGCCCAGGCTGCGGCACGAGCCGGAACAGCAACATCCCGACCAGCATCGAGGCCACGAAGATGGCGGCCTCCCCGGGAAGGATCGACAGCAGGGTCAGGGCCGGCCCGGGGCAGATCCCGACGAGGCCCCAGCCCAGACCGAAGATGGCCGCGCCGGCGAGGAGGCGCGGGTCGAAGTCCCGAAGGCTGGGGATCTCAAGCTTGGGGGCCAGGATGGCGTGCCCCATGCGGCGCGCCACGACATAGCCCAGCGACGAGACGATCACGGCGCCGCCCATCACGAAGGCGAGGCTCGGGTCCCAGGCGCCGAAAATGTCCAGGAAGGCGAGGACCTTCGCGGGGTTCGCCATCTGCGAGACGAGGAGCCCGAGCCCGAAGAGCAAGCCAACGCCGAAGGCGGAAAGGATGCGTGCCATCTCAGGCTCCCAGGACGTGGCGGGTGACGAAGACGGTCGCGACGGCGACAGCCATGAAGATTCCGGTCGCGATGAACGACCTGGGCGCGCCTCGCCCGATGCCGCAGACGCCGTGCCCGCTAGTGCAGCCCGATCCGAGCCGGGCGCCGAAGCCAACGAGCAGCCCGGAGACGACGAGCAGCGGCGTGGAGGCCGTGAGCGAAACGGATGGCAGCGCGCCACCGAGCGCCACGTAGGCGAGCGGGGCGAGGAGGAGGCCGGCGACGAAGGCGGCTCGCCATGCCGTGTCGCCCGCCTGCGGCGGCAGGAGTCCGCCGAGGATGCCGCTGATCCCGGCGATCCGGCCGTTCAGCAGCAGCAGGAGCGCGGCAGACGTACCGATCAGCAGGCCGCCGGCCAGCGCGGACAAAGGTGTGAACTCGGACATTTGGCTACTCCGAAGCGCCCGTCGCTTTCGGGCTGCAGAAGAGCCCGTGCAGGGTCGCGAAAAGCTGCTCGATGCGGGGATCGGCGATCCGGTACCAGAGGGTCTGGCTCTCCCGGCGGAAGGTCACGATCCCCTCCTCGCGCATCTTCGCCAGATGCTGGGACAGGGCGGATTGCGACAGCCCGACGGCCCCGGCGAGCGTCGTGACGTTCGCCTCGCCCCATTCCACGAGCTTGCAGGCGATCATCAGCCGGCGCTCGTTGGCGAGAGCACGAAGGATGTTCGCGACCTCCGTCGCGGTTTCCGGGTCGAGCGGGGATAGGGAAGAGGCCACTGGCTTCTCGCGTATTTCAGATGATGCTTATTTAGTTACAGCTAACATAAGTGCCAGGGCAGTGCGGCAAAGGTCGCAGGCCGGGCGTGGCAGCGCCCCGCGCTGATCGGCAGGAGACCCGCTCGGCCCCACTTCCGGTGGACTGCGCAGCGCCGTCCGATCGCGGACCCTCCCGCAAGTGCGGCTGCCCTGCACTAGGCCCCTCGGATGACGCCCATAGGCTTCGGCAGCGACCTCCCCACGGAGGCGGAGGGAGAGAGCCGGAGCGACCATGTGGCGAGTGACGGTCTACGGCCTGTGCAGCCTGGCGCTTGTCGGGTGCGCCCTCCCGCGTGATCAGTTCACGGCGGCCGAGGAGGCGACTGCAATGATCCCCGGCATACCCGACGCCCGGTACTGGGGAGACACGCCGCAACTGCCGGCCGCAGCGGCGGCCTTCGCCCGGAGGCCGCGAGCGCGGTTCAGCTATCTCGCGCTATCCGGCGGCGGCGGGGCCGGCGCCTTCGGGGCAGGCTTCCTCGACGGCTGGAGCAAGACGGGTACCAGGCCGGAATTCACCGTCGTGTCAGGCGTGAGCACCGGAGCCCTCATCGCGCCCTTCGCGTTCCTGGGTCCGGCCTACGACGACACACTTCGGGCGATGTACACCGGAGGCTACGGCCTTTCGCTGATCGACGCTCCCGATCCCCTCGGGGCTCTCTTCGGGCCGGGCGTATTCGACAGCAATCGCCTGCTCGAGCTCTCCCGCCGTTTCGTCACGCCCGAGGTCATCGCCGCCATCGCGGCGGAGCACAGGAGCGGACGCCGTCTCCTCGTCCAGACCACCAACCTCGACGCGCAGCGCCCCGTCATCTGGAACATGGGAGCCATCGCGGCGAGCGACGTGCCAGGCTCCGAGGAGCTATTCCGGCAGGTGCTGATCGCCTCCGCGAGCGTCCCAGGCGTCTTCTCGCCGGCGATGATCGCAGTCCAGAGCGGAATGAAGCGCTTCAGGGAAATGCACGTCGACGGATCCGTCTACTCCAACGTGTTCATCGTGCCCGACCGTTTCGTCGGGGAACTTCGGGTCGCGGGCGAAACGGGAGACATCTACGTCATCATGAATGGGAAGCTGGAGCCGTCCTTCGAGGTGGTGGAGAACCTCACGATCCGGATCGTCGCGCGGTCCATATCGACCATGATCGAGGCACGGTCCGGCGCATTGCTGCAAAGCACTTATGATTTCGCCAAGCGCAATCAGCTTCGGTTCAACCTCACCTCCATCCCGGCCGAGGTCGATGACTCGGGCACGACCCTGTTCGACACCGGGCAGATGCGGAAGCTCTACGAGTTTGGCCGCCAGCGCGGCTTCGAGCGGCGCTTCTCGCGGTCTGTACCGGCCGCGGGTGGGACGGTCCGACGGCGCGGCAGGCTCCCGGCACAGGCCGGACTGATCGGCACCGACCCGCCGCAAGCGTTCCGCGAGCCGCTCGGTCGGGCGCTGGCCGACATGTCGCGGCTGCAATGAGTGTCCTGCGGCGGGCCGGGCAGCTGACCTGAGCCGGGCCGCGTTCCGACAGGTCACCCTTGGCGAGAACGGTCTTGCTCAGCCGGCGCACATCGCAGGCATGCGACCGAAATCCGCCGGCCCGCGCGCTTGAGGCTTCCGCGGGAGCCTGCTAGAGGCCGCGCCCCTCCCAAGAACTTGTTGTCCCATATGTCGGCCTGCGGCCTCGATTTCGGCACGTCGAACACGACGCTCGGCGTTCTGCGCGATGATGCCCCCCACCTCCTTCCGCTGGAAGACGAGCACGTCACGATTCCAAGCGCCATCTTCTTCGAGCCCGCCGGGGATGCGAGAATCGGACGCGCGGGCATGGAGGCCTATGTGGAGGGCCAGCCCGGCCGCCTCATGCGCAGCCTGAAGTCGGTGCTCGGCAGGCCGCTTCTCGATGAGACGACGCCCGTCGGTCGCACGCGGGTGACCTTCCGGGAGGTGATCCGGCGCTACCTCTCGGCCGTGAAGGCCCGCTCGGAGGCGGCGCTCGGGCAGGACCTCACCAGCGTGGTGCACGGCAGGCCCGTGCACTTCGTCGATGGCGATCCGGAAGGCGACCGGAAGGCCGAGGAGGCGCTTCGCGAGATCGCCATGAGCATCGGCTTCCGGCACATCTCGTTCGAATACGAGCCGATCGCCGCCGCGCTCGACTACGAGCGCTCCATCTCGGACGAGCAGATCGCGCTGATCGCGGATATCGGCGGCGGAACATCCGACTTCTCGATCGTGCGCATCGGCACCACGCGCAGCCGCTCGGAAGACCGCAAGCGCGACATCCTGGCGAATGACGGCGTGCGGCTGGGCGGAACGGATTTCGACCGGCTGCTGAGCCTGAATACGGTCATGCCGGAACTGGGCTTCAGGAGCCCGGCGAAACGGGCTGGGCTGGACGTGCCCTCGTCCTACTTCCACGAGCTCGCGACCTGGTCGAGCATCAACCGCCTCTACGCGCCGAAGGTCAGGCGCGAAATCGAGGAGGTCAAGCGCGACGCCGCGCAGCCCGAGTTGATCGAGCGCCTCGCCTCCGTCGTGGCGCAGGAGCGGGGCCACACGCTGGCGATGGACGTGGAGCGCGCGAAGATCGAGCTCTCGGAGCTTGTCGAAACCGCTATTGGCATGGATTGGGTGGAGCCGGGCCTGTCAGTCCAGATCGCCCGCCCGGACCTGGTCGCGGCAACCTATGTTCTGTCCGAGCGTCTCCACGCGACCGTGCTCAAATGCGTCCGGGATGCGGGCATCGGGCCAGACGATATAGACGTGCTGTTCCTCACCGGGGGCTCCACGCGCCTCCGCCACGCGCGAGCCGCCATCATGAGCGCGGTTCCCGCGGCCCGAATGGTCGAGGGGGACACGTTCGGCTCGGTGGGACTGGGACTGACGATCGAGGCCGCGCGCCGCTACGGGGCAGCGGCCCCGGAGGCGCTGGCCGTCTGATCCGGCGCTGCAGAACCTTCGACCACGCCCATGAGCGTGATCGAAGACTGCCGGACGCCGTGTCCTCGCGAGAAAACGTGCGAGCAGTGCAACCCGGCGACCACGGTGCATGAGCGCCGCCTAGGGGGGCTGCGTCAGTACCTCTGTTCCTGGCGGTCGAGAGTGCGCCTTCAGCTCGCCTGAGCGGGAGTCATTCCGATGCTGTTCTGGAAGAGGGCGGCCATTGGATGTAGGCCCATCGCATGACTTGCGGCGCTACGGCTGAAGCTGCGGGGTCGGAAGGAGCCCGAGTGAGAGATCGTCAGGCCGCGGGCGCAGCACCAAACAGTGGCCTCAGGCGCTAGAGGCGGGCGTGACTGATTTCGTCCATGTCGGCCGCGACGGCTGGCTTTTCCTGATCGGAGGAAGCAACGAAGTCCTGGGGCTCTACCAGCGCAGTCCAGCCTGGTGGTGGCGCCTCAGGGCCTGGCAGCGTCTGATCGAGAGGCGGGCGGCACGGTGCGAGGCACTCGGCGCCCGCTTTCTCCAGGTGATCGTGCCTGAAAAACTGACGGTCATGCCTGATCGCTGCACCAGGCCCCTGCTGGATCCGAGCCGCTCCCCGGGCCGGAGGCTCGCCAAGCGGATGGCGTCGTCTCCGTGCGCGAAGGCCCTCCTCGACCTCACCGGGCCGCTGGCCGCCGCAGCGCAGGAGGATATCTATCATCGGACCGATTCGCACTGGAATTACCGGGGCGCCCTGATCGGCTACGACGCCATCTGCGCGGCTCTCACGGCGAGGCCGGAGAGAGACCTTCTCGAGCGGACCTTCCAAGATCTCGAGTTGACGCTCGATCTCGGCTCCAAGCTGACCTCTCCCGTGGCCGAGACCGTCCGGGTGTACACGACGACGCGGCGCGCTCGGCAGAGCTGGGTGAACGAAATCATTGCTGCCCATCGGGAGGGCCGGAGCCGACGCCCGCCCACTGGCGGCAGCCACGCGGTCTACAGGAACGAGGCGGCGGATGCCGATCCGCGCCGGGTCCTGCTGTTCGGCGATTCCTGCGCCCACTACGACCCGTTCGCACTCACCGGCATGCTGGCCGAGACCTTCCGAGAGATCCAGTTCGTCTGGTCTGCCCGGATCGATTGGCGGCTCATCGAGCAAGTTAGGCCGGACATCGTGATCGGCGAGATCGCCGAGCGCTTTCTCCGCCGTGTGCCGGTCGACGACTACGACCACGCTGCCGCATCACGGCAGCGCCTTGCCGAGATGACCGCACCGGACGGAAGGTCCGGCTAGGCGACGAGGCCGAACTGCCGCGTCAACAGCATCATGCCTTCCATGATCATGTGCGCGCACAAATGGGCGGCCATGTCGTTGACGTCCTGCGGCGGGCTGACCGTGTTGAAGTCCATCGCCACGATGTTCAGGTCGGTCAGCGTGCGAATGAGCTCGATCCCCTCCCGCGCCGTCAGGCCGCCCCAGGTCGGGGTGCAGACGCCGGGCGCGACCGAGGGGTCGAAGACGTCCATGTCCCAGCAGAGATAGAGCGGCCGGTCACGCACGGCGTCGCGGAACTCGGCCATCGTCTGCGTGAAGCCACGCCGCACCAGGGTCTCGGCCGTGACCACACGGAAGCCGAGATGGGACGCGTGGTCGAGGACGCCACCGCAATAGGTGAAGCCGCGCACGCCCACATGCCAGGACCGCGAGGCGTCGACGCAGCCCTCCTCGGCCGCGTTCGTGAACTGCGTCGCCGCGTTGTACTGGTCGTCGGGCTCGTAAGGATATGCGTCCGTGTGGCTGTCGATATGGAGCGCGACGAGGCCGGGATAGCGCTTGCCGGCAGCCCGCATCAGGCCGAGCGAGACGGAGCCGTCGCCGCCGATCCCGATCGGTACTGCACCCGCATCCAGCACGGCGCCGGCCGCTGCCTCGATGCGAGGAAGCGCGTCGTCGATCCGCCCGGGCGTAAGGATGACGTCCCCGCAATCCACCGCACCGAGCACGGCCGGCACGTCGATATCGGCGAGAGAGGGATGATAGCGCCGGATCAGGCCGGATTGGCGCCGCACATGGGCCGGCCCCTGTCGCGAGCCGACCCGGAAGGGATGCGTGCCGCAATCGAAGGGGACGCCGAGAATGGCGACGCGGTTCCCTGGCCCGGGCATCCCGGCGGGGATGCCCATGAAGGTCTCGGGTGGGTGGAAGTGGGATGCCGTCATGCTTCCTGGGCTGTCAGAATGTCGAAGGCGGTCAGCGCGTGGACGCGCGCGACCTGGTCGAGTTCGTCGATCTCGACATACTCGTCCGGTCCGCCCATGCCGTGCGGGGTCGGCCCGTATACGATCGTCGGGAGGCCCGCCATGCGGAACCAGCGCGAGTCGGAGCCGCCGACCCGCATGTTTACCGCCACCGGGCTGCCGAGGACCTGCTCCGCCGCCGCCGCGCAGGACCGGACGAGCCGATGGTCGGGCGGCGTGAAGCTCGGCGCGAAAAGGCGTTGGACGCTGTAGGCGATGCCGGGTCCATTGAGAGCGGAGGCAAGCGCCTCCTCGACGGCCTCCAGCGATAGTCCGACCGGAATGCGGATATCGGCCGCCGCCTTCGCATCGGCCGGCACGAGGTTCGGCGAGATCCCGCCCGAGATCGTCCCGATATTCACCGTGAGCCGCCCGAGCGTATCGGCTTCGCCGCTGCCCGCGAGCGGCTCGGAGATGGCCTTCGACCGCGCAATCGCCTCAATGACTGCCGCCGGCGCCTCGACCGAGAGCGCGCCGAAAGCTCCCTCGAGCCGGTCGAGCGCCTTGCGGAGCCGATCGATCGCATTGTCCCCGAGATGCACGTGCGCGCCATGCGCCGGGCGGCCGCTCGCCGTGATCTCGATCCAGATGAAGCCCTTCTCGCCGAAGCGCAGGACGCTGGGCGAGCCCGCATCCCCGATGATGACGGCGTCGCCCACGGCATGGGGCACGTTGTCCATCAGCCACTTGGTGCCGAGCGGCCCCATGCTCTCTTCGTCGCCGCCCAAGGTCAGGACGGCTTCGCCGGACCAGCTGTCGGCATGATCGGCAAGGGCCGCGAGCGCCACCATGCTGGCCGCGATACCGCCCTTCATGTCCGCGCTCCCGCGGCCGTAGAGGCGCGAGCCGCGGACTTCGCCGGCCGGGTCCGTCGTCCAGGCGGAGAGATCACCCAGCGGGTAGGTGTCGAGATGGCCGTTGAACACGACGCGCCTTCCGGGACCGCGCCCGCGAACACGCGCGACCACGTTCGTCACGATGTCGGAGGTGCGATGCAGCGTCACCTCGGCGGTCGGGATGCTCTCCCGGATGCAGTTGGCCGCAACCTCGGCGACCTCATGCGTGTCGCCCGGAGGGTTGGGCGACGCCGCCGCGATCAGCCGGCGCGCGATGGCCAGAACCGCGTCGCGGCGGCTCTCGCCTATCGGTCCGCGTCCTGCGTGATCCTCAACGTGCAGCAAGGCGACGCTCCCAAACCCGGATCGACTGCGTGAGCGGCCAGCAGATGATGAAGTAGATGACGGCGATGAAGGTGAAGATCTCGAGCGGACGGAAGGTGGAGGACGACAGCTCCATTCCGCGGCGCGTCACCTCTCCCACCGAGATGACGGCGGCGAGCGACGAATACTTGATCAGCTGCACGAAATTCGCCGCGAGCGGCGGCAGGATGAGGCGGATAGCCTGGGGCATGACGATGCGCACGAAGCTCTGGCCCGGGGTCAGGCCGAGCACCTGCGCGGCTTCACGGTGACCGACCGGCACGGCCTGGATGCCCGCACGGAAAGCTTCGGCGATGAAGGCGGAGGAATAGATCGAGAGCCCGAGAACGGACGCCGTGAAGGCGTCCATCCGGATGCCGAGCAGGATCGGCAGCACGTAATAGACCCAGAGGAGCTGGACCAGGATGGGCGTGTTGCGGATGACCTCGCCGAACGCATTGGCGACGGCCCGAAGCGGCCAGAGCCTCGAGCCGGCCAGGACGGCCAGCACAAGTCCCCCGAGCGTCGCGAAGACGAGCGTCAGCCCCGAGATGATGAGGGTCGTCTGGACCCCCGACAGCAGGAAAGGGAGGTTCGCTGGGATGATATCCCAGCGAAACTGATAGGTATTCATGGATGGAGACGCTTAGGGGGCGACGATGGGCCCGAGGCCGTTCTTCTCGGCGAACTTCGCCAGGCGCCCGTCGAGCTTGATGGTGTCGACGAACAGGTTGACGTAGTTCAGCCACATCTGGTCGCCCGGCGCCACGACATAGGCGTAGGGGGTCACGGCGAGCTTCTCCGGCGGGAGCAGATAGGTGACCCCGGGAAACTCCTTCTGCATGCGCAGGGCGGTCGGGAAGTCGCTCATGATCACGTCGGCGCGGTTCGACATCAGCTCGGCCTGGCTGGTGGCAGGCGGCGAGACGGCGGTCAGCGTCGCGTTCTTCAGGTAGCCGCGCATGAAGGGCTCGATGTAGGAGCCGAGCGTCACGACGGCCGTGATGCCCTTCTTGTCGACGTCGCTCCACTGCTTGATCGGGCCGCCTTCCTTGATGACGGCGTAGACATTGGTGACGAGATAGGGCTTCGAGAACTCGACGGCCTGGGCCCGCTTCATCGTGGCGCCGACGCCGAACATGCCGATGTCGCACTTGTTGGCCTGAAGGTCGGCGATGAACGTGCCGAAGCCGGTCTCGACGACTTCGAGCTTCACGCCCATGTCGTTGGCGAGCTCCTTCATCAGGTCGGCATCGATGCCTTCGAGCTGGCCGGTCGAGGGATTGCGGAAGGAGATGGAGTAGTAGGTCGGCCAGGTGCAGACCCGGATCTTCCCCGCCTTGGTGATTTCGTGCAGCCGTGACTGCGTCTGCTGCGCGGCGGCCGGCTCGGCGGCACCGAGCAGACCGGCAATGGACAGGGCTCCGGCAACAAGACCCGCAAAATGCTTCTTCATCGTCCTCTCCGTGTGATTCCGGTGAATTAGTCTTCGAACTGGGCCAGGAAGCGCTGCGCGCGTTCGGTGCCAGGTGCCCGGAAGAAGGCTCGCGGCTCGCCTTCCTCGACGATCCGGCCGCCATCCATGAAGACGACCCGGTTCCCGACCTTCTCGGCGAAGCCCATCTCGTGGGTCACGATCATCATGGTCATGCCCTCTGCAGCGAGGTCGCGCATCACGAGAAGCACCTCGCGCCGCAATTCGGGATCGAGGGCACTGGTCGGCTCGTCGAACAGAAGCACGGCCGGGCGCATCGCGAGCGCGCGGGCGATCGCAACCCGCTGCTGCTGCCCGCCGGAGAGGCGGGCGGGGTAGACGTCGCGCTTGTCGGCGAGGCCGACCTTTCCAAGGAGCACCTCGGCCAGCGCGATGGCCTCGTCCCGGCCAACGCCCCGAACTCGCACCGGCGCTTCGATGACGTTCTGCAGAACCGTCATGTGCGGCCACAGATTGAAGTGTTGGAACACCATCCCGATTTCGGCCCGCACGGAGCGGGCGGCACGGGCGACAGCGCGATCGGGGCTCGGCCGCGAGACCACCTGGTCCCGCATCGTGACGGAGCCATCGCTCGGCTCGGTCAGCAGCGCCATGCAGCGTAGAAGCGTCGTCTTGCCTGAGCCGCTCGGCCCGATCACGCACAGCACGTCCCGCTCGCGCAGCTCGAGGTCGACCGCGTCCAGAACGCGGGTCTGGCCGAAGCTCTTGCCGATCGCCTTCGCTTCGAGGATCGGCCTGGAAGGGTTTCCCATAGATCCATCACTGTTTCTGATGACTGCCATTCTAAACGGTGGCTTACGAGTGTCATGCCCAAATTTCGCCCTCTACGCGGGGCCGGGCGTGTGCATAATCGGCGTTTATGGATTTGCGCCAAGTCGAGATCTTCGTCGCCGTGATCGAACACGGTTCGCTGACCGGCGCAGCGAGGGCGCTCGGCATCACCCAACCTGCCGTCAGCGCCGCCCTGTCCCGGCTGGAGCGCACGGTCGGCTTCACGCTTTTCCGCCGAGAGGGGCGGAACGTGGTTCCCACCTCGGAAGCGACCCTCCTGAAGGCGGAAGCCGTGCGGGCGCTGGCGGGAATCGGACAGCTCGATGACGCGGCGGCTGCCATCGGGGCGGCGGCGCGTGGTTCGCTGACCGTCGCGACGAACCCGAGCCCTGGCATCACCTGGCTTCCCCGGATCGTCGCGGCCTTTTGCCAGGGCCGACCCGATGTGACGCTGACGCTCCGAAATCGGTCGTCTCAGGAAGTGCGTGATCTTCTTGCAGCCCGTGCCTTCGAATTAGGCATCGCGGAACCACCCTTTCACGCCGGCGACCAGGTGATGCGACGGTACCGGTTCGCCACCGTCATGGTCCTGCGTTCGGACCATCCTCTCGCCCGCCACGAGGTGCTGACCCCGGCGCTGCTCGACGGCGTGGGCATGATCAGCATGCTGCCGGGACACGCCACGACGCCCCGCCTCGCCGAGCTCTTCGAAGCCGCCGGCTCGCGCCTCCGCATCGTCGCGCATTGCGAGTTCTTCGTGATCTCGATCAATCTCGCCCGCGAGGGCGTGGGCATCGCGCTCGCCGATCCGATCAGCGCGGCGAATGCGGCCTCCGACACGCTCTGCATCCGCCCCTTCGCGCCGACGCTTCCCTACGAGGTCGCGATGCTGCAGCCGGCCCGCGGCCTGTCGCTGCTCGCCGCCGCCTTCGCGGAGGAGGTCGACCGGCAGCTGCGCCCATTTCTTCTGGAGTCGAGTCCATGAGCCTTCCCGACGCGCTTGCGGCGTCCATTCTGTCGGATCGCCAGCTCCGGCCCGAATTCGAGGCCATTTGCGATTGCGGCGGCCGCCTCGCCGGAACGCCCTCGGAGCGTCGAGCGCTCGGGCTCGTCGCCCGGCTCGGCGAGGCTGCGACCGGGCAGCCCGCCATGCGGATTCCGACGCCCTACGAGGGCTGGAGCGCGCAGGAAGCCGCGCTGCATCTGCTCGGGGACGAGGAGGTCGAGCTCGCGTGCTACCCGCTGCTGCGCAGCGTTCCGACGCCGCCCGGCGGCATCGAGGCCGAGGTCGTGCCCGTGGGACGCGGCACGGAGGCGGAATTCGCCGCGCTCGCGCCCGAACTCGCAGGCCGCATCGCGCTTGTCCGGCATGAATACATGTTCGCCGCCGGGCACCTGCACCGGCGTCTGAAGTACGAGTCGGCCAAGCGGGCGGAGGCCGTCGGCTTCCTGATTGCCGGCCCGCTCCCGACCCGGGCGGTCGCGGGCTCGTCCGGCCGCGGGCACGAGGACGGCATCCCGGCCCTCGGCATCTCGCCGGAAGCGGCATCCCGCCTCGCCCGGACGGGCACCGGCCATGCGCGCGCCCGGATCCGCATCGCCACGGAAGAGCGGCCCGAGACCACAGAGACCATCCTGTTCGACGTGCCGGGCGGAGGGCCGGAGATCGTCGTGCTCAGCGCGCATATCGATGGCCATGATCCTGCTGAGAGCGCCATCGACAATGCGAGCGGCGTCGCCGCCATGCTTGCGGTCGCCCGGGCGCTCGCACCCCATGCCGGCCAGTTCAGGCGATCGCTGCGCGTGGCGATCTTCAGCGCGGAGGAATGGGCGCTGACCGGATCCCGCATCTACCTCGACACGCTCCCCGCGGACGAGAGGAGCCGGATGGCCCTGAACGTGAATCTCGATTCCGTGGCCGGCTCGCCGAACCTGACTGCGCTCTGCAGCGGCTTTCCACAGGTGGCCGAGCTGGTCGAAGCGGCCACCCGGGAAGCCGGCATTCCGGTGAGGACGTTCCTGCCGCTCATGGCCAATTCGGACCACGCCAACTTCGCCGCACACGGCATCCCGGCGCTCCGCCTCGTTGCGGGATTCGACGACCCTGCTTCCCACTGCCGGCATGTGCTGACCGCAGCCGACACCCGCGACAAGGTCGCCGAGACGGAACTCCGCGCGGCCGCCATCGCGGCCGCCGCGGTCACCTGGCGGGCCCTCACGACCACCGACAGCCTCCGTTAGGCAGCGGAGGTCATCGCTCGGACATCAGCCGAGGAGGCGCTCGCAGGCCGCCGCGATCGAGAGCAGCCGCGCATCCTCGCCGCCGCGGGCGGTCAGCATGAACCCCGCCGGCCGCGGCGTGCCCGGCATCGGCAAGGATATCGAGCAAAGGTCGAAGAGGTTGCCGACGGTGGTGTTGCGGAGCACGAGGATGTTTGCGGCATGGTATGCGTCGTCATCCGCCAGGAGCGGCGCGATGGCTGGCGCGGTCGTGGCCGTGGCAGGTAGCGCGAAGGCGTCGACGCCTCTCAGCCGGTGGTCCATCGCGCCGATCAGCTCGGCCCGGCGCCGCATCGTCCGGATGTAGGATGCAGCGGATATTTCTGCCCCGCGGAGGATCCGGCTGATGACCCGCGGATCGTAGTCGTCGCGACCCGGTCCGAGGAGGTCGGCATGGATCGCCGCCGCCTCGATGGCGGCGATCGACGCACCGGGCAGCGCCGCGGACATATCCTGCACGAGGTCGTCGAGCGGCAGCTCCGTGACCCGCGCCCCCGCGCGGGCGAGCCGTTCGAGCGTGCCCTCGAAGGCCTCGGCGACCACGTCCTCCGTCTCCCCAAAGAGCAATCCGCGCGGCACGCCGATTCGCAGACCGGCGATCTCCGCGGGTTCCAGCGGGAGCGGATCGATGCCGGCCATCACGGCGTCAGCCGCGGCGCATTCGGCCACGCTCCTGGCAAGCGGTCCGATCGAGTCCAGGCTGTACGAGAGCGGGAACGCACCATCGAGCGGCACGCGCCGGGCCGTCGGCTTGAACCCGACGATGCCGTTCAGCGAGGCCGGGATGCGGACGGATCCGCCCGTATCGCTGCCGATCCCGATTTCGCTCGACCCGAGTGCCACGGATACGCCTGCGCCGGACGAGGAGCCGCCCGGGATCCGGCTCGGATCGGCGGCATTGCCCGGCGTTCCGGTATGCGGGTTGAGGCCGAGGCCGGAAAAGGCGAACTCGACCATGTTGGTGCGGCCCAGGATGACCGCGCCGGCCTGCCTGAGCCTGCGCACGATCACGGCATCGGCCGCCGCGGGTGCCGCATTGCGCAGCGCCCGCGAGCCGGCGAGTGTCACCTCGCCCGCGACGTCGAAGAGGTCCTTGATCGAGACGATCGCGCCATCGAGCGGGCCAAGGCTGATCCCGGCCCGCCGGCGCGCATCGGAGGCGTCGGCCGCCGCCCGGGCCGCCTCGGGGTACAGGCGGGTGAAGACATGCTCGCGCTGGCCGGCTCGGCTGAGCGCTTCCTCCAGACGGTCTCGGCTCGTTTTCGTCATCAATCAGGACACCACCGGCAGAACGTCGATGTCGTAGCCGTGCCGCATCGTCCGGCCAAGCACCGGATCCTCCAGCTCCATCTCGAAGCGGGAAGCGGGGCGGATGCCGCCGATCGCGCCGAGCGTGCCGCCGAACATGGCCGTGCCGGTCGCCAGCGCGCCGCCCGGAAGCCGCGCGATGAGGTCCGTGGGCGTGCGCAGGGCAGCGAGCGTGCCCTCCTGGTAGAGCACGCGCTCCCCGCCGATCGTCGCATAGGCACGGAGTTGGAGAGCGTCCCAGTGCTCCTCCACCTCCGAGAAGCGCCACAGGGTCGAGCCGAGCGGTTTGCCGCAAAGCTGCTTCGACAGGGCGATCCCCATCGTCTCGGCCTTGCGGTCCGTATGGTCGGAACCGAGCCCGACCCAGAGGCCATCGGCGAGCGAGACGACCACCGGCTCGACCTCGCCGGAGGTGTCCGGCCCCAGGACCTCGAGCCGCCCGCCCTGGACCAGCGTCGAGGCCGCGGCGCGATAAAAGACCGGGACCGATGACGGCCGCGGCACGCCGATCGCCGCAAGCTCCTCGATGTGGTGGTGGATCTCCGCCTCGTCCCGGCCGGCCCAGCCGCCGATGATGAGGGCTGTCGGCGTAAAGCCGATCCTGTCCGTGCCCGTCTTGGTCACGCGATCGAAGAAGAGCATGTTTCAGCCTCTCACGAGGGATGGCAGCCAGAGCGCCAGGCCGGGGAAGATCGCGAGCAGCCCGATCAGCACGATCATCGCGATCACGAAAGGAAGCGATCCCGCGATGACGTCGTTCAGGCTGCCGCCCGAGCGGAGAGACTGCACGACGTAGAGGTTCAGGCCGACAGGCGGGGTGATGAGAGCCGCCTCGATGAGGATCACGATGATGATCCCGAGCCAGATCGAATCGAAGCCGAGCGCCACCATCACGGGTGCGATGATCGGGATCGTCGTGATCATCATGGAGAGCGTTTCCATGAAGCAGCCGAGCACGAGGTAGAACACGACCATCGCGACCAGCATGCCCCATTTGGACAGGCCCAGAGACGCGACAGCACCCGTGATGAGGTTCGTCAGCCCGATCCCCGTGATGACGAAATTGAGGAAATAGGCCGCCACGATGATCAGCATGATCATCGCGGTCGTGCGCATCGTGTTCTCGAAGACTTCGATGAGCATCGAAACGCTGAGGCGGCGGTAGAAGGCGGCGAGCACCAGCGCGGCGACCACGCCGAGCGACGCGGCCTCGGTGGGGGTTGCGAGGCCGGCATAGATCGAGCCGACGACGACCAGGAAGATGATGAGCGGCGGCACGAGGTGCGGCAGGCTCGCGAGGCGCTCGCCCCAGCTCGCACGAAGCCGCTTCCCGCCCCATTCGGGACGCAGGGTGCAGGCAACCGCCACGATGAGCATGAAGAGGGCCGCGAGCCCGAGCCCGGGGATGATGCCGGCGAGATAGAGCTTCGGGATCGAGGTATCCGTCAGCACCGCGTAGATGATCATGTTGATCGAGGGCGGGATCAGGATGCCAAGCGTCCCGCCGGCCGCCAGGGTCCCGAGAAAGAGACGCTCGTTGTAGCCGTGGGTGCGGACGAGCGGCAGGGCGACGGTCCCGACCGTTGCGGCCGTCGCGACCGAGGAGCCTGACGTCGCGGCGAAGACCGCGCAGGCCCCGATATTCGAGTGCATCAGGCCGCCCGGGAGCCAGGACAGCCATTTGGAGAGCGCCGCGTACATCCGTTCGGCAACGCCGGAGCGGAGGAGGATCTCCCCAAGCAGGATGAACATCGGGATCGAGACGAGCAGGAAGTCCCGGCTCGCTGACCAAGCCACCTCGCCCATCGCGAGGCTGAGCGGCATCGTCGAATAGAGCTGCTCGAGGATGAGCCCGAGGACGCCGAGCGCGGCCGCGACCGGGATGGCCAGCGCGAGAAGGACGACGAGAACGAGAAGCGTGGTGCCCAGCATCGCTCAGCGCTCCCCCGCCAGCGGTCGCAGGGCCGCCGTGTGGCTCTTCTCCTCCGCGGCCTCCTCCTCGAGGGTCCGGGCGCCCGCAAGACGGCGCACCGTCGCCCGGTCGCCTTTCGCGAGCGCGATGCCGACGGCCAGGATCAGCGGCAGGATGGTGAAGAGGAACAGCCCGAAGCCGAGCAGCCAGAGCGATTGCGGGATCCAGAGCGGCGTCGCGAGCGGTGTGGTCGCGCGGGCGGAGAAGAGCAGCGAATCCTGCAGGACGAGGGTCACGCGCCAGGTGAGATAGCCGACGAAGACCAGCAGGGCGACGAGAGCCAGGAGATCGAGCGCCGCCGCGATCCGTTCGGGAAGGCGGGAATAGAGCGCATCCACCCGCACGTTCGCGCGCCGGAGCAGCGTGAAGGCGAGCGCCCAGCTCGTACCCACCGCGAAGGCGTAGCCGGACAGTTCGTCCGCGCCGCCGATCGTGACGCCGGCGAATTTCCGCACCAGCACGTCGAAGGAGACCAGCAGCGCCGCGGCGAGCATGAAGGCGCCGGCGATGCGCACGGCCCAGGTGGCGAGCCGATCGGCAAGGCCGATCCAGCGATGGAGAAGCGTGGTCACGTGTCGGCCCTTCCGGCGAAGCCAGCCGGCCCACCCGCTCCGGATGGGCCGGCGAGGAGAATGCGGCTCAGTTCGCCTTGGCCTGGATGTTCAGGATCTTGCCGACGCTCTCGTTCCAAGCCGGCACGCAATCGCCCGGGCAGCGCGCCGCCCATTTCGGCACGACCGTCTCGTTGAGGACCTTCGTCAGCAGCGTCTTGTCGGCCTCGCTCACGGGCACCAGCGTCATCTTGGTCTTGGTGCCCATCGTGCAGCTGTCCTTGCCGGTGTTGCAGTCAAAGCCCTGCTGCGTCTCGACGTCGGTAGCCTTCCAGATACGGTCCTCCAGGCCGGTAATCTCCGTCTGCAGGAGTTCGCGCACCTTGGGATCGAGGCTGTCCCAGCGCTTGGCATTCACGGCGAACATCACCTGGCTCCAGCCGACCGGGAGCGCGTGGATGTGGGTCGAGACCTCCGTCCACTTCGCCGAGTTGCCTGAGAGGGTGCCCGTGATCGCGCAATCGACGACCTTGTTCTGGAGCGCGGGGACGACCTCGTTGAAGGCGAGCGTCACGCCCGTGCCGCCGAGCGCCTCCACGAATTCCGCCAGCGTCCGGTTGCCGGTCCTGACCTTCTTGCCCTTGATGTCGGCGAGGCTCTTGATCTCGCCGTTGCAGTAGAGGACCTGCGCCGGATACGGCCAGATGCCCAGAACCTTGATGCCGAACTTCTCGCGGTAGAACTTGTCGTAGACGGGCTTGTAGGCATCCGAGATCTTGCGCGCGGTCGCGATATCCGGCGACAGGCCGGCCAGGTCGACCGCCTCGTTGCGGGCATCGTCGCCGGCCACGTAGCCAAGCACCGTCGAGCCGAAATCGATGACGCCGAGCCGCATCAGGCGGAAGATCTCGGCCCCTTTCAGCCCCATCTCGTTGAACGGCGTGATCTCCGCCGTGATCGCGCCCTTCGACTTCTCGGCGATCTCCTTCGACCAGAAGGGCTGCTCGAAGTTCTTGTATTGCGACAGGTTCCCCCAGGCGCCCACGACCTTGAGGTTGGTCTTCGGCAGATCCTGCGCGGATGCCGCACCGGCGCCCAGCAAAACGGCGAAGCCCGCCGCCAGGATCGATGTCGCTCGCTTCATCTCGGGGGACTCCTTCGCGTGTGTTGGTCGCTGGCTAGAGGACGGAAAGGCGCGTGTTCTTCAGGTCCGTGACGAGCATGCAGCCCGGCGCATGCGTGATGGCGAAAGGCGGCTTCGCGGCCGCGATGACGGCTTGCGGCGTGACCCCGCAGGCCCAGAAGACCGGCAGTTCATCTGGCTCCACCCTGACCGCATCGCCGTAATCCGGACGTCCGACGTCACGGATGCCGATCAGGGACGGATTGCCGAGATGCACGGGCGCTCCGTGCACGGCCGGCAGGCGCGAGGTGATCTGGATCGCCCGGATCGCATCCGGCGCCTTCAGCGGCCGCATCGAGACGACGAGAGGACCGTGGAACGGCCCCGCCGGCGCGGTCGGAATGCTCGTCCGGTACATGGGCACGTTGCGCCCTTCCGCGACGTGCCGGACCGGAACGCCGTCGGCGAGCAGCGCCTCCTCGAAGGAGAAGGAGCAGCCGATCAGGAATGCCGTGAGGTCTTCGCGCCAGAGGTCGCGGATGTCTTCCACCTCGTCCGCGAGTTCGCCGTCGCGCCAGACGCGATAGCGCGGCAGGTCGGTGCGGATATCGAGATCTGCGCCGAGTTCCGGCAGCATCGGCTCGCCCGGCTCCGACATGCCGATGAGCGGACACGGCTTCGGATTGCGCTGGCAGAAGCGGAGGAAATCGGCCGCGAGATCGCCCGGCAGGATGGCGAGGTTCGCCTGGACGAAGCCCGGCGCGAGCCCCGAGGTCTGCCCGGTGAGGCGCCCCGTGCGCGCCGCCTGCCGGACCTTGGCAGGTGCGTCGAGTTCTCCCGTCAGGGCGAAGGCGTCGGCGTTCATCGTCACGTCCCCGTCGCGTCGATTAACGGCTACGCTTGAAGGCGGATCAATAGGCCGGAGCCACAGACAGACGATCAGGATTCCTGATAGTTCGCAGCCACCTGCCGGGCGAGCTCGGCGGCCGCGGCGATGAGCGGATCGCTCGGGGCGCGCGGGTGGGTGACCGTGAAGCGAAGCGGCGCAAGCTCGAAATCCACCGTGAGGGCATGCAGGCGCCCTTCCGCGATCTCACCCGCGACGAGGATCTCGGGCAGCGTCGCGGGGCCGACGCCATCCACCGCGAGCCGGATATTCGCCGCCAGCGAAGCCGATGCGATCAGCCTCGGCTGCGGCAGGCCTGCGTTGCGGAACAGCTCGCGCAGCGCGATCGTCGGCCGGGTCCGGTGCGAGTAGGTGATGAGCGGATAGCGCGCGAGGTCGGCGAGCGTCAGCTCCCGCCCTGCGAGGCCGAGCGACGGCGCCGCCACCAGCGACAGCGGATAGGTCGAGATCAGCCGGCTCTGCATGGTCGGCTCGGAGATCGGCCCGAGCAGGATGGCGAGGTCGAGTTCGCCGCGCACGAGTTCCTCGCGCAGGTTGGGCGTGGTGTCGACCGTCAGCTCCAGGCTGAGGCGCGGGTGGCGCGTTTCGAGCTCCCGGATGAAATGCGGCAGCCAGGTGTGGACCACCGTCTCGGCCGTGCCGAGCCGGACATGGCCGCGAAGCCCTGCCGCCCCGCTCACCGCCGCCTCGGCCTGCGACCGGAGCCCGAGCATGCGCTCGGCATAGCCGAGCATCTCCGCGCCGAGCGGCGTGAGCCGAACCCGCCGGCCGCCCCGTTCGAGCAGCTTCACCGTGAGGTGCGCTTCCAGCGCTGCGACGCGCGCGGAGATCGTCGGCTGGGAGGTTCGAAGACGGTCCGCAGCCCGCGAAAAGCTGCGCAGCGTTCCCACCCAGAAGAACGCCTCGAGTTCTCTCAGCTCCAACGACGATGCCCCGCCTGCCCGGCGGGCCATCATCAGCCGCCCAGGCCGGACTTCGCAAGCCCGGGGAACGAGGTCCTGTCCGGGTCGCGGCGGCCGAGCGCCGCGGCCCCGACGAACGACGCATTAACCTTCCGTTCCCTATGCCGGGTGCCAGCAGGGCAGCCTGGCTGCCCCATTTCTTTGATCACATGGACGTCATGCGCGTATCCGGAAGGTCCCGTCATCCCGGCGAAACCCAACAGGGAAATGGAGCGTCAGCGAACCCGAGAACAGCGGGTGTTCCAACGCGAATCGGGAGCTCGCGACCGGAGCCGTCGACGGTCCTGGCGATAGGGCCTCTGCTCGAGGATGTATCCGCCATCGAGCCGCGGCCGGCCGACCTCCCGCCCTGGTTCGAGGCCTTCACGCTCGAGTCGAACACGCGCTTCACCCGCACGCCCGATCACGTCCTGCGCAAGCGGCGCACCGGCGCTGCCGATTCGGATCCCTCGGCCGAGGAAAGCCCGAGCGTCGCCGAGCCGGTGCGCCGCACCCGGCGCGTCATCGCGATGCCCGAAGCACAGCCCGAAACCGACGTCGAGGAGAGCTCCGCTCCTTCACCAGCAAGCGAGTGCCTGCCCACGGCGATCGCACCCGAACCAGCCGACGCCGAGCCTGAGGCGCGGGACGAGGCGCTGCCGGTCCTCGCGGATGGGTTCGATGACGAGGACGAGGAGGACATGGCCGAGTTCCTGGCCCGGCTCCCGGACGCGCCCGAAGTGCCGTTCCTCCGCTATGCCGGGGTGACGATCCAGGCGAGCTTCACCTTCCGGCCGCTGCGGCGGCGCGGCATCTCGCAACCGCGTCGACCTGTGCGCGAAGAGGGGCCGCTGCCCCTGATCGCCGCCCCCGTTCCGAAGCCGCCCGTGGCCGCCGCGCCCGCGAGCCTGCCGACGCCCGCACCCGAGCGGGTCCGGGCCGAACCGACGGGAGCCTACGAGTTCCCGCCCCTCGAGCTCCTGACCGAGCCGACCGTCAGCGAGCCGGCCTACGAGGCTTCGGCCGAGTACCTCGATCGCAGCTCGGTCACCCTGCAGCAGACGCTGCACGATTTCGGGGTGCGCGGCGAGATTATCGACGCCAATCCGGGGCCGGTCGTCACGCTCTACGAGCTGGAGCCGGCGCCCGGCACCAAGTCGAGCCGCGTCATCGGCCTGTCGAACGACATCGCACGCTCCATGTCGGCCGTCTCGGCCCGCGTTGCCGTCGTGCCGGGGCGGAACGTCATCGGCATCGAGCTGCCGAACCAGACGCGCGAGACCGTCTACCTGCGCGAACTGCTCGAGACGCCCGATTTCTCCCGCTCGAAACACCGGCTGGCGGTCGCCCTGGGCAAGACGATCGGGGGCGAGCCGATCATCGCCGACCTCGCCCGCATGCCGCACCTGCTCGTCGCCGGCACGACCGGCTCCGGCAAGTCGGTCGCCATCAACACGATGATCCTGTCGCTCCTCTACACGCACACGCCGGAGGAATGCCGCCTGATCATGGTGGACCCGAAGATGCTGGAGCTCTCCGTCTACGAGGGCATCCCGCACCTCCTCACGCCCGTGGTGACCGACCCCAAGAAGGCGGTCGTCGCCCTCAAATGGGCCGTGCGCGAGATGGAGGAGCGCTACCGCAAGATGTCGCGTCTCGGCGTGCGGAACATCGACGGCTTCAACGGGCGCGTCGCCGAGATGATCGAGCGTGGCGAGAATGCCGACCTCGACGATGCGGCGGATGGGGACGCGCTGAAGCCCCTCCCCTACATCGTCGTGATCGTGGACGAGATGGCCGACCTGATGATGGTGGCCGGCAAGGACATCGAGGGCGCGATCCAGCGTCTCGCCCAGATGGCGCGTGCGGCCGGCATCCACCTCATCATGGCGACGCAGCGCCCGTCCGTGGACGTCATCACGGGCACCATCAAGGCGAACTTCCCGACCCGCATCTCCTTCCAGGTGACGTCCAAGATCGATTCGCGGACCATCCTCGGTGAGATGGGCGCCGAGCAGCTGCTCGGGCAGGGCGACATGCTCTACATGGCGGGCGGCGGCCGCATCACCCGCGTGCACGGGCCCTTCGTGTCAGACAGCGAGGTCGAGAAGGTCGTGGCGCATCTCAAGGCGCAGGGCCGGCCGGAATATCTCGAAGCCGTCACGGACGAGGAGGAGGCGGGCGGCCCAGCTCCCCTGCCGGAGGATATGCCCGCCGAGGGCGAAAGCGTCGAGTTCGGCGACGACGAGAACGGTCCCTACGAGCAGGCCGTCCAGGTGGTGCTGCGCGACAAGAAGGCCTCGACCTCCTACATCCAGCGCCGCCTCGGAATCGGCTACAACCGCGCCGCCTCCATCATGGAGCGGATGGAGAAGGAGGGCATCGTCGGCCCGGCCAACCACGCAGGCAAGCGGGCGATCCTCCGGGGCGAAGGGCGACACGGCCTCCCCGATTGAAGCCCGCGAAGGCGGGCAGCATCGCCTTCCTGGAAGGCGAGCCGCCCGTCAGGGGTAGAAGATGCCCCCCGTGGCCCGCCGTGGCTTGTCCTTCGTTTGCGGGAGCGGGATGAACTCCTCTGCGTCGCCCGGCACCGTGTCGAAGCGGCCCTGCGCCCACTCCTCCTTGGCCTGCTCGATCCGCTCGAGGCGGGACGAGACGAAGTTCCACCAGATGTAGCGGGGCCCGCCCATCGGCGCGCCGCCGAACAGCATGAACTCTGCATCGCCTGTCGCCGTGACGATGATCTGGTCGCCCGGCCTCAGGACGAGAAGCTGGCCCGGCCCGAACGTGTCCCCCGCTATCTCGATCTCGCCCTTGAGCGTGTAGACGGCGCGCTCGTCGAAGCTGGGCTCGATCGGCAGGCGCGCCCCGGCGCGGAGATTGAAGTGCGCGTATACGGTCTCTGACGGGGTGACGAGCGGCGAGCGCGCGCCCAAGACCTCGCCCGCGATCACCCGGGCCCGAATGCCGTCGAGATCCACGACGGGCAGATCCTGCGCGCCATGATGGACGAAGGCCGGATCGCTCTCCTCCTGGGACTCCGGCAGGGCCATCCAGCTTTGAATCCCGAAGAGACGCTGGCCGGTATGCTTCCGCTCCGCGCTCGTGCGCTCGGAATGGACGATGCCGCGGCCGGCCCGCATCCAGTTCACGGCACCGGGTTCGATGGCCTTCTCCGTCCCGAGGCTGTCGCGGTGGAGGATCTGGCCCTCGAACAGGAAGGTGACCGTCGCGAGGTTGATGTGCGGGTGCGGGCGCACGTCGATTCCCTGGTCGGTCAGGAACTCGGCCGGCCCCATCTGGTCGAAGAAGATGAACGGCCCGACCATCTGGCGCTTGAGCGAGGGCAGCGCGCGGCGCACCTCCATTTCTCCGAGATCGACGGCCCGCGGCACGATCAGCAACTCGATCGCATCCGCGCTGGCGCGGTCGCCCGGGGTCGGGTCGGGGCAAGGGGTCCAGCTCATGGTTCCTCCTCGCGCGGATGCGGTCCGGCCGCGCTAGCCGGGCGGTCGGCCGACGGCGGCCGCGATCAGGGGTTCGGCGGCCCCGAGCCTCTCGGCCAGACCTTTCGGCAGCCCATGCCGCCCGTCAAGGGAAGCGGCGGGCGTGTAGATCGCGATGGCCTTTCCGTCCGGGTCCTCGCGCACCAGCAGCTTGAGCGGCAGTTCGATGGCAAAATCCGGCGCGGCCACCATCAGGGGGGTTCCGCCCTTCGGGTTGCCGTAGATGATCAGCGTGGTCGGGGGCATGTCGAGCCCCACCGACTTGGCGGCCTCCCGCTGGTCGATGACCGTGAAGATCCTGAAGCCTTTCTCTTCGAGCGCGGATTGGAGCCTCTGGACGGTCTCGGGAAAGGAATAGCCACTCACGAGCTTCACGATGTCGGCCATGTGTGCCTCCCCTTCTGCGCGCGGAAGCTCAACTCGGCGGGGACCAGGATGCTGAGGGCTCCGCTCGGCAAGGAATTCGCCTCGGTCCCTCAATGGATCGCCCGCTGCTCCGGTTGCGGAAACAACGACACGGAGCCCGGCCGGTCCGAAAGGAGGCAGTCCATCGCTCGCCTGATCGACGCGGCGGACGCCAGCATGAGCCGGTCAGGAGAGGCAGCCGCGGAAGCACTCCCTCTGGCCTCGACACGGGACGAAATGAGGCCGATAGCGTCCGTGGTGCTCGACGGCGATCGAGCGCCGCAGGCCAGAATGCGGCGCTCGGGCGTCGCCCTGAGCCCGTCGCTCTGCCCCAGAACGCGGATTGAAGGCGTCACGCGCGGCTTCGATGTGCCGTGGTGGGCGACGACGTCTCGTTCGATATCCGGCCGCGAGTCTCGGCCTATGGGGAGAAAAGCAAGCATGGACCTTCAGCTGAAGGGGCGAGTGGCCATCGTCACGGGCGCGAGCGTCGGTCTCGGCCGCGGCATCGCGGAGGAGCTCGGGCGGGAGGGGTGCCGCCTCGCGCTGGTCGCGCGCGGTGCGGAGAGGCTGAATGGGGTCGCCGACGCGCTCGCGGCGGAACTCGGCGAGCGCCCTCTCGTCATCGTCCAGGACATCACGACCGACGATGCCGCCGCACGGATCCGGCAGGAGACGCTGGCCGCCTTCGGGCAGATCGACATCCTGGTGAACAATGCCGGCGGCTCACGCCCGCTGACCGGACTCGGCACGCGCGAGGAATGGGACGAGGCGATGCGCCTCAACTTCATCGCCGGACGGGAACTGGCACACGCGGTCGTGCCCGACATGCAGGCCCGCAAGTTCGGGCGGATCATCAACCTCACGGGCGGTGACGAGCCGGTCATCATGAATGCCGGCGTGCCGCCGAACGGCGCCGTCCACATCTGGGCGAAGGCCTTGTCCCGTGTCGTCGGGAAGGACGGGATCACGGTGAACAGCATCCCGCCCGGCCGGCTTCATTCGGAGCAGATCGACGATCGCCTTCTTCCAACTCCGGAAGCGCAGGCAGCCTGGGTAGAGGCGAACTGCCCGGCCGGCTACATCGGCGAGCCCGACGACCTCTCCGGCCTCGTCGCCTTCCTGGCATCGCCTCGGGCCCGCTACATCACCGGCCAGGTGATCCACGTGGATGGCGGAGCACGGCGCTACTCGCACTAGCGCCGCGCCCGTCAGGCGGCGTTCGAGCGGGGCTCGCGCAGGCCGCCATATTGGGTCCACGTCACCCCGCAGAGGAGGCCCGCATCGACCGGAAGGTTGATGCCCGTGATGGCCGAGGCCGCCGGCGACAGGAGGAACGCCACCGCGGTCGCGATCTCCGCGGGGTCGATCAAGCGCTGCAGGGCGGACGAGCGTGCCAGCACGCTCGGATCGCGCTGGCCGCGGTCGATCGCGGCCTGGACGGCGGGTGTGAGGGTGTAGCCGGGCGACACCGCATTGATGCGGATTCCGGCCGGCCCCCATTCGGCCGCGAGGCATTCGGTGATGGAGATCGCGGCGGCCTTGGTCGGGGAATAGGCGTGGAGCGGCATCGAGGTCATGCCGGAGATCGAGGCGATGTTGACGATCGCGCCCTCGCGCCGGCCCACCATCCGGTGCCCGAAGGCGACGCAGCAGACATACAGGCCGCGCTGGTTGACCCTGACGATCTCGTCGAAGGTGGACATCGGCAGCTCGGCCGGCCGGACCGGCACCTGGAGCAGACCGGCGCTGTTGACGAGCGCAGCGACCGGCCCGAGCTCGCTCTCGATCGCGGCGACCACGCGCTCGACATCCGCCTCGTCGCCGACATCGACCGCATAGGCGCGGCCGCCGATCTCATCCGCCACGCGCTCCCCGCCCGCGAGGTTGCGATCGAGCACGGCCACCACATGCCCCTGCCGGGCGAGTTCCCGCGCGCAGGCTTCGCCGATACCGCTCGCCCCGCCCGTGACGGCGGCCACCTTCCTCGTCATCCGTTTCCTCCCGTGAATCTCGTTGCCTCGATGCCGCGGGTTTCGGCGCGCGGTGTCAAGCCTGTCGGGGGCCGGGGAACGCTCCCGGGCTGGATCAGCGCGGGTTCCGGGCCGCCCCGCGCCAGTGCCGCCAGGGCGGCTCGGAGAAGGTCTCGTCCAGGAAATCGAGGAAGGTCCTGACACGCGCGCTGAGGTGCCGGCGGCTCTCGTAGACGGCGAAGATCGGGTCCTCCTCCAGGCACTGGTGCTCGGGGAAGAGCTCGACCAGCCGCCCGGCCGCGAGGTCGTCGGCCACCTGCAATTCCGTCAGCCGCACGATCCCGAGCCCGGTCCGGGCGAGCTCCATCAGCATGGAAGCCTGGTTCGCTGTCACGCGCGAGGCGACCTTGACGGGCGCGGCGTCGCCGACGAGCCAGGTGCTGGCCGCGATGCTCGGGATGAAGTTCAGGCAGGAATGCGCCGCAAGATCGTCCGGGCTCGCGGGCGCTCCCTGGGCGGCGAGGTAGGCAGGCGAGGCGCAGATGATCCAGCGCGTGCTCGCGAACCGCCGGGCGACGAGGGAGGAATCCTTCAGTTGCCCGACCTGGATGGCGACATCCATGCCGTCGTCGAGCAGATGACCCGGATCGATGCGCAGATGAATCTCGAGCTTCAGGCGCGGGTGACGCCTGCAGAATTCCGGCACATGCGGGGCGAGAGCCGTCTGGGCGAAGATCGGCATGGCGCGGACGCGAAGGATGTCCTCCGGGATGACCCCGCCCGTCACGGCCGCATCGGCAGACTCGACGGCCGCGATCGCTTCCAGGGCAGCCGCGTAGAAGGCCTCCCCTTCCCGGGTCAGCGAGATGGCGCGATGCGTGCGGCTGAAGAGGAGGACGCCGAGCCGGTCCTCGATCCGGGCGACCGCCTTGCTGACGGCGGACGGCGTGCAGCCGAGATTGCGCGCGGCAGCCGAGAAGCTCCCGTCCTTCACGGCCCTGATCAGAACGAGCATCTCGGCGTAGCGGTTCATGACCCTTGCCACGACGTCACAGGTGGTTTGACTACCACGACATGGAAGCGCGCGACAGAAGACCCTAGCCTCACGGTCAAGAGCTGAGGCGCGCCGGCATCAGGCGCGGCCTCGATCAAGGAGCGACGGCGCGCGAGCGCCGCTACGAGCTCCAGCAAAGGAGGAGGCCCAGGTGGCAGCAGCGGCAAGGCAGCCTGCCGAGGTGCAGGCTTACGACGCGATCATCGTCGGCGCCGGCTTTTCGGGTTTGTACCAGCTCCACAAGCTGCGCGACGAGCTCGGCCTCAAGGTCCGGGTGCTGGAAAAGGGCGACGGAATCGGCGGCACCTGGCACTGGAACCGCTATCCGGGCGCGCGCTGCGATTCCGAGAGCTATTACTACTGCTACTCCTTCAACAAGGAGATCGAGCAGGAGTGGGAGTGGACGGAGCGCTATCCGGAGCACCCCGAGATCCGGCGCTATCTCGACTTCGTCGCCACGCGGCTCGACCTGAAGCGCGACATCCAGCTCTCCACGGAGGTGACGGGCGCACGCTTCGACCAGACGCGAAACCTCTGGGTCGTCGACACCAAGTCGGGCGAGCGCTTCGAGGCCCGTTTCCTGGTCACGGCCGTCGGCTGCCTGTCGACCGCCAACGTGCCGAAGATCCCGGGTCTCGAGACCTTCGCGGGCGAATGGTACCACACCGGCGCCTGGCCGCATGAGGGGGTCGACTTCACAGGCAAGCGCGTCGGGCAGATCGGGACGGGCTCGACCGGCATCCAGGCCGCTCCCGTGATCGCCGAGCAGGCCGGCCACCTGACGGTCTTCCAGCGCACCGCGAATTACAGCATCCCGGCCCGCAACCGGCCGATGAGCCCCGAGGAAAGCCGCGAGATCAAGGCGAGCTATCCCGAGATCTGGGAGAAGGCCCGCTCCGCCACGAACGGCCACCCCTTCGACGTCGCCACCCGTGGTGCCCTGTCGGTTCCGGAGGAGGAACGGCAAGCGATCTACGAGCAGGCCTGGGACCGCGGCGGCCTTCGCTTCCGGGCCTCCTTCAGCGACATCCTGCTCAGCCAGGCGGCCAACGATACCGCTTCCGACTTCCTGCGCCGCAAGATCCGCGAGGTCGTGAAGGATCCGGAGGTCGCCGAGCGCCTGACGCCGCGCGACCACGGCTTCGCGACGAAGCGCCCGCCCATCGACACGAACTACTTCGAGACCTTCAACCGCGAGAACGTCCTCCTCGTCGACCTGAAGGAGGAGCCCATCGTCGAGATCACGCCCAGGGGCATCCGCACGACGAAGGGCGAGTACGAGCTCGACATCATCGTCTTCGCGACCGGCTTCGACGCGCTCACGGGGCCCCTCCTGTCGCTGAACATCGAGGGCGAGGAAGGCCAGCCTCTCCGTAAAGCCTGGGCAGAGGGACCGCGAACCTATCTCGGCCTGCAGACGCCGGGATTCCCGAACCTCTTCATGATCACCGGGCCCGGAAGCCCCTCCGTCCTGACGAACATGCCGGTCGCGATCGAGCAGCATGTCGACTGGATCACCGCGTGCATCCGGCACATGCGCGAGGAAGGCCTGGAGCGCATCGAGGCGAAGCCGGAGGCGGCGGAGAACTGGGTCGCGCACGTCAACGAAGCCGCGAACGCGACGCTGCTGCCGATGGCGTCGAGTTCCTGGTACCTGGGCGCCAACGTGCCCGGGAAGCCCCGGGTCTTCATGCCCTATGCGGGCGGCATGGCCCGCTATGCGGGCATCTGCAGCGAGGTCGCGCAGGACGGATACAGAGGATTTGCGCTAAGGTGAGGGCGACAGGGTCGGAGTGCGAGGGATGACGGCGATCCATCCGGACGTCGAAGCGATGCTCGCGGCCGCGCGCGCGGCCGGCACGCCGCCCTTCGAGGCCATGGAGCCGGCCGTCTGCCGCGCCGCCTATGCGGCCCGCCCGCCGATCGTGCAGGAGCCGCGGGACGAGGTCGCCGCCATGCGCGATCTGTCAGCCGACGGACCGGCCGGAGCCGTGCCGCTCCGGCTGTACCGGGCGCTCGGGACGGAAGAGGCCGAGGCGCTGCCCGGGCTGCTGTACCTTCACGGCGGCGGCTGGGTTCTCGGCAATCTCGAGACCCATGACGCGATCTGCTGCCGGCTGGCCAACGAGGCGCGCTGCGCCGTGGTGGCGGTGGATTATCGGCTCGCCCCGGAGCATCCCTTCCCGGCCGGCCTGGACGACTGCATCGCCGCCTATTCCCATGTGGCACGGGAGGCGCGCGCGCTCGGGATCGACCCGAACCGCATCGCCGTCGGGGGCGACAGCGCTGGTGGCAACCTTGCGGCCGTGCTCGCCCTGATGGGCCGGGACGGCACCCTCCCGCCTGCGCTCTACCAGGCCCTCCTCTACCCGGCCGTCGATCTCGGCATGTCGACCGACAGCTACGGGGCTGCGACCGCCGGGATGACGGTGACGCCGGCGACGATGCGCTACTTCGTCGACCATTACGTGCCCGATCCCGACCAGCGCGGCGACTGGCGCGTCTCCCCCATCCGCGCCGCGTCGCTCGCGGGCGCGCCGCCGGCGCTCGTCGTGACCTGCGGCCACGATCCGCTCCGCGACGAGGGACGCCTCTACGCGGCGAGGCTCGAGCGGGAGGGCGTCCCGGTCACGCTTCTGCACATGAGCGACCAGACGCATGGCATGCTGACGCTCACCAAACCCATCCGGACGAGCGCGGGCGTGCTCGCCTTCGTCGGGGCGATGCTCCGCGATGCCTTCCGGGTCGCGGCGGCGCGAAGCCCCGCCCGCCAGCGGGAGGCCGCCGAGTAGATTAGGGACACGGCCCGCAGAGGCCCGTGACAGGGACCCGGATTCCCGGGCCCGCAAACAAGACCAGAGCCGGGACATCCGGCCGACAGGAGGAACGCATGACGAAGACCAAGGGCGGCGTCGACCGGCGCTCGTTCATCGGCGGCGCGGTCGCGGGCGCCGCCGCCATCACGGGTTTCCCGCATATTGCGGGAGCGCAGGCCAAGACGATCCGCATCGCGCTTCCCACCATCCTTTCGGGCCGGGTCGCCATCCTCGGCACATCGTCCCGCTTTGCCGTCCAGGTGGCGGTTCAGCAGGTGAACGAGGCGGGCGGGATCGCCGGGCGGAAGATCGAGGTCATCGACCGCGACAGCAAGGGACGGCCTGACGAAGCGGCCCGCGTCACCCGCGACCTGATCAACAACGATGGCTGCGAGATCGTGATCGACGGCGAGGCGTCATCGGGCTCCTTCGCGGTACACGAGGTGATCCGCGACCTCGGCGTCCTCTGCGTGCATACCTGCTCGGAGACGTCGTCTCTTACGGCCGACCCGAAGCTTCACGTGAAGACCGCCTTCCGGTGTGCCCGGCAAGGCATCCACGACGCGGTCGCGGGCGGGACCTATGCGTCCGAGATCTCGAAGGCGAAGGGTTTGAAGCGCTGGGCGACCTGCTCGCCGGATTACGCGTACGGGCGCGACAACACGGCCGAGTTCCTGGAATACGTGAAGCTGTTCGATCCGCAGATCGAGGTCGTGGACCAGCTCTGGCCGAAGCTGTTCGCGCCGGACTACACCGAGAGCATCACCAAGATGCTCCAGGTGAAGCCGCAGGCCGTCTACTCGGCCCTCTGGGGCGGCGACCTCGTCGCCTTCATCGAGCAGTCGAACCTGTACCGGCTCTTCGCCAACACCGCCTTCTTCAGCGGCGGTCTCGGCGATCCGCCTGTCCTTTCCGCGATCAAGCAGCTCCCGCAGGGGCTCAACACGGCCTACCGTTACAACCGGAACTACCCGTCGAACCCGGAGAACACGGCCTATGCGGACGCCTTCGCGAAGGCGGCCGGGCATGAATCCACGAACTGGGGCTGGCAGAACTACCTCGCGACGCAGTTCATCTTCGAAGCGCTGCGCCGTACCAACGGCAAGACGGACGGCGCGGCTCTCGCCAGCGAGATCAAGGGCATGACGGTGAAATCCGGCTTCGGCGTGGACGGCACCGTCACCATGCGGGACAGCGACCACACGATCATCAACTATCCTGTCGCCTGGGGCCGGACGGTGCCGAAGGCTCCGTGGGTTGAGGATTTCAAGGACGTGCCCTGGTCCAAGATCCTCGAACTCGAGCAGCAGTGGAAGAAGAGCAAGGGCTACGCCTGAGCTTCGCAGCGCCGCCGGCATGTGGGCGGCCGCCCACATGCCTCGACGTCCTCCACCCTGGGAGAGCTAGTTGAATCTCGAGGCTCTGGCAGCATGCGTGTCGACGAGTGCGTGCCTGATCACGCAGCTCTCCACGGCAATGATCGTCGGCATGCTGCTCTTCATGGTGACGTCCGGCCTGTCGCTGATCTTCGGCGTACTGGGCGTCATCAACTTCGCGCACGGCGCCTTCTACATGATGGGCGCGTATTTCGCGTTCGCCGCCTACCAGCTGACCTCGAGCTTCGCGGTCGCCTTCCTGGCCGGCGCGATCGGGGTCGGCATCGTCGGAATCCTGTTCGAGCGCTTCCTGATTAGTCGTGTCTACGGCACGAACATCCTGATGCAGCTGCTGGTCTGCTATGCCGTGATCCTGATCGCGGACGATCTGGTGAAGATCATCTTCGGCGCCGAGTACAAGATGATGGGCATGCCGGAGGCGTTCGCCCTGCCGCCGATCGAGCTCTTCGGCGGGTTCATCCCGGCCTATTACGCCTTCATGATCGCGGCGAGCCTGCTCATCGGCCTGCTGCTCTGGCTCGGCATCAACAAGACGCGCACCGGCAAGACGATCCGGGCGCTCGCGATCAACCCGCAGATGGTCGGCGCGCTCGGCATCAACACGACCGCCCTCTATGCGGGCGTGTTCGGGGTCGGAAGCCTCCTCGCCGGCGTGGCGGGCGCCCTCGCGGCACCGACCCGCACGCTTACGCCCGGCATGGGCCTGTCCATCCTCATCGAGAGCTTCATCGTCACGGTGATCGGGGGGATGGGCTCCATTGCAGGTGCCCTGATCGCGGCGCTGCTGATCGGCTTCACGCGGGCCTTCGGGGCGATCGGCTTCCCCCTCTTCGTCGACGGCCTGATGTTCGCCCTGATGGCGGCGGTGCTCGTCCTGAAGCCCAGCGGCCTGCTCGGACGGGAGGCGGCCCGATGATGCGGTCCGGTCTCCTGCGGGATGCCGGCCTCGCCGCGGCGGGGCTGGCCTTGCTCCTGGCATTGCCGCTCGTCTTTCCCCAGGCGGCGCTGCGCGACTTCCTGATCTACGTCATGGCCTACGGGCTGCTGGCGATGTCGCTCAACATGCTGGTCGGGCTGACCGGCCTCGTCTCCTTCGGCCATGCAGCCTATTTCGCGTCCGGCGCCTACATCTTCGGGCTGCTGATGCAATCGGGCCGCGTATCGATCCCAGTCGCGGTCGCGGCCACGATCGCCGGAACGGCGCTGGTGGCGCTCGTGATCGGCGCCATCTGCGTTCGCCTGAAGGAGATCTACTTCTCCTTCATCACCCTCGCGTTCCAGATGTTCATCCACTCCATCATCCTGACCTGGGTCAGCCTCACGGGCGGCGACCAGGGGCTGATGGGCGGCATCCCGCGCCCACCGTTCCTCGGCTTCAACCTCAACGAGGGGACGACCCTGTACGGCTTCTGCGCCGTCGTCTTCGTCGCCTGCGTGCTGCTGATGCGGCAGGTCTGGATGTCCCCGTTCGGCTATACGCTCCGGCTGGTGCGGGACAATCCGAGCCGGGCGAACTTCCTCGGCGTCAACGTCGTCATGGCCAAGCTCGGCATCTTCGTCTTCGCCGGGTCGATGGCGAGCGTCGCCGGCATCCTGCTCGCGCTCTTCGTGTCGGGGGCCTACCCGGAATTCGGCTTCTGGACGACCTCCGGCGAGGCGATCTTCATGATCATGCTGGGTGGCTCCCAGCTTTTCATGGGGCCGCTGATCGGCGCGTTCCTGCTGCAACTCCTGAACCGCACGGTGACCATCTACACGGAGCATCACGGACTGGTGCTCGGGCTCCTGATCCTGGCGATCGTGCTCGGGCTGCGCCAGGGCGTTGGCGACTACCTGATGGAGTGGTTCGGCCGACGGCGCGGGACGCGGGAGACCGCGGCGGCTCCCGTCCCGGCGCCGGCGGAGAGCATCTCCGAGCGTGGGGTCGCCTGATGCTGAGCGTCCAGAACCTCTCGAAGTCCTTCGGGGGCGTGCAGGCGACCCGCGACGTTTCCATCGATTTTCCCAAGGGCTCGCTCAGCGCCATCATCGGGCCCAACGGGGCCGGCAAGACGACCTTCTTCAACCTCATCTCGGGCGCGTTCCGGCCCGATGCGGGGCGCGTCATCCTGAACGGCGAAGACATCGTCGGCCTCTCCAGCCTGGAGGTCGTGCGCCGGGGCATGGCCCGCGCCTTCCAGGTAGCCGCGCTGTTCCCAAGCCTGACGGTGCGCGAGGCGCTGACGGCCGCCGTGACCTCGCACCGGCGTCTCTCCTGGACGGTGCTCCGCCGCTTCCCGCTCGACGACACGGCCGCCCGGGTCGAGGAGATCCTCACGCTCCTGACGCTCGGGCCGAAGGCCGAGACTCTGTCCCGCAACCTCTCGCATGGCGACCAGAAGCTCCTCGACATCGCGCTCGCCCTCGCGATGGAGCCGACCGTGCTGCTCCTGGACGAACCCACCGCCGGAATGGGGCCGGAGGAGCGCTGGCGCATGATCGGCACCGTCCAGCGACTCTGGGAGGTCACCGGCATGACGGTGCTCTTCATCGAGCACGACATGGACATCGTCTTCCGCATCGCCCAGGCGATTTACGTGCTGAAATACGGCCAGGTGCTGGCGCGAGGCACCGCGGACGAGATCAGGACGAACCAGGACGTGATCGACGCCTATCTCGGGACGGATCACCACGCAGCCGAGGCGAGCGCGGCCTGATGGGCGAACCTCTTCTCCGCATCGAGCAGGCCGACGTCTTCTACGGCGCGAGCCAGATCCTCTTCGGCATCGACCTCTCGGTCGAGAAAGGCCAAACGATGGCGCTTCTCGGCCGGAACGGCGCCGGGAAGTCCACGACCTTCAAGACGATCATCGGCATCGCGCCGCCGCGCCGCGGGCGCGTCCTCCTGGGCGGCGAGACCGTCTCGGGCCGTCCGCCCTATCGCGTCGCGCGGGCCGGGATCGGCTACGTGCCCGAGGACCGGCAGGTCTTTCCCGAGCACAGCGTCGAGGACAATCTCGTCATCGCCGCCAAGACCGGACCGGGCGGCGCGACGCACTGGGATCTCGAGACGGTCTACGAGGTGTTTCCGATCCTGGCCGGCATGAAGGAGCGGCTGGCCGGGCGCCTCTCGGGCGGCGAGCAGCAGATGCTCACCATCGCCAGGACCCTGATGGGCAACCCCGAGATCCTCCTGCTCGACGAGCCGAGCGAGGGGCTCGCGCCCATCATCGTGCAGGCGATCGGCGACCTGATCAGGCGGCTGCGGGACATGGGAGTGACGATCCTTCTGGCCGAGCAGAACATGCACTTCTGCCTCGGCGTCGCCACCCACGCGACGGTGATCGACAAGGGTCAGGTGGTCCACCGGTCCACAATCGCCGAGCTGCGCGACAACGAGGAAATCAAGCAGCGATACCTCGCCGTGTAGGGCGCGGGAGCGGCGCCCGGCTCCAACGGCCAAAACACGTGTGGGGATCGGACGACGAGCCAGCGGCCACGATTGACGCGATACAGGCCGCTCCATACGGGGCGAAGCTACGAGACGGCGCTCGGCGGCATCCCGCAGAGGCCTGGTGCTCAGGGAAGTGCAGAACAGACTACATGGCCATCCAGATCATCAAGAACAGCGCCTCGGCGAACGGGCTCGAAAGCTGGGGCCCGGTGAAGACGCCGATCAGCGAACCCGCCTGCGAACTCCAGGGCCTGCGCGTCGCCATCCCGGGGCTCGAGAGCACCCGCACGGGAATCTGGGAGTGCAGCCCGGGCACCTATCGGCGCGACGTGAAGGAGGGCGAAGTCATGCACTTCCTGGCGGGAGAGGCCACCTTCACGCCGGATGACGGCGAGCCGATCCAGATCGCGGCCGGCGACACCGTCTTCTGCTCCCCTCTCACGGGAGGCGTCTGGGAGGTCAAGGCGACCTTGCGCAAGGTGTTCGTCATCGTCAGCTGACCGGCGGTACGACCGCACGGACCTCCGGCAGCCAGCTCCCGGCGCTGCTCACGCCGCGTCGGCAAGCTCGAACAGGGCGTCGGCCAGCACCTTCGCGCCGGCGGTCAGGTCGGCCGGTTCGGCCCATTCGGCCGGATTGTGGCTGATGCCGTCGCGGCAGGGCACGAAGATCATCCCGGTCGGGCAAAAATAGTGCAGCTGCCGCGCATCGTGGCCGGCGGCCGAGTAGATGTCGCGATGCGCGATGCCGAGGTCGGATGCGGCGCGGGAGAGCGTCTCGCGGATCTCGGGCGAGAACGACAGCGAGGGCGCAAGCGCGATCTGGTTCAGCGCGGCGTCGCACGGACCCCGTTCCGCCTCGACGATGCGGCGGATCTCGCCGTCGAGCCGGTCCACCACCTCGTTTTCCGGATGGCGAAGGTCGATCGAGAAGAAGACCTCCGCGGGCACGACGGAGGGCGCGTTCGGCGTCACCTGGAATAGACCCACGGTCAGCTTCGCGTCGGCCGGATCCATCGCGGCCCTGTCCATCGCGGCCACCATGCGGATGGCCGCCATCAGGGCATCGCGGCGCTCGTGCCGCTCGGCGGTGCCGGCATGCGCAGCCTCGCCCGTGACGCGAACGCGGTAGCGGCGGGTGCCCTGGATGCCGCTCACGATGCCGACCGGGATGCCCTCGCGCTCGAGAACAGGACCCTGCTCGATATGCGGCTCCAGGAACGCTGCGACGGGGAGCCCGAAGGGGCGCTGGGGGATGTCCCGATCGGCGGCGAGGACGGCGGCGAGGGCGTCGCCCATCCGGATGCCGTCGCCGTCCTTCAGGCCGGCGACCTGCTCCAGCGTCTTCACGCCGGTGAACAATTCGGAGCCCGTCATGCCGGGCGCGAAGCGCGAGGCCTCCTCGTTCGTCCAGGCCACGACCTCGATCGAGCGGCGCGGCCTGACGCCCGCCTCCTGGATCGCCTGCACGGCCTCCAGCGCCGCGAGCACGCCATAGGCGCCGTCGAACTTGCCCCCCGTCGGCTGAGAATCGATATGCGAGCCGGCCAGGACCGGCGGCAGCTCCGGCTCCCGGCCCTCCAGGCGCAGAAACAGGTTCGCGGCCGCGTCTGTGAACGGCGTCAGGCCGAGCGCCCTGCCCCACCTGACGAGCTCGGCCCGGGCCTCGATCTCGGCCTCGGTAAGCGTCTGCCGGTCGACGCCGCCATCCGGGCGCGCGCCGTACTCGGCGAGCGCCATGAGGCGACCCCAGAGCCGGTCGCCGTCCACATGGTCGGACGGCCGCACCCTATTCGGTCCGCATGATCTGGGCCGGGTTGGCGCGCGGATCGCGAGGCCCCCAGCGCCCCGCCTCCACCTGGGCGATGAACTCGGCCAGGATCTGGTTGAAAAGCGCGGGCTCCTCGAGATTCAGCGTGTGGCCCGATTTCGGGAACACGGCGAGGCCGGAGGCCGGGACCGTCTTCTTCAGGAAGATCCCGGGCTGCAGGCAATGGTCGTCCTCGTCGCCCACCATGACGAGGAGCGGCGCCTTCATGGCCTTGAACTCGGCCTCCAGGTCGTAGAGCGAGGGCCGCTTCATCTGCACGCCCCGCATCGTGTTGGCGGCGCCACGGTCGGAGTGCTGGCCGAGACGCTCGGCGAAGAGCTGCCAGCCGCGCGGGTCCTTGTCCTGGAACTGCACCCGCGAGGCGCCCTCGGCATAGGTCGGCGCGAAGTTCTTCGCGCCCTTCGTCTCGAAATTGGTCGCGACCTGGTCCGAGATGCCCTTGAAATAGTCCTCGTGCGCCTTCTCGGCGCCGTAGCCGGCCCCGGCCGCCGTGATCGAGAGGATCCGGTCGGGGTGGCGCAGCCCGGCGTGCAGGACGGCGAAACCACCCATCGACAGGCCGACGAGATGCGCCTTGTCGATGCCGTTGGCGCTCATCACGTCGACGATGTCGTCGGCCGCCCGCGCCTGGGAATAGGCGGAGACGTCCTCCGGGATGTCGGACGGCGCGTAGCCGCGCGCCGCATAGGTCACGCAGAGATGCCGGCGCGTGAAGAAGTTCATCTGCGGCTCCCAGCTCCAGTGGGACCCGCCGAACTCGTGCACGAAGACGATCGGCGTGCCGCGCCCGGCAGCCTCGTAATGCAGCTTGACGCCGTCGCTGGCGGTCGCAAAGGGCATGCGCTTTCTCCTCAGACGACCGAGCGGCGGGACGCGATGCCGCCATCGACCGTGATGACGGTGCCGGACGTGTAGCCGGACCGGAACGAGGCCAGGAACAGGAACAGGTCCGTGATCTCGTGGATGCGGGCCGGGCGCTTCAGCGGATAGCGCTCGAGCAGTTCCTCGTAGCGGCTCTCGTCGCCGAACTCGGTATCCGCCCATTTGCGCAGCATGTTGTAGATGCGGCTCGTGTCGACCGGCCCGGGGTTCACGCCGACCACGCGGATGTTGTCGTCGAGGCTGCGCCCGCCGAGAGCCCGTGTCATCGCCATGATGGAGGCGTTGCCGGCCGCGCCCTCGATGTATTGCGGGTCGCAGACCTCGCCGCCATTGCCGATGTTGTTGAGGATGACGCCGCCGCCGCGGGCCTTCATCTTCGGATAGACGGCGCGGATCATGTCGGCATAGCCGAAGCCCTTCAGCGCCCAGCCGTCGCGCCACTTCTTCGGACCGATCTCGAACAGGTTGCCGCTCGGGATCACGCCCGCATTGTTGATGAGGATGCCGACGTCGCCGGCCTCCTCGACGATGCGCTCGACGGCGCCCTCCTGGGTCATGTCGGCCGCCGTATAGGTGACGCTCACCTTGTGCTCGGCGACGATCTCGCGCGCCATCGCGTCGAGCTTGTCGGCCGCGCGGGCGGTGAGATGAAGATGGCAGCCTTCGCCCGCGAAGGCATGCGCCAGCCCTTCACCGATGCCCTGCGAGGCGCCGGTGATGAGGACCTTCTGTCCGCCGAGTTTCAGATCCATTGCTGCTGTCCTGCCATCCAGGGTTTCGTTCGGCTCAGAAGAGCTGTGCGGATTCGTTGCGGCCGCGGGCGCGATCGACCATCTCGGGAAGCAGCTCGGCGAGCTCCTCCGCCCAGGCGGACGGCACCGTGGTCGAGATCTTGATGAAGCGGTCGCCGAAGGTCGGCGTATGGTACGAGCCCTGGCGGATCATGATCTTCCGCTCGGCATATTCCGCGACGAGCGCATCCGGCCGGATGCCCGCCGGGCCGCACTCGACCACGAGGAAGTTGCCGTTCGAGGGGTAGACCGCGACGGACATGCCGGGAACGCCGTCGACCGCATCCTTGATGAGCGCCTGGTTCGCCCGCTGCTCGGCGAGCACGCCCGGGAACCACTCGGACTTGATCTTCAGGCCGGCGATCGCGGCGCGCTGCGACAGGATCGAGGAGCCGAGATTGTTCGGCGGAGCTGCCGCGAGCCGCTCGACGATGTCGGGATGGGCCACGATCGCGCCCACCCGCAGGCCGGCCAGACCGAGCCATTTGGAGAAGCTGTATACCGTGAGCGTCCTCTCTGGATACAAATCCGCCGCGAGATGATGCTCGTACGCGAAGTGGCGGTAGGTGCAATCGTGAATCAGGTAGGCGCCGGCGTCGCGCACCGCTGACACGATACCCTCGATCTCCTCCGCCGTGCAGGCGGAGCCCAGCGGGTTGTTGGGATCGACGATGTAGACGACCTTCGTCTTCTCCGTGATCGCCTCGCGCAGCCGCTCCGGCGCAAGCCGGTAGCCGTATTCCTCGCCGTAGATGGGGATCTGCTTCACGGTCGCGCCGACCGAGCGCGCGAAGGCCATCGGCCAGTTCCAGGTCGGATCCGTGGTGATGAACTCGTCGCCCGGCCCGAGGAGCGCGTGGCAGGCATGGTAGAGCGACGCCACTGCGCCGTCCGACACGAGCGCGACCTGCCCCTTCAGCCCGAGATCCTCCACGATCCCGGCCCGCAGTTCCTCGAAGCCAGCGGGCGGCGCGTAGATGTGGAACTCCTCGTCCCGGATGCTCCGCTCCATCGCCTCGACGACGGCCGGATGCGGCCTGGCATGATTCGTGTTTTGCCCGAGCCAACGCAGTCCCGGCGTGTTCACCAGCCGGTCGAAATGTGCGTTGCGCGCCTCGAACCCTCGCATGGGGGCATTCCTCCTAGACCAGCCCCGCTCCGAGGCACTTGCCGCGATCTAAACAGAATTTGGCATGCAAGCAACATAGTTTGGCATGCACTCTTGCAATGCCGACGCGGCCAGCGGATGATGCCTCCGCTCAGATCAAAATCGACGGAGGGGTCCGATGACGTTCACGAGGCGAGACGCAATTCGCGGCATCGGAGCGGCCGCCCTCGCAACGACAGGCCTCGCCCGCCCGGCAATCGCCCAAGGCGCGGCCAAGATCTCCTTCACCACGTCGTGGATCCCGGAGGGCCCCAACCTCTTCGCCTACGTGGCGCGGGACAAAGGCTTCTGGAAGAAGCACGGGCTCGAGGTCTCGGTCGCCCGCGGCTCCGGCTCGGGCGCAGCCGCCCAGGCCGTCTCGGCCGGCACGTTCGATTTCGGCATGGCGGCGACGCCGACGGCCATCGTGCAGGCCGCGAGAGGTCTGCCGATCACCTGCATCGGCCAGATCAACTACGACGCCCTGATGGGCATCGGCGTGCTGGCGGATTCGGCGATCAAGACGCCGAAGGATCTCGAGGGAAAGAGGCTCGGCGCGAGCGTCACGTCCGGCGAATATCCCTTCCTGGCGCTCTATGCGCAGAAGGCCGGCTTCGATCTCGCCAAGGTCAACATGCTGCAGATCGACGGCAAGGTCCGCGAGCGCTCGCTGATCGAGAAGCAGGTGGATGCCGTCGCGGCCTTCGCGACGAGCACGATTCCGTCCCTCGCGCCGCTCGGGACAGACCTTCGCTTCATGCTGTTCCGCGATGCCGGGATCGAATTCTACGGCCAATCCCTGACGACGCAGCCCGCCCGCGTCGAGAAGGATCCAAACCTTTGCGCCGCCTTCGTGGCGGGCGCGATGGAAGCCATCAAGTTCACGATGACGAACTTCGCCGAGGCGGTCGACATCTTCCTCAAGGCGAACAGCGAGGTCGCGCTCAGCTCGACCGGGAAGGCCTATGCCCAGGTCGGGCTCGGTCTCACCAACCTCACCAATCTCGTGCCCGAGGTGAAGGAGAACGGCTTCGGCTATGCCGATCCGAAGAAGGTCGCCACCATGGCGGACCTCGTCGTGCAGTATGCGGCCGGCGACAAGGCCCAGAAGCCGGATACGGCGGCGCTCTTCACCGACAAGTTCGCCGGAACGGTCAAGCTCAACGCGGATGAAGCGAAGGCTGCCGAGACCAGCGCCGCTCCCTACAAGAAATACGTGGTCTGAGGCGCATGTCGGCGCAAATCGTGCAGATGCCGCAGACGCCGCGGCCCGAGACCCTCGTCCGGGTCGACGCGGTCGAGAAGACCTATGCCGGCCGGCAGGGCCCGATCAGGGCGGTCGCTTCGGCCAGCCTCCAGGTGGGACGCGGCGAGTTCGTATCCCTGCTCGGTCCGAGCGGCTGCGGCAAGAGCACGCTGCTCATGATGATCGCCGGGTTGGAGAAGCCGACCGGCGGCTCCATCCAGCTGGGCGGAAGCCCCGTGACCGGGCCGCGGCGCGACATCGGCATCATCTTCCAGGACGCGACGCTGCTCCCCTGGAAGAGCGCGCTCGAGAACGTCCTTTTCCCGGTCCGCATCCTTAAGCTGCCTCTCGCCAAATACAGGGAGCGCGCGCACGAACTCCTGGCCATGGTCGGCCTGAAGGGCTTCGAGAACAAGAAGCCGTCCGAGCTGTCGGGCGGCATGCGCCAGCGCGTCGCGATCTGCCGCGCGCTGATCCACGATCCGGCGATCCTCCTGATGGACGAGCCGTTCTCGGCCCTCGACGCGATCACCCGGGACCAGATGAACGCCGCGCTCGCCGAGATCATGGAGAAGACCGGCAAGACCGTCGTCTTCGTCACCCACTCCATTCGCGAGGCCGCGTTCCTGTCCGACCGCGTCGTGGTGATGGGCGGGCGGCCTTCCAAGATCATCCTGGACCTCGCCATGCCGTTCCCGCGTCCCCGACGCTTCGAGATCGAGGATAGCGCGGAGTTCAACGCGATCTGCCGCCGGCTGCGGCTCACGATCGAGGAAGCGCATGGCGGGCCCGGCACGGGCTCGTCCAACCGGGCAGGAGCGGTGGAGTAGATCATGGCGGCCGCAATCGGAACCGAGACAGGCGCGACCATCGCCGTGCCCGATGCCAGCACGGGAGCCGGGCTTCTGGGCCTGCGCTCGATCATCCTGCCGATCGCGCTGGCGGCGCTCGCCCTCGGCGCCTGGCAGGCCGTGGTGGTGATCGGCAAGATCCCGCCCGTCATCCTGCCCTCGCCGATCTCGACGCTCTCCTACATCGCCGAGCGCTGGGACATCCTCCTCACCCACGCCATCCCGACGACCTTCGAGTCGGCGCTCGGCTTCATCCTGGCGACGGTGCTCGGCGTCGCGCTCGCGATCCTCATCACCTATTCGGCGGTGGCGCGGGAGGCGCTCTACCCGAACCTCGTCTTCTTCCAGCTGATCCCGAAGATCGCGCTCGCGCCGCTCTTCATCATCTGGCTCGGGGTCGGCACGCAGTCTCGCGTCGCCTTCTCGATCTTCATCGCCTTCTTCCCCGTCGTGATCGCCACGACGGCCGGCTTCCTCAGCGTCGACCGGAGCATGCTGCGGCTCTGCCGCTCGCTCACCGCGAGCGAGTGGCAGGTCTTCACGCATGTCCGCTTCCCGGCGGCGCTGCCCTACATCTTCTCGGGCATGAAGGTCGCGATCACGCTCGCCATCATCGGGGTGATCATCGGCGAGTTCATCACCGCTCAGGCGGGCCTCGGCTACCTCATCATCTTCGCGACCGCCCGGGCCGACACCGAGGTGTCGATGGCGGCCATCGTGGTGCTTTGCGCCTGCGGCCTCCTGCTCTATGGGCTCGTGGCTCTCGGCGAGCTGATCGCAAACCGGGTCTACTCGTCGGAAACCACCTGAATGGCTCAGGCCGTGCCTGCCGGCCGCAAAGCGGAAAGACGCCGCGGCGGGCTGCCCCCCTCCCCGACCGTTGCGGCTTCGGCGGAGGAAACATCGCTCTCGGGCGACATCGCCAAGAAGCTGGAGGAGGAGATCCTCCGCGGCCGCGTCAGGCCGGGCCACAGGCTCGACGAGCGCGAGTTGTCCGAGCGCTACGGGGTGTCCCGTACGCCCGTCCGGGAGGCCCTGCAGCGGCTGTCGGCGAGCGGGCTCGCGGAGAGCCGGGGCAGGCAGGGCCTGCAGGTCGCCCAGCTCTCGGTCGCGGACCTCCTCGACGCCCTGAGCGTGGTGGCCCAGCTCGAGGCGCTTGCGGCCGCTCAGGCCGCCCGGCGAATCCTGCCCGAGCAGCGCAAGGTGCTCGCGGATGCGCACGAGGCCTGCGAGCGCGCGCTGGAGCAGGGCGACGCCGATTCCTTCTACGACGCGAATCTCGCCTTTCACGACGTGATCGTGGCCGCGAGCCACAACCGCGTCCTGCAGGACGAGATCCGCCGCCTGTCCTTGAAGACGGCCCCCTACCGGCGCGCCATCACGTTCCAGCCCGGGCGGATGACGAATTCCATTCCGGAGCATGCCGAGATCATGGAGGCCATCCTGGCCAACGACGGCAAGCGAGCCTCTGAGTTGATGACCCGGCACATCTCGCTGCTGACCGAAGGCATTGCGGACTTCCTTCAGTTCGTCCGCGCCTCCGGCGACCGCGCCCTTTTCGCTGACCCCGCCTGACCCGCGGCGATCGTTCAGAAGCCGCTGCGCACGCGCAGGTGAGTATGACTGTACGCGGCTCCGTCATCGTGCATGTGCTCGGAGCTGTCCTCGGCGACCGGGATGAGGTTGAGCGTGCCGTGCATCACCCCGCGTTCGAGAAACAGCGCCTCCGCGTAGGCTGACACCTTCCCGACCTGGCCCCGCATCACCGTCACATCGACCGACGTCGTGTGGTCGAGCGGGATGGACACGCACGCCACGGCCTGATCGTGGCGATCGAGCCGTCCCTGGGGCACGCGAGCCGCAAGGTTCCGCACGGACTGGTCGATTGCATAACTGATGACCCCGAAGCAGGGGGCGGTGGCCGGCGCCTCCGGCCTGGCGGACAGGCCTCGCCGCACGAGGTCGCGGATCGCCTCCGACCGGCTCACCGCCCCCACGCCGTCCATGTAGCGATCGAGCGCGACAGCCAGTTCGTCATCGATCGCGATCGTGGTCCTCTGCATGACACCCCCCGGCCTCGACGCAGGCTGCACTATAGATTTGTTGCTTTCGCACAGTTGCTGCTGATCTCGGCGTCCTGCCTTGCGCCCCAGATTCGCACTCGTATGATTTTCGCCGCCGGATTTCACACCGGGAGAGAGCGATGTCCTATCCCATCGCATCCCTTTGTCTTGGCTTCGTATATCTCACGGCGGCCAATTCGTCTTGCATAGCTCATTTTCAGGAGATCATACCTTCTGCCGACGTCCTTCCCGAGGGGGGAAAGGTCACGCTCGACCTTGTCTTTACCCACCCGGTCGAGGGCGGCCCCGTGATGGCGATGCAAAAGCCCGCGAAGGTGGGTGTCCTGGCGGGTGGAAAGCAGACCGACCTGCTGAAGAACCTCGCTGAGAAGCCTGCCGGCGGCAAGCCGGCCTGGACGCTCACCCATGACCTGCCTTCTCCAGGCGCGGCCGTGTTCTTCGTCGAGCCGCAACCTTACTGGGAGGCCGCGGAGAACAAGCACATTGTCCATTACGCGAAGGTGATCGTCGACAGCTTTGCCTCCGGCGAGGGATGGGACGAACTCGTCGGACTCCCGGTCGAGATCCAGCCGCTCACGCGACCCACCGGCCTCTGGACGGGGAACCTGTTTTCAGGCGTCGTGCTCAAGGACGGCAAGCCCCTTCCCTTCGCCCCCGTGGAGGTGGAGTTCATCAACGACGGCAGCGTGAAGCCGCCGAACGACGCCTTCGTCACCCAGATGGTCAAGGCCGATGCCAACGGCACCTTCACGTACGCGATGCCGCGCGCAGGTTGGTGGGGTTTCGCCGCGCTGATCGACGGCGACGCGCAGAGAGCCGGGCCGGACGGCAAGCCTGCACCCGTCGAGGAAGGCGCGCTCATCTGGGTGAAGGCCACCGATATGGGCGGGAGGTGATCTCCGATGGCCCATATCCCCGACGGCATACCCTCGCTGCCCGTGCTCGTCGGCGGCGGCGTAGTCGCGGCCGGCGGCATCGCGGTGGCGCTGTCGCGTCTCGATGACCGGATGATACCGAGAGCGGCGGTCCTCAGCGCAGCCGTCTTCGCCGCCTCGTTGATCGCCGTGCCTGTCGGGCCGTCGAGCGTGCACGTCCTGCTCTCGGGCCTGTTGGGCCTGATGCTCGGGACCGCGACTTTCGCGGCGGTGCTCGTCATCCTCCTGCTGCAGGCCCTGCTCTTCGGCTTCGGCGGCCTCACCACGCTCGGCGTGAACACCGTCAACATCGCCCTGCCGGGCGTCGTCTTCGCCTTGCTGCTCGGCCCCTCCATCCGGTCGACGGCCAGCGGGCCCGTCCGGGCCGTGCTCTCCGCTGCGGTCGGTGCCTTGTCTGCCCTGGGAACAGGCGGCCTTGTCGCGCTTTCGCTCGCCCTGTCGTCCAGCGCCTACACGCCAGTGGCGACCGTGCTGATCGCCACCTATCTCCCGCTCGCCCTCGCCGAGGGGTTCGTCACGGCCGCGATCGTAACGTTCCTCGCCCGCGTCGAGCCGAAGGCGATGAGACCTCTCGCGCCGTGACGCGCATCCTCCTCGTCCTGCTTGCGATCATGGGCACGTGCCTGCCCGCCATGGCCCACAAGCTCAAGGTGTTCGCGGCCGCCGAGGGCAGGACCGTGAGCGGCTATGCGTTCTTCGTCGGCGGCAGTCGGCCGCAAGGGGCGGCGTGGACAGCCACGAATGCCGCCGGTGCCGCCATCGCGGATGGACGGACGGACGGCGAGGGGCGCTTCAGCTTCGACACGTCGGCGGACGATCTCTCGGACGTCACGGTTACCGTTGACACGGGCGATGCGCATGTCGCCTCGACCGTGCTGCCGGCCGGGCGCTTGGGCCGCGCTCCGGTCTCCACGGTGTCGCCGACCGGCACCGCCGCATCGGCAGAGGTTGCAGCTGCTGCTCCGGTGTTGGCCGAGGACGTTGCCAACATGGTCGAGGCCGTAGTCCAGCGTCAGATCGAACCGCTCCTCGAGCGCATCGAGCAGATGGATTCCCGTCTGCGCTTCACCGATGTTCTCTCCGGCATCCTCTTCATCGTCGGACTTGCCGGCATCGGGCTCTGGGCCCGGGCGAGGCGAAGCTGATGCGGCCCGGCGATCCGCGGCTGCGGCTCCTGGCGGCCGTCGCGGCGATCGCCTGCGTGGCGCAGTTGCACTCGCTGGCCGTGTCGGCCGGCGTCTTTCTCATCGCCCTGCTGGCCGCGTGGCGCATTCCATCGGGGACGCGTCTATCCCGTCGCCTGCTGCATGTGGAGGGCTTCGTGCTGCTGCTCTTCGTGACCCTCCCCTTCACGGTGGCGGGCGA
>JAFAEL010000052.1 GCA_023423995.1 Pseudomonadota bacterium | reverse complement strand
TGGCCGACGAGTCACGGCTCCTGCTCCATGACGGGGATGGCTGGGTTCCCGCAACGCCGGATGCATTGCAGAACCTGACCCGCCTTGGGCTCGGAACCGTCGCCGATGCGACCAATCCTTTCGCCGCGAAGCTCAACAAGGCTCTCTGGACCGCACGCGAGGAGGGCGAGGGCGGGACGGGGGATCTCCGCTACACCCTGAACAAGGAGAGCGCCGGCCACGTCCTCTCGCTGCTGCTCCAGAGCGGGTATTCGGGCCGGGCCGAATTCGGCCTCGTGGGCGACGACGAAGTCCAACTCAAGGTCTCCGCCGATGGCTCCGGCTGGACCGAGGCGCTTCGGATCAGGGCTGATGGCAGGGTCGGCGTCGGAACCTCCGCCCCGGCAGAGCGGCTGAGCGTCGCCGGCAACATCGCTCCGGCGAGCGATGGCGCCCATTCGCTCGGGACCGCCACGCATCGCTTCTCGGCCGTCTATGCCGTCACGGGCGTGGTCAACACCTCGGACCTCCGCGCCAAGCAGGACATCGAGCCGATTACGCCGCAGCTGGCCTTCTCGCTCCTGCGCCAGGCTGCGCCGATCTCGTTCAGATGGCGTCACGGCGAGCCCGGCCGACATTTCGGATGGGCGGCGCAGGACTGGGATGCGGCGCTCGACAGGTCCGGTCTCGACGCCGGCCTGGTCGTGCGGCCCCTGGGCGAGAAATCCCATGCCGAGCTGGGGCTCCGGCCGGACCAGATCACCGCGCTGCTCCACGCGGCGATCCTCAAGCTGTCCGACGAGATCGCGGTTCTGAAGAGGCGCCTGACGACGCTCGAGGCAGCTACCTGACCTGCCAGGATTGCGGCCACAATCCGTTCTGTTCCGCCGCGACGACCAGCAGGATCACGGCGAGCGTGGCCGCGATGATCACCGGCCACCGGGAGAACGGCATGCCGCGCCCGACGAGAAAGAGCACGGCCAGGAGCGCAACGAGCGAGACGATCCAGGTCATGCCTGAAGCCTAGCCCAGCACCGGCACCTCGACCAGCCGGCCCGGCCGGAATCCATTCACAAAGCGGAGAAATGCATGGCGGCCGACACTTTCGACCGAGCGCTCGCGCTCGTCCTCGAACTCGAGGGTGGGTTCGTGGATCACCGGAGCGACCCCGGGGGCGCCACCAATCTCGGGATCACGCGCGCCACGCTGGCGAAGGCACGGGCGCGGCCTGTCACGGTCGCGGACGTGAAGGCGCTCACAAGGGCCGAGGCCGGAACGATCTATCGCCGCTCCTACTGGGATGCGGTGCGGGGAGACGAGCTACCGCCCGGGCTCGATCTCGCGACCTTCGACTTCTCCGTGAATTCCGGGCCTGGCCGAGCCGCTCGTAGCCTGCAGGGCGTACTCGGGGTCGCCCAGGACGGCAGGATCGGTCCGAAGACGCTCGCAGCCGCGCATGCCGCCGACCCGGCCGAGACTGTCCGGGCCCTGACTCGCGAGCGGCTTCGCTTCCTCCGCGGCCTATCGACGTGGCCGGTCTTCGGCCGGGGTTGGACCTCGAGGACGACCCGCGTGGAGACCGCCGCCCTCACGGCCGCCGCCGCTCCGTATGCCCGGATAGCCGAGCCCAAACCATCACAACCAGGAGAGGAGAACGTGACGATGATCGATAGCAAAGGCCTGCTCGCGAGCCGCACCGTCTGGGCCAATCTCGTCGGGCTGGGGTCTCTCGCGCTCGGCACGCTGGGCGTACAGACGGGCACGCTCGACCAGAGCGGGCTGGCGGAGGCGCTTGCCCAGATCGTGGCCGGGTTCAGCTTCATCGCCTCGACTTATTTCCGGCTGCAGGCGACGAAGCAGATCACGCCCCCGGCGCGCTGACGCGGCGCATTCACGGGCAGTTCAGGGCCGCGGCGTCAGGCTCCATCCATGCGCCGCGTCCTCCTCGGCTTCCTCCTCGCATTCGCCGCGATTCCGCGGGCGAGCGCTGCGGATCGGCGCCCGGAGCAGCTCTGCCTTTCCCCGGGGGATACGGTCGAGATCCTCAACGCGCATGAGGTGGTTACGCCGAGCGAGGTGCTTGTCCACGCGCGTCGCGCGGTCCCCAATTCGGAGGTTCTGCGCGCATCGCTGTGCCGCGAGACGGACAAGCTCGTCTATCGTATCATGCTGCTGACCAAGGACGGTCGGATCGTGCGAGTCACGGTCGACGCGCCGTCCGGCAAGGTCGTCACGATCCACTGAGCGTCAAGCTGCCCGTGCGCCTCCTTCTCGTCGAAGACGACCGTAATCTGAACCGGCAGGTCGCCGCGGCTCTGAGCGATGCCGGCTACGCGGTCGACAAGGCTTTCGACGGAGAGGAAGCGCAGTTCCTCGGCGAAACCGAGCCATATGATGCCGTCATCCTGGATCTCGGGCTGCCGGGGATAGACGGCGTCTCGGTGCTGACGAACTGGCGCCGGGCGGGGCGCAAGATGCCCGTGCTGATCCTGACGGCGCGCGATCGCTGGAGCGACAAGGTCCAGGGCTTCGATGCCGGCGCGGATGATTACGTCGCGAAGCCGTTCCACATGGAGGAACTGCTTGCCCGCATAAGGGCGCTGCTTCGGCGCTCGGCCGGGCATGCGACGAGCGAGCTCGTGGCGGGTTCCGTTCGGCTCGACACCCGGTCTGGCCGGGTCAGCGTCGACGGCGCGGCCGTGAAGCTCACCTCGCACGAATATCGCCTGCTCTCGTATCTGATGCACCATACCGGCCGCATCGTCTCGCGCGCCGAGCTCACCGAGCATCTCTACGACCAGGATTTCGACCGGGACTCGAACACGATCGAAGTCTTCATCGGCCGGTTGCGGAAGAAGCTCGGCGTGGATCTGATCCAGACCGTCCGCGGGCTTGGGTACCTCGTCGATCCCGCCATGAAGCCCTGAGCGACGATGGAGCGCGTCAGGCGCCTCCTCGCAGGTCGGTCGATTGCGGTTCGATTAGCCGCTTCCGCGCTGTTCTGGAGCTCACTCATCCTCATCATCGCGGGGGTGATCCTGACCGCGCTTTATCGGCAGGCGACCGAGCGGTCCTTCGACGAGCGTCTGCTCGTCTACGCGAACGACCTGGCGGCAGACCTCGTGGGACCAGCCGACCAGGAGCCTCAGCGTGGCCTCGGCAGCCTGGGCGATCCCCGGTTCGATATTCCCCTGTCCGGCTGGTACTGGCAGGTCGGCCGGCTCGAGGCGCAGCCCCGCGACGTTCGGGCCTCGCGCTCGCTGCTCGGCAACCCGCTTCCCACGCTGGCCGATTCGTCGCCCGACCGCAGGTTCGGCCAGATCAGGAAGGATTACGCGGCCGGTCCGGAAGGACGGGAGCTGCGCATCCTGGAGCGCGACATCGACCTTGGCGAGGACGGCCGTTTCGTCGTCCGGATCGCCGGACCCGCGGATGAGATTTCGGACGCGCAGGGCCGGTTCGTCCTCGCCCTGACGGTCACCTTCCTGCTGCTCGGTGTGGCGCTCGGCCTCTCGATGCTGTTTCAGATCCGGTTCGGTCTGAAACCGCTGCTCGATCTCGGCGGAGCGGTGGCCTCCATCCGGCGCGGACAGTCGGAAAGGATCGCAGGGGATTACCCGCGCGATATCGCGCCCCTCGCCGAGGAGCTCAACCTCCTGCTGGACGCGAACAAGGAGATCCTGGAGCGCGCCCGCACGCAGGTGGGCAACCTGGCCCATGCGCTGAAGACGCCGCTCAGCGTCATCGTCAACGAGACGACGCACCCGACGCCCGAATCGCCCAATCGCGTGCGCGAGCAGGCGATAATCATGCGCGACCAGATGGACTATTACCTCAATCGGGCCAGGGCTGCCGCGCTCGCCGGCACGCTGGGGGCCGTGACGGATGTCGGCCCGGTGCTCGAGGCGCTCGCCCGGACCTTCGGGAAGATCTATCAGGACAGGAAGCTGACGCTGTCGGTCGGCGCCGTGGACTCCCTGAGGTTCCGGGGCGAGCGGCAGGATCTCGAAGAGATGGCCGGCAACCTCGTCGACAATGCCTGCAAATGGGCCACCTCTCAGGTGAACGTCAGCGCCGAGCTGGTCGAGAACAAGGGCCGCTCCTGGCTTCGGATCGTGGTGGACGATGACGGGCCGGGCCTCCCGCCCGAGGCTTGGGAAGAGGCGATGAAGCGCGGCAAGCGGCTGGACGAGACGAAGCCGGGCTCCGGGCTCGGCCTCTCGATCGTGTCTGAACTCGCGGCGATCTATGGCGGCCGGCTGGAACTCGCCCGCTCGCCACTCGGGGGCACCCGCGCAGAGTTGTCGCTGGTCGGCGACCTCGCGACCTGAAGCGCGTGGCCGGAGGGGCTGCGACGGAAGGCAGATCCCTCAGGATGGCAACGAGTTGCGCTGGATCGCTCGCGTCGAAAGCGAGTCCCACTTCCCTTGTTGATCGTTTAAGGACAATTACGTGTGGCCACGTGCCACCTTCGGGCCTTTTCTCCTGACGCGTATGTGAGGCCATGCTCCTCTGGACCGCCATGGCGTTGATGACGGGGGCCGCCGTCATGGCGGTGCTCTGGCCCCTCTCGCGCCGCCTCAACGGCGCCGAGCCGGAATCCCGTGGGGATGTAGGCTTTTACCGGGATCAGCTCGCTGAACTGGATCGCGAGGTCGAGCGAGGCTTGATCTCCGAGGATCAGGCCAAGGCTGCCAAGGCCGAGGCGGGCCGTCGTCTTCTTCGCGCCCATGCCGAGGGTGGCGGACCTGCGAGCTCGACGGGCGAGCCGGCCTTGAGGCGGCGCCGCGCGGCGGCGGCCTTCAGCCTCTCGATCGTTCCCCTGACGGGACTTGCCGTCTACGGGCTGCTCGGCTCGCCGCAGGCTCCCTCGCGGGCGGCCTCGGTGGCCGCCAGGGTCGATGTGGTGCGCGACCTGAACAGCGCCGTTGCGCGGATCGAAAGCCACCTCGCGGCGAATCCGGATGACGGGCGAGGTTGGGAAGTCATCGCTCCAGTCTATCTCGGCGCGGGACGATTCGACGACGCGGCCAAGGCCTTCGCGGCTACGCGCCGTCTCCTCGGGGAGAGGGCCGATCGTCTCACGGGCCAGGGGGAAGCCCTGGTCGCGAGCGCAGGCGGGGTCGTTCCGGCCGACGCGGCCGCCCTGTTCGCCCAGGCGCTCGCACTGGACGCGGGCTCGGCCAAGGCCCGGTTCTATCTGGCACTCGCCGCCGAGCAGGACGGCGACCTCCCTCGGGCACGTGCCGAATACGAGCGCATCGTTGCCGGCGCGCCCGCGCAGGCTCCGTGGCTGGACGTGATACGCTCGAAGCTCGCACGGCTGGACGCGCCGGCCCTGCCCCGCGTGGAGAAGCAGGATTCGACCCCCGAGATCATGGCGATGGTAGAAGGGCTCGATGCACGCCTTGCCCGCGAGGGTGGCAGCGAGCCCGAATGGGCGCGGCTCGTGCGCTCCTTCGTGGTGCTTGGACGTCCGGACGACGCGCGGGATCGCCTCGCGAAGGCGAAGGATGCGCTCGCCGGCGACACACATGCGGTCGAGAAGCTCGACCGGTTGGCCCAGGATCTCGGGCTGCGCAGCCGGGAGGCTGCCCGATGACGCGCAAGGGGCGGCGGCTTACCATCATTGGGGTGGCCGGGGTGGTATTGGCGGGGGCCCTGGGCCTGGCGCTGAACGCCATGCGCGATACGATCGTGTTCTTTCGCTCGCCTAGCGAAGTCGCCTCGAGCGCGGTGCAGCCCGGCACACGCTTCCGACTTGGGGGATTGGTGGATGCTGGATCCGTGAAGCGGGGCACTGACCAACTCATCGAATTCAGGGTCGGAGATGGCAGTGCCAGCGTGCCGGTCCGCTACAAGGGCCTGCTGCCCGATTTGTTCCGGGAAGGTCAGGGCGTGGTGACCGAGGGCGTCCTCAGCCCCGCCGGTGTATTCGTCGCGGACACGGTGCTGGCCCGTCACGACGAAACCTACATGCCGCGGGAGGTCGCGGACGCTCTGAAGCAGCAGGGCGTCTGGCAGGGCGCGCCCGAAAAGTCGGCGCAGCGCTAAGCCTCATGATTGTCGAAGCCGGTCACTACGCCCTCGCCCTCGCGCTCGGGCTGTCCGTGCTGCAATGCGCGGTTCCGTTCTGGGGCGCGCGGGCGAACGATCCCGTCCTCATGGGAACAGCGGCCCCGGCAGCCGTCGGGGTCGCGATCCTGGTGGCATTCTCGTTCGTGGCGCTGCTCTTCGCCTACGTCACGTCGGACTTCACCGTCGTGAACGTCGTCGAGAACTCTCATTCCGCCAAGCCGATGATCTACAAGATCACCGGCGTTTGGGGGAATCACGAGGGCTCGATGCTGCTCTGGGTGCTCATCCTCGCCCTGTTCGGCGCCATGGTGGCGGCGAGTTCGAGCCTGCCGACCCGCCTGAAGACGAACGCCCTTTCGGTTCAGGCCGCGATCACCGTGGCCTTCATCATCTTCGTCCTGTTTAGCTCGAACCCATTCTCCCGCCTCGAACAGGCGCCTGCCGAGGGCCAGGATCTCAATCCCGTGCTCCAGGATATCGGGCTCGCGATCCATCCGCCGCTGCTCTACCTCGGCTATGTCGGCTTCTCGATGACCTTTGCGCTCGCCATGGCGGCGCTGATCGAGGGCAAGGTCGATGCCGTCTGGGCCCGGGCGGCACGGCCCTGGACGCTTCTTGCCTGGAGTTTCCTCACCCTCGGCATCTCGATGGGCTCGTACTGGGCCTATTACGAACTCGGCTGGGGTGGGTTCTGGTTCTGGGACCCGGTCGAAAATGCCTCGCTGATGCCGTGGCTCGCCGGGACGGCCCTGCTTCATTCGGTCGTCGTGATGGAGAAGCGGGAGGCCCTGAAGGTCTGGACAATTCTCCTCGCGATCCTGACCTTCTCCCTCTCGCTGCTCGGCACGTTCCTCGTCAGGTCCGGCGTGCTGACATCCGTTCACGCCTTCGCGGTCGATCCCGCCCGGGGTCTCTTCATCCTGATCATTCTGTCGATCTTCATCGGCGGCTCGCTTGCCGTGTTCGCGTGGCGGGCGCCGCTCCTGCGCGAGGGCGGCATCTTCGCTCCCATCTCCCGCGAGGGGGCCCTCATCCTCAACAACCTGCTGCTCGCAAGTGCCTGTGCGACCGTCTTCCTGGGTACGCTCTATCCGCTCGCGCTGGAGGCTGTGACGGGCGACAAGATTTCGGTGGGAGCCCCGTACTACAACCTCACGTTCCTGCCGATCGTGCTCCCGCTCTTCTTCCTCCTTCCCTTCGGGCAGGCACTGGCCTGGAAGCGCGGCGATCTGTACGCGGCGAGCCAGCGTCTTGCGCTTCTTCTCGGGATCGCGCTCGTCGTCACCGTTGCCCTGGTCGCGATGACAAAGGGTGGGCCGATAATGGCGCCAGTCGCTGTGGGCCTCGGTGTCTTCCTCCTGCTTGGCGGGGTCGGCGAGATCTGGACGCGTTCACACGCGCCGGGGCGTCCTCTCGGGTTGACCCTGAGCAGGGCCCTCGGCCTGCCACGCTCCGCTTGGGGAAGCGCGCTCGCTCACGCAGGCCTCGGGC
>JAFAEL010000004.1 GCA_023423995.1 Pseudomonadota bacterium | reverse complement strand
GGTCCAGAGCTGCTGCTCCAGGGCCTCCGTGCGCGGCGGGAAGAACTCGAAGGATAGCGCGGGCGGCGCCATCTCCGTGGGCAGACCGGCCACGCGCGGGGCCGTCAGCCAGCGCTGCAAGGTGCCTTCGGAGGCGGCCGCGGGCGCCGCGGCATGGTCGGCGATCTGGTTCATGGAGTTCCCTTACCGCAGCCCGGGGCGAAAATGAACATCGCAGCCATGGCGGCCAACCCAGGGCGGGGGCGTGCGTTATTCGCCGGCCCATCCGCCGGTCCCTCGAGGAAGGGCTTTCTGACATTCATCCCAGAATGTATGTAGCTTCGACGCCTCGCCCCGACCTCCCCCCCCTCCCGCCCCGGTGGCGTTGACAGGAATCCTCCGCCCGATGTCCCTTTCCCGTCGCCCGTTGTTCTCGCTCGCGCTGGCCGGCCTGCTGGCGCTTTCCGCCTGCGCCACCCGCCCTCCGGCCAGCGAGCCCGAGGCGCTGGCGGAATACGAGTTCAACAACGATCCCCTGGAGCCGATGAATCGCGGGCTCTATGTGGTGCATAACGGCATCGACACGGTGCTGTTGCGCCCGGCCGCGGAGTTCTACCGCTTCCTGGTCCCGCAACCGGTGCGCGGCGGCGTGCGCAACGCCCTGGGCAACCTGCGGAGCCCGGTGATCTTCCTGAACGACGTGCTGCAGGGCGATCCGGAGCGCGCCGCCACAACCCTGGCCCGCTTCCTGATGAACAGCACCTTCGGCGTCGCCGGCCTGTTCGACGTCGCCAAGGCCGCCGGCCTGCCCGGCCATTCCGAGGATTTCGGCCAGACCCTGGCGGTCTGGGGCCTGGGCGAAGGCCCCTACCTGTTCATCCCCGTGATCGGCCCAAGCAACCCGCGCGACCTGACCGGGTTTGGTATGGGCATCGCCGCCGATCCGTTAACCTGGATCATCGCAGATGGCGACAGCACCGCGGAAGCGCTGGGCTGGACCCGCACCGGGTTGACCGCGGCGGATACGAGGGAAAGCCTGATCGAGGCCATCGACAGCGTGAACCAGACCAGCCTGGACCCCTATGCCACGCTGCGCAGCGCATACCGCCAGCGCCGCGCGCACGAGATCCGCAATGGTGGCGACAACGCCGCGCCATCCGACGCGCTCGGCACCGGCCTCGGCGCCGGCGGATCGAGCTACGCGCCCCGCTGAGCAAAAACAGACACAAGCATGAGAATCATCCAGATGAACCGCCGCTCCCTGTTGTCCGCCGCCCTGGCCGTTCCCGCGGCCACGGCGCTGCTGGGCGCCCTGCCGGCCCGCGCGGAGATGGATATCGGCCGCGCCTCCAGCTTCATCGAAGCCACCGGACGCGAATTGGTGGCGACGCTGAACTCGAACCAGCCGATCGCCGCCCGCCGGCAGAAGGTCGCTGACATCCTGCGCCAAGCCGTGGACGTGGACGGCGTCGGCCGTTTCATCCTGGGCCGCTGGTGGCGCGTGGCCACCCCGGCCGAGCAGCAGGAATACATGCAGTTGTTCGAGGAAACGCTGATCCGCAACCTGTCCGCCCGCTTTGGCGAGTATCAGGGCGTGACCTTCAGCCTCGGCCGGTCGCAGCAGCGCACCGAGGATGACGCGCTGGTCAACACCGTGATCCAGCGCCCCAGCCTGGCCCCCTTCAGCCTGGACTGGCGGGTTGGCGAGGTTGGCGGGCAGCCCCGGGTGGTGGATGTGATCGCCGAGGGCACGTCCCTGCGGCTGACGCAGCGCAGCGAATATTCCGCCGTAATCAGCCGCAATGGTGGCAAGGTCGCGCCGCTGCTCGATGCCATGCGGCAGCAGATCGCCGCGCTGGCGGCGCGCGAAGGGCGGTGACCGCCCCTCAGCCCACGCGGTCGATCAGGGCATAAAGTCTGCGACCGCCGGGACCACGGAACAGCCGGCGGCGGGCCACCTTCGCCGCCGGCAGGCCCGTCAGCAGATCCTCCATCTCCTCCGGCCGGCGCCAGCGTGGTGCCAGCCGCAGCAGGGCTTCCAGGAAGGCGGCCTCCGGAGGGGCCTCGGCCACGCTGCCCAGCAACAGCAGGCCGCCCGGCTTCAGCGCATCGAAGCTCGACTCCACCAGCTCGCGCAGGCGGCGCGGCGGATGGTCGTCGGGCAGCAAGGCCAGGGTGATCAGGTCGAAGGCGCCGCGCTGGTAGGGCTTGCGGGCGAAATGCGGCAGGCCGCAATGCAGCGTCCGCACCGGAAGGCCGGCCGGCACATCATGGCGCAGCACCTGCAGCGCTTCCCGGCGGCCATCCTGGGCAACCCAGCGCCCGATGCGGGCCCGCTGCCTGACATGCTCGGCTTCCCGCAGATAGCCCGCGCCCAGCGTCAGGATCTCGGCCCCTGGCTTCTGGTCAGCCACCGTGTCAATGACCCGGGCCAGATAGCGCGGAACCGCCCGCATGGCGGCGAAATGGCCGAGTTCAACGGTTGCCGCCATGAGGTCCAGCCCGGCGCGGGACGTTTCCAGGGCCGCTGCAGCGGATGGGTGCCCTGTCACCATGTCGAGCAGGCGTGGCAGATCCTGCCCCGCCGTGGCATAGGCCAGGGCGCAGACCGGATCTTCATGCACCAGGCGGCGGACGGGATGCGCCTGCATCCGCGTCAGGATGTTCTGCCAGCCCGCGGGGCCTTCCTGGTCGCGCAATGTCTCGCAAAGCGACATCAGTCTTGAAAGAAACAATGGCGCCCAGCCGGGCTCCCAGGCGAGTTCAACAGTTGCGTCGAGCGCCTGCCCCAGATGCGCGGGGCCAAAGAGGTTCCCCGCGCCAATGGCAAAAGGTGAAACCGCAT
>JAFAEL010000272.1 GCA_023423995.1 Pseudomonadota bacterium | reverse complement strand
GGCCTCCCCGGCCTGCGAGGTCGCCCGGAGTACCGGCCATGCCCACGGATACCGCTCGTCGTTTCAGGTTCTTCGCCGCGCTCGCATTGGCGGGCGGGCTCGGCAGCGGAGCAGGCGTCACCAGCGCGGCGGCCATCAGCGAGCAGGAGGCTCGGGACATCGCCACCGAGGCTTATGTCTACTTTTATCCGCTCGTCAGCATGGACGTGACGCGCAGGCAGTTCACGAACGTCGAGCCTGGCAAGATACCGGGCCGCGGTCCGGCCAACATGTTCAACAACGTGCCCGCCTACCCGCCTGCCACCGACAGGGGGGTCGTCCGCATCAACTTCGACACTCTCTATTCCTCGGCCTTCCTCGATCTCACCGCAGAACCCATGGTGGTGTCCGTCCCCGATACCGGCGGCCGCTATTATCTCCTGCCGATGCTGGACATGTGGACGGACGTGTTCGCCTCGCCCGGCTGGCGCACCACGGGGACGCAGGCCGGCGACTTCCTGATCACGCCGCGGGGATGGCGTCCCGACCTCCGCGACAGGTTCGTTGAGGAGTTCCGGCTTCCTGCCGGAACGCAGCGTTTCGAGGCTCCCACCCCCCATGTCTGGATCATCGGGCGGACGCGGACCGACGGCCCGGCCGACTACGAGGCGGTTCACAAGATCCAGGCGGGATTCAAGGTTACCCCGCTATCCGAGTGGGGGAAGAGCTCCCGGGCTCCGGTCGCCAGGATCGATCCCGGCATCGACATGACGACCCCTCCGAAGGAGCAGGTCGATAGCATGCCGGCCGGCGCCTTCTTCCGCTACGCGGCGGAACTTCTGAAAGTGAACGGGCCGCACCTGACGGACCAGCCGATCCTCGATCGCATGAGGCGGATCGGCATCGAGGCGGGCAGAAGCTTCGACAGCGAGAAGGCGGAGCCCGTGGTCAGGAGCGCCCTCGAGGCCGCTCCGGCCAACGGACAGGAACTGATGGGCTGGAAGGTCAGGACGCTCGCCGGCGTGGTGAACGGCTGGTCGATGAACACCGACACGATGGGCGTCTACGGAAACTACTATCTGAAGCGCGCGATCGTCGCGCAGGTCGGGTTGGGGGCCAACCTGCCGGAAGATGCGATCTATCCGTTGAACCTCGCGGACGGAGACGGGAAGCCGCTCGATGGCGCCAACAGGTACATGATCCAGTTCGACAAGGGCGCGGCGCCGCCGGCGGAGGCCTTCTGGTCGGTGACGCTCTATGACTCGGAAGGCTTCCAGGTTCCGAACAGCCTGAACAGGTTTGCGCTGAGCAGCTGGATGCCACTGAAACCCAATGCTGACGGGTCGCTCAGCCTTTATGTCCAGAACCAAAGCCCAGGCCAGGACAAGAACGCCAACTGGCTCCCGGCCCCAAAGGGGCCGTTCAACCTCCTCATGAGGCTCTATGCTCCGCGCTCGGAGGCCCTGACCGGGAAGTGGAGCCCGCCGCCCGTCACCAGGGTCGAGGCGACGTCAACCGCGGCGCAATAAACGCATGCGCCCGCCGCCTCCCGGCCGGGGAGGGGCGGACCAGGCCGCTCTCCTGCGTGAGGGCCTGCACTCGGAAGTTGAAGTAAGCCGGTCTTAAGCCGCCGCGTTCCATTGGGGAGCCGGGGGCGACCGGCATGCTCATCGAACTCTGGCTCGATCAGCCAGTCTGGCTGATCCTCACGGCCCTTGCCGCCCTGTTCGCGACGACGGGGTTCGCGATCTTCGCCGTGACACACGGTCCGCTGGTCCGGGGGAGGGTGGCTGCCCTGTCGGGGGTGGTGCCGCCGTTCTTCGGCGCGATCGCGATCCTGTTCGCACTCCTGACGGGCTTCCTTGCCAACGACGCCTGGGAGCGGAACCGGCAGGCGGCCCGCTCGATTCTCGCTGAACGCGATGCGCTGGTAGCGATCCAGGACCTGAGCTTCGCGGCCGCCTCGGACATGGCGAGCGTCCGGGCTGCCTCCCGGGCCTATCTCGATGCGGTGGTTAACGAGGAATGGCCCCTCATGCTGGACGGCAAGGCGTCCGTAAAGGCGAGTGCCGCCCTGCAGGAACTCCTCCGCGAGTTGGCCGCTCCCCAGGTCACAAGCGATGTCGGACCGATCGCGCATGCGACGCTGCTCGACCAGGCGCTCCGCGTGCGGGCCGCGCGCAGTGATCGCCTGGCCGTCAGCGAGCAGCATACCGACCACCCGAAGTGGTGGACGGTCCTCGTGCTTGCCTGCCTCACGCAGGTTGCCCTGGCCCTCGTGCACCTCGACCGCGCCGGATCGCAGGCCGCGGCCCTTGTCGTGTTCTCGGCGGCCGCGATCGTTGCCCTCGGGCTGGTCGCCGCCAAGGAGCGGCCTTTCGACGGGCCGCTGGCGATCCAGCCGACGGCTCTCCGCGAGGCCCTGCACGCGATGACGACGGCTGACCTATCCAGGAATGTGGAGTCGAAGAGGGTGGACTGAGCGGAGGTCGGAGCCAGGACTCATCCCCGCGGCCGCCCCGAGCCGAGTGCTTCCGGCAGCCGGCGCGCGCGAACCGTGCTAACCATGTGCCGGGGCGGGGACCGACAATCCCCTGGAATGTGCGCCAGCGCACATCCGGACAGGCCAAGAATGTTGCCCAACGCTCTCGAGTAATGTTGCAGCGCATTGCGGGAATCCGGATCCCGCCAAGTCGGGAAGGTTTCCACGTGGGTGACGCCATTCGCGATGTCGGCCTGGACGAGGTCGAGGCGGGCCTCCAGGACGGCTCGATCACCCTCGTGGACGTGCGCGAGCCACACGAATTCGCGGCGGGCCACATTCCAGGCTCGGTCTCCATGCCGCTGTCACGTTTCGACGTGCAGAGCTTGCCGAAGGAGGGCAGGGTGGTTTTCTCCTGCGCGGCGGGCGTGCGATCCAGGACTGCAATCGGGTATTGCCACGCGGCGGGACTCGACTGGTCCGAGCATTATCCGGGCGGGTTCAAGGGTTGGATCAGCGCGGGCCTGCCGGTTGCAGCCGGCGACAGCTGAATTCTGAAACAGGCGAGTCCCAGAGATTGCTCAGACGAGCCGCTGGGTCGCGGAGAATTTTTATGAGGGTTTTTCTGGGAGCGGTGGCTGCGGCTGCCTGGCTCGTGGGCGTTGTCGCTGCCCAGGCGCAGATGCCGGGCGGTCCGCCGCCGCCGGTCACGGTCGCGAAGCCCGTGGTGAAGGACGTCGTCGAGTATGACGACTACACGGGCCGGTTCGAGGCGACGGACTTCGTCGAGGTTCGGGCCCGGGTCTCCGGCTATCTGGACAGCGTAGCCTTCAAGGACGGCGCTCTCGTCAAGAAGGGCGATCCGCTCGTCGTGATCGATCGCCGGCCTTACAAGGCGGCGCTCGATCAGGCGCAGGCGAGCGTAGCGTCGGCCCAGGCGCGGCTCAATTTCGCCCAGGCTGACCTGGATCGCGCCCAGTCGCTCCAGCGGACGGGCAACATCGCCGAGCAGTTGGTCGACCAGCGCCGGCAGGCCTTCATCACGGCGCGCGCCGACCTGGACAATGCCGAGGCGGCCCTCCGCAACGCGCAGCTGAACTACGACTTCACGGACATCCGCGCTCCGATCTCGGGGCGGATCGGGCGCAAGCTCGTGACGGAGGGGAACCTCGTCAACGCCAACGAGACGCTTCTCACGACCATCGTCTCGCTCGATCCCATCTACTTCTACTTCGACGTCGATGAGCGCTCGTTCCTGGCCTATTCGCGCCTCAAGGAGGAGGCGAAGGGAGAGGGGCGCGCGGTGACCGACGATGCTCGCGTCGGCCTGACGGACGAGCGCGAGGCCAAGCGTCCCGCCCGCATCGACTTCATCGACAACCGCGTGGATGCAGCGAGCGGCACTATCCGGCTCCGCGCCGTGGTGGACAACAAGGACCTGTTCCTCGTGCCCGGCCTCTTCGGGACCATCGCGGTCACCGGCTCGCCGCCCCATCGTGGCGTGCTGATCCCGGACGAGGCGATCTCGGCGGACCAGGATCGCCGGATCGTCTGGGTCGTGGCGGATGACGGGACGGTTTCGGCCAAGGTCATCCGGCCGGGGCCGAAGATCGATGGCTACCGCTTGGTCCGGAGCGGCCTGACGGGTGACGAGACGATCGTCATCAACGGCCTCCAGCGCGTCCGTCCCGGCGCGAAGGTCACGCCGCAGCGGCAGGAACTGCCGCCGGTCCGGCAGCGGTGAGGCGCGCGAGCGCCCAGAGCAGATACCCATGAGATTCGCGCACTTCTTCGTGGACCGGCCGATCTTCGCGTCGGTTCTGTCCATCGTCCTCGTCCTCATTGGGTACGTGGCCTACGCGCGCCTGCCGGTGGCGCAGTATCCCGAGATCGCCCCGCCGACGATCACCGTCCGGGCGACCTATCCGGGCGCTAATGCCGAGACGGTCGCGGCAACCGTCGCCACCCCCATCGAGCAGGAGGTGAACGGCGTCGAGAACATGCTCTACATGTCCTCGTACTCGACCGGCGACGGCAGCATGCAGCTGACGATCACGTTCCAGCCAGGGACGGATCTCGACCAGGCCAACGTGCTCGTCCAGAACCGGGTGGCAACGGCGCAGCCGCGCCTGCCGGCCGAAGTGCGCGCCCTGGGCGTCACGACGAGAAAGGCCTCGTCGGACTTCCTGATGGTCGTCCACATGCTCTCGCCGAACAATGCGTTCGACGAGCTCTACATCTCCAACTACGCGCTGATCCGGGTCCGTGACGAGCTCCTGCGCCTCGACGGCGTGGGCGACGTCATCGTGTTCGGCGCGCGGGAATATGCGCTCCGGGTGTGGCTGAACCCCGACCGGCTCTCCGCCTATGGTCTCACGACGACCGACATCATGGCGGCCCTGCAGGAGCAGAACATCCAGGTCGCCGGCGGCTCTCTCGGCGCCGCGCCCTCCGCTCCGGGCAACGCCTTCCAGTTGACCGTGCAGACGCAGGGGCGCTTCGACAACGTCCGGCAGTTCGAGGACGTGATCGTCAAGTCGACAAACGGCCGTCTCGTGCGCATGCGGGACGTCTCGAAGGTCGAGCTCGCGGCCCGGGACTACAGCTCCAACTCGTATCTGGACGGGAAGCCGGCCATCGGCATCGGCGTGTTCCAGCGCCCCGGCACCAACGCGCTGGATGCTGCGGATTCCATCATCGCCAAGATGAAGGAGCTCAGCAGCACCTTCCCGCCCGGGCTCGAATACCGGATCGCCTACAATCCGACGGAGTTCATCGCCGAGTCCGTGCGGGAGGTCTACAAGACCCTGTTCGAGGCGGTCGCGCTCGTCGTCATCGTCGTGATCGTGTTCCTGCAGAGCTGGCGAACCGCGATCATCCCGATCATCGCGATCCCGGTGTCGCTCATCGGCACCTTCGCGGTGATGAGCGCTTTCGGGTTCTCGCTGAACAACCTCACGCTGTTCGGGCTCGTCCTCGCCATCGGCATCGTGGTCGACGATGCGATCGTCGTGGTGGAGAACGTCGAGCGCAACATCGCCGAGGGGAAGACGCCGCGCGAGGCGGCCCACATCACGATGGACGAGGTCGGCGGCGCCGTGATCGCCATCGCGCTCGTGCTCTCGGCGGTGTTCATCCCGACCGCCTTCATCCCAGGCATCTCGGGCCAGTTCTATCGCCAGTTCGCGCTCACGATCGCGGCCGCGACGATCATCTCGGCCTTCAACTCGCTGACCCTCTCGCCCGCGCTCTGCGCGCTTCTCCTGAAGCCGCACCGCAATGGGCATGAGCGCCGCAACATCTTCGCCCGTATCGGCGGCGGGCTCGCGAACGGCTTCAACAGGGCCTTCGACAAGACGTCGAACGGCTACTCGGTCAGCGTGCGGAGCCTCGTCGGCCATAAGCTGATGCTGGCGGTCATGCTGCTCATCTATGGCGGCTTGATCGGCGGCACGGTGTTCCTCGCCCGCACCACGCCGACCGGCTTCATCCCGGCCCAGGACAAGGGCTACCTCATCGCCGTCGTCCAGCTTCCGCCCGGTTCCTCTCTGAACCGCACGGACGAGGTGATGAAGAAGGCCGAGGGGATCATCAAGGACATCCCCGGTATCGCGAACGTCATCTCGATCGCGGGTTTCGACGGCGCGACCTTCACGAACACGCCCAGCGGCGGCGTGATGTTCCTGCCGCTGAAGCCTTTCGAGGAGCGCACCACGCCCGAGCTCAGCGCCCAGGCGCTGGCAGGGCAGGTGATCCAGAAGCTCGCGGTCATCCAGGATGCGATGATCTTCGCGCTCCCGCCGCCCCCCGTTCAGGGCCTCGGCAATGCGGGCGGCTTCAAGATGCAGCTCCAGGACGTCGCAGGAAACGGCCTCGGACCGCTGCTCGCCGCGACCAGCGAGGTCATCGGACAGGCGAACCAGAACCCGAACCTGACGCGCGTGTTCACGACCTTCGGCAACAACACGCCGCAGATCTACCTGGACATCGACCGCGTGAAGGCGCGCATGCTGGACGTGCCGCTGAACGCCATCTTCTCGACCCTCCAGGTCAATCTCGGCGGCGCTTACGTGAACGACTTCAACGTGTTCGGGCGCGTCTATCAGGTGCGGGTGCAGGCGGATGAGCGCTTCCGGCAGGAGCGGGACGACATCCTGCAGCTGAAGGTCCGCTCCAACTCGGGTGCGCTCGTTCCGCTCGGCTCGCTGGTCAGCATCCGCGACACGGCCGGCGCCGACCTCGTCCAGCGCTACAACATGTACACCTCCGTGCCGATCCAGGGCGACACGGCGCGCGGCGTGTCGTCCGGCACGGGCCTGACGGCCATGGAGGGCATCGCCTCGCAGCTTCCGCCGGGGACCAGCTACCAGTGGACGGAACTCGCCTTCCAGGAGCGCGCGACGGGCAACACGGCGATCTTCATCTTCGCGCTCGGCGTGCTGTTCGTCTTCCTGGTGCTCGCGGCGCAATACGAGAGCTGGGCGCTGCCGCTCGCCATCATCCTGGTGGTGCCGACAGGCGTGCTCGCAGCGCTCGCCGGCGTGGTCTTCCGCGGCCAGGACAACAACATCCTGACCCAGGTCGGCCTCGTGGTGCTCATCGGCCTCGCGGCGAAGAACGCGATCCTGATCGTGGAATTCGCCAAGCAGATCGAGGACAGGGAGGGCGTCGGCCCCGTTCCCGCGGTGGTCGAGGCCGCGCGGCTCCGCCTGCGGCCGATCCTCATGACGGCCTTCGCCTTCATCCTGGGCGTTGTCCCGCTGGTCATCGCCACGGGCCCGGGCGCCGAAATGCGCCAGGCGCTCGGCACCGCGGTGTTCTTCGGCATGATCGGCGCGACCTTCTTCGGCCTGTTCCTGACCCCGGTCTTCTACGTCACAATCCGGTCCTTCGTGATGTGGATCCGCGGCGAGCGGAAGGGCGACCGGCAGGTGCGGACTACGGAGGTTCCCAGCCAAGCGCATTGACGCCGGGCGCCTGAGCCCGGCACCCTCCGGCCCAACATTTGGAATCGGAGGGAATGCGCCCCATGAAGTTCGGAATCGGTCAGCCGGCGCCGCGGATCGAGGATCCGCGGCTGGTCACGGGTCACGGCCGCTATACCGACGACATCCTCCCGGCCGGCTGCACGCATGGGGTGGTGGTACGGAGCCCGCACGCCCATGCCCGCTTCACGATGGGCGATCTCGCCGACGTGCGGGCGATGCCGGGCGTGGTCCTCGTCCTCACGCACGAGGATGTGAGCCGGTATGGCGGACTGCCCTGCGGGGCGCCCGCGACGAACAGCGACGGCACCCAGATGAAGCTGCCGCCCTATCCGCTGCTGGCGGATGGCATCGCAAGGCACGTGGGCGATGCGGTGGCTTTCATCATTGCCGAGACCGAGGCGCAGGCGCGCGATGCCGCGGAGGCCATGCCGCTCGAATGGGAGACGCTCCCGCCCGCGATCGGGATCCACGGGGCGGAGCGAGCAGGTGCGCCCCTCGTGTGGGAGGAGGTGTCCGGCAACGTCGCCTTCGATTGTCACGAGGGCGACAAGGCCGCGACGGACGCCGCCTTCGCGAAAGCCGCCCGGACGGTGTCGCTCTCGCTGGTGAACAACCGCCTCGTCACGAACTACATGGAGCCGCGCGCCTGCATCGCCGAATATGACGAGGCGACCGGCAATTGGACCATCACGCTCGGCAGCCAGGGCAGCCACAGCATCCGCGACACGCTCGCGCGCGAGATCCTGAAGGTCGACCGCGACCGGATCCGAGTCGTCACCCCGGATGTGGGCGGCGGCTTCGGGACCAAGATGTTCATGTTCCGCGAATACCCGCTCGCCGCCATCGCGGCCGAGCGTGCGAAGCGGCCGGTCAAGTGGATCTCGGAGCGGACCGAGCACTTCATGGCCGACGCCCAGGGACGCGACAACCTGAACACGCTCGAGATGGCGCTGGACGAGAACGGCCGCTTCCTCGCCCTGCGCGTGGACCTGAAGGCCGATATCGGCGCCTACCTGTCGGGCTATGCCCCCTTCATCCCGACGGCGGGCTCGCTGATGTCGCCGGGCGTCTATGACATCCCGGTGATCGATATCCGCATCCGCGGCTACTACACGCATACGCTGCCGGTGGATGCGTATCGCGGCGCCGGTCGGCCGGAGGCCGCCTACGCGATCGAGCGCTTCGTCGACTACATCGCGCGGGAAGTCGGCCAGGATCCGGCCGAGCTGCGCGCCAGGAATTTCATCCGGCCCGAGCAGATGCCGTACCGAACGTGCACGGGAAAGGTCTACGACACCGGCGAGTTCGAGGGGCACATGCGGCTCGCGATCGAGCGGGCAGACCTCGCCGGCTTTCCGGCCCGGCGCGACGCCTCGGCCCGGCGCGGCAAGCTGCGGGGAATCGGGCTCGCGAGCTATATCGAGGCCTGCGCCGGCGGATCGGGCGAGCGCGCCTATGTGAGCCTGGAGCCCGACGGTTCGGCCCTGGTCCGGATCGGCACCCAATCCACTGGGCAGGGCCATGAGACCGCGTATGCGCAGCTCGTCTCGGAGGCCCTCGACCTTCCGCTGGACAGGATCAAGGTGGAGCAGGGGGACACTGCGACCCTTCGCAACGGCGGTGGCACCGGCGGCTCCCGCTCGATTCCGATCGGCGGGGCCGGGGTGCTCGGGGCGAGCCGCAAACTCGCCGACAACCTGAAGAAGCTTGCGGCCGACGCGCTCGAGGCCGGCGTTGCGGATCTCGAGCTGACCGACGGCTCCGTAAGGGTCGTCGGCACGGACCGGTCAGTCTCCTTCGCCGAGCTCGCCGCCAAGGCCGGGCCGGGTGCTGCGGAGCTGAAGAGCGACGACAAGTGGACGCCGCCCGAGGCGACCTATCCGAACGGCACGCATGTTTGCGAGGTGGAGATCGACCCCGAACTCGGCGACGTGGAGGTGGTTGGCTACCATGTGGTCGACGATTTCGGCGTGACCCTGAACCCGCTCTTACTGGCGGGGCAGGTGCATGGTGGGATCGTCCAGGGTATCGGGCAGGCGCTGCACGAGCGCACCGTCTATGACGACGACGGGCAACTCGTGACCGCGTCCTTCATGGATTACCGGCTGCCCCGGGCGCAGGACATCCCCTTCGTGCATTTCGAGACGCGCAATGTGCCCTCGACGACGAACGCACTCGGCATGAAGGGCGCGGGCGAGGCCGGCGCGATCGGGTCCTGCCCGGCGGTGGTCAATGCCGTCGTGGACGCGCTCCACCATGCCTACGGCATCCGGCATATCGACATGCCGGCCACGCCCGACGCGGTGCGAGCCGCGATTGCGACGGCGTCGCCCGTGCGGCGCGCCGCGTGAGGCTCGAGCTGGAATAAAGCCAAGCTTGCCGCCGTCTGAGTGCTGCCTGCCCGTGGCACACGGGTGCTTACGAGGATTGCAATGATCCGATCTCTCCTGGCTGCGACGGTTCTCGTCGCGGCGACGGCCACGGTGGTGGCGCAAAGCGACCCGATCGAGACCCGGCGGAACATCATGAAGGGCGTCGGGGCCGCCACCCGGACCGGAACGCAGATGGCGAAGGGAGAGATCCCGTTCGATCTCGCCAAGGCACAGCAGGTTCTCAAGACCTATGCGGCTGCCGCGGATGGCTTCCATAACCATTTCCCGCCGAACTCGAAGACGGGCGGCCAGACGACGGCTGCCCCGGCCGTGTGGGAGAACGAGGCCGATTTCCGGGCCCGCTTCGATGCCTGGGCGAAGGACATCCAGACCGCTTCCTCACAGGCCAAGGACCTGGACAGCTTTCGCGCGGCGTTCGGCACTGTGACGAAGTCCTGCGGGGCCTGCCACAACACCTATCGCATCAAGACCTGAGGCCGGACCGGCAGTGAGCATCGAGGCGACGCGGGCGCGGTTCGCGGGAAAGGCCGGGCAGCGCCCGGCCGGTCACGTGCGGGCATGGGATCTCCCGACCCGGCTCTTCAAATGGGCGCTCGTCCTGCTCGTCCTGAATGCCTGGCTGACGAACCAGCAGGGCGATGCGGGGATCACGTGGCATATCTGGAACGGCTACGCGATCCTCGTCCTGCTCGTCTTCCGCCTGCTCTGGGGTCTCGTCGGCTCCTCCACGGCTCGGTTCGCCCACTGGGTCACTGGGCCGTGGACGGCTTTGCGCTACGGCTTCGACCTCCTGCAGGGCAGGGGGCGCCCCTACCTGAGCCACAACCCGCTCGGGGGCTGGATGATCATCCTCCTCCTGGCCTTCGTCGGCTCGCAGGCGATCGCCGGGCTCTTCACGGTCGACAACAACGGCATGTATGGGGGGCCCTTCGCAAATCTCGATTTCGGCGACCCGACGCCCGTTCAGCGCGCGATGTCGCGCTACCATCACCTGGCGTTCAACCTCCTGCTCGCCCTCGTGGTCATCCACGTCGGCGTGAACCTGTTCTACCAGTTCGTGAAGAAGGACCCGGTGATCGGCGCCATGATCACGGGGAAGAAGCCGGTCGAGCCCTTTGCCGACCAGCCGGAGATGCGCCCCGGCCGGGCGCTCTGGCTGAGGGCCGTGCTGTGCCTCGCGGCCGCTGCCGCCATCGTGCTCGGCGGCGTGAAGCTGTTCGGCGGGAGCCTGCCTTAGCGCGAGGTCTACCTCGCCGGCACCCGCCTCACTCCATTACGGCGGCCTTGAGGATGCACACCATGGTTGCCCGTCCGGGCGCATCGCCGACGCAGCGGACCGTATGCGGGCGGTCGCAGCGATAGCGCAGGGTCTCGCCCAGCTTTGCCGTCTGCACGACACCCCCGATCTCGACCTCGAACTCCCCCTCCATCACGGACAGGCATTCGACCGAGCCGCGCTGATGGGCGTCGCTTTCCAGAACACCGCCGGGCTCGGAGGTCAGGTCGTACCATTGCAGCCATTCGACGGTCTTGATCCAGCCGATGATGGCGAGACGCATGCGGCCGTCATCGGAGACCAGGATGGGCGTGTCCGGCCGCGAGGTCTTCTCGATGAAGGGCTCCTCGTCGACGCTCGCCAGGACACGTTCGATGGAGATGTCGAGCGCCTGGCTCAGGCGCCAGATGGTCGCCAGCGTCGGATTGGTCTCGTTGCGCTCGATCTGGCTGATGATCGACTTGGCCACGCCGGATTGCTCGGCGAGCTCCGAAAGCGACAGGCTGTAGGCCTTTCGCAGCCGCTGGATGGTCTTGCCGAGCTGCCCGGACAGCACCTGGGCGCCGGCCTCCAGCTCGCGCGCCCGCTCACGTCCTTCAACAGCCATCCGGCTCACAACCTCCAGGTCCGGACCACCGCCGGCTCCGACTGACGAAATCCCGGGCGGGCGAAAAGATCAAGGAACGCTTTGCCGCTGAGCGTCGTCCGTCTTGCGCCAGCTGCTGTGGAAATGATGGACGGGCCCGGCTCCGGCCCCGATCCGAAGCCTGTCCGCCGCGAAGAGTGCATCCGTCAAATAGTCCTTCGCCTGAACGACGGCCTCGACCAGATCGGACCCGGAGGCGAGCATGGCCGCGATCGCCGCCGAAAGCGTGCAACCGGTGCCATGCGTGTTGCGGGTCGCCACGCGAGGCGCCTCGAGCCTTCCGAAGCCGCCCGGATAGACGAAGATGTCGATGCTCTGCGGGCCATCGAGATGGCCGCCCTTCATGAGGACGGACTGAGCCCCGAGCTCGATGAGCCTTGCACCCTGCTGCCGCATCCCGTCCTCGTCGGTCGCGGTCTCTTCGCCGAGGAGCGCTGCGGCTTCCGGAAGGTTCGGCGTGAGGACGAGCGCCATCGGCAGGAGGCGCTCGCGCAGGCGCTCGGCCGCTGCCTTCGAGATGAGGCGGTCCCCGCTCGTCGCCACCATGACGGGGTCGAGAATGACGTTGCGGGCGCCGTGCCGCTCGAGCCCCGCCGCGACCGCGTCGATCACGGCCGGGCTCGACAGCATGCCGATCTTCACGGCCCCGATCGTGAGGTCGGAGAAGACGCTGTCCATCTGAGCCGAGACGAAGTCCGCCGGGACGTCGTGGATGCCCTGGACGCCGAGCGTGTTCTGGGCGGTCAGCGCGGTGATCACGCTCGCCCCGTACACGCCGAGAGCCGAGAAGGTCTTCAGGTCCGCCTGGATGCCGGCGCCGCCGCCGGAATCGGAGCCCGCGATCGTCAGGGCAATGGGCGTGGTGGCCGCGCCTTCCTGCCGGGAGGTGCTGCGGAACCGGGTCTCTGACCCGTCGATGGGGAAGGCGATGGAACTCACCGCCCGATCTTACACGAAAGTGCCTCAGGTCGCGCGCTGAGAGCTGGCCTCGACCTCCTTCGGGCGCTGAAGGCCGAGCCGATGCTCGCGCCAGATCACGAACAGGCCCGCGCCCGCCACGATCACCCCTCCGAGAACCACCGCCGTGCTCGGGAGCTGCCCGAACAGGAACCAGCCCAGGAGGAAGGCCCAGATCATCGTCGTGTAGTCGAAGGGCGCGATCAGCGAGGCGTCCGCGTAGCGATAGCTCTGGGTCATGAGGATCTGGCCGATACCGCCCAGGATGCCGATCGCAACGAGCAGCGCGAAGTGGGAGGGCGAGGGCACCTTCCAGCCGAGCAGGATCGTCGTCGCGCCGAGAGCGGTTGTCAGCAGCGTGAAGTAGAGGACGATGGCGCCCGTGCTCTCACGAGCGGTCAGCCGGCGGACCTGGATCGTGGCGCCGGCCGCGCAACAGGCCCCGAGGAGCCCGAAGGCGACGCCGATCGTGGTGGCGTGCACGTTCCCGGAGAGCGAGGCGGTCCCGAGATGCGGCGAGACCATGATCACGACGCCCATGAAGCCGATCGCGACGGCGGACAGCCGGTAGACGCGGATCCGCTCGCCGAGAAAGATCGCGGCGAGCAGGACCGTGAGGAGCGGCGAGACGTAGCCGATCACCACCGCATCCGAGAGCGGCAGGTAGGCGAGCGCCACGAAGCCCGCGAACATGGCGCAGGAGCCCATCAGGCCGCGAATGACGTGGCTGCGGAGGTCGTTGGTTCGGACGGAGGCGATCAGGTCGCCGCGGAGGCTCAGCCAGACCAGCAGAGGAATGAGCGCGAAGGCCGAGCGGAAGAAGACGATCTGGCCGGTGGGATAATCCGAGCCGAGCCACTTGATGCCTGCCGACATGAAGGTGAAGGCGAGGGCCGACAGGATCTTCAGGCCAATGCCGATGAAGGGACTCACGGGATCGGCTGCAGCCTCGGCGGAAAGAGAGGGGGAGGGTGTGGCCACGGGCGAGCACCTCATGCGGAGAAGCAGCCGCGCCGCCCGTCCGATGCATCCGGTGTGCCGGTGATTGGTTAATCAGGTGAAAAGCTTCAGCCGCTCGCGGAAGTCCAGCGTCTCGATTGCCGCTAAACTCGGGACAGGCATGCGGTCAGGTCTTGGCAGACCGTGCGTAAGGGCCTTCGTGTCTGCGCCGGGCGATGGTGCAGGTGCAGGTGTCGGCAGCGGTCGGGGCGCTGACCGAAGACCCGCCTGAGGCGCATTGCCGCGCGTGCCGAGCGGCCGCCGCACCGAAGGCGGGGCAGCTTCGATTGCCGGCTCTGGTGTGGCTTCGCCGGGAGGAGCGGGTCCGGCTGCAGCGCGAATTCCGACTTGCTCGCCGATCGCCTTCACGGCTTCCGCGAGCAGGCGCGACCGCCCGGCGATCGTCCCCGTGAAAGCGCATGCGGTCGAGATCTGAGCGGCAGCCCTCTCGAGCTCGTCGCAGAGCAGGGAACGGGCGCCGCTCTCGCGCAGGCGCCAGGCCGTCTCGTTCACCCGCTCGGCCGCCTCATGGATGTCGGCCGTCGCCGCATCCAGCGTGGCCAACGAAGTCGCGAAGCCGTCCACGGCAGAGTGGAGGTCCGCACCCGCGGCGACCTTTGCGGCGAGGTCGGACAGGATGCGTTCGACGCCCTCCATCGGCGAGCGGGCCGGAGGCGCCTTATCGGCCGGGCCGGGCCCGCCGACGCTCTGCTCGATGCGCGTGATGGCGTCGAGAAGGAGCCGGGTTTCGCCCAGGCGGTTGCGCCGCGTGAACTCGGCCAGGAACCAGCGGCCCCGCTCCGTCTCCATGACGGCCGCCTCGATCGCATCGAAGTCGCGGTCGTCGAGACTTGGGCCCGGGCGCTTCTGCGTCATCCTCTCCGAATCCGGCGCAGGCTCTTCATGCCACCGATCGCGCCGGCTGCTCAGCCCCAGAGCGAAGGCGGCGGGGGATAAACGGTGCTCCCCTCATAGCGGAGGCCGTTCTGGCGCTCCCGCGCGAGGAGGAGGGGACCGTCGAGATCGACGAAACGGGCTTTCGGGGCGATCAGCATCGCGGGCGCCATCGCCAGCGAGGTGCCGAGCATGCAGCCGATCATCAGCGAGAAGCCGAGCCTCTGCGCCTCCGCGGCGAGCGCCAGCGCCTCGGTAAGGCCGCCGGCCTTGTCCAGCTTGATGTTGATCGCGTCGTAGCGGCCGACGAGTCCGGGCAGGCTCGTCCGGTCGTGCAGGCTCTCGTCCGCGCAGATCATCACCTCGCGCGGCCGATGCACCAGAATCGAGTCGACGGCGGCCGGGACGGGCTGCTCGATCAGGGCGAAGCCGGCCTTCGCGCAGGCGGCGAGGTGGTCCGCGAGGTTCGCCTCCGTCCAGCCCTCGTTCGCATCCGCGATCAGCGTCGCGTCCGGCGCGGCCTCGCGGACGGCCGCGATGCGCTCCAAGTCGCCTCCAGGGCTGCCGAGCTTGATCTTGAGAATGGGGCGTGACGCTGCGCGTGCGGTCGCCTCCGCCATCGCCTCTGGCGTGTCGAGGCTGATCGTGTAGGCCGTCGTGACCGGGGCGAGCCGGTCGATTCCCGCCGCCACATGGGCCGGCACGCCCGTCAATTTCGCCTCGAGGTCCCAGAGCGCGCAATCGACGGCATTGCGGGCAGCCCCGGCCGGCAGCGCCTCCTGAAGCTCCGCCCGCCCGAGGCCCGCCTCGAGCCTCTCGCGGAGGGACTCGATCAGTCCTGCCACGCCTTCGACCGTCTCGCCGTAGCGCGCATAGGGGACGCATTCGCCCCGTCCGGTTGCGCCCCCTTCCGACAGGGTCGCCGTCACGACGACGATCTCCGTGCGGGACCCCCGCGCGATCGTGAACCGGCCGGCGACGGGAAAACGATCGATTTCGATCTTCAACGCGCGCCGCATGTGACCTCCACGCGCTCGACTTGCGCGATGAGGGCGCGCTATCACCGTCACTCGATCGTGCCAAGGGACGGACCGCTTTGCGGCAGGAGACCTCAGCCAACGAGCCGCAGGCGGAGTTCGACGGCTCGGGCCATGAACTCCGCGCGAGGCTGACGGGCAGCTGGACCGCGGAGCACGCGGAGCGTGTCGAGAGCGAGACGAACGAGCTTCTCGCGGCGGCCGAGCGCGAGGGGCGCGGCCTCATCGACCTCTCGGCCGTCACGCGGCTGGACACGCTCGGGGCCTGGGTGCTCGACCGTACGCGCCACGACCTCGGCGCCCGCGGCATCGCGCTCGATTTCGTCGGCGCCCGGCCGGAGCACAACATCCTGCTGAACGAAGTCGCCTATCGCGGCTTCCAGCCCCGCACGGAGAAGCGGTCGACGAGTCTGTTCGACGTCTTCGCGGATATCGGCGAAGCGGTCGTGGCTGCGGGAAAGGATTTCGTCCAGGGCATCAGCCTCCTTGGCGAGATCGTCACGGCGCTGATCCGGGTGCTGCTCGTCCCGAGCCGGTTCCGCCTCCCGGCGCTGACCAATCAGCTCGAGCAGATCGCCTTCCGGGGCGTCCCGATCATCGTGCTGATCTCGTTCCTTGTCGGCTGCATCGTCGCGCAGCAGGGCATCTTCCAGCTTCAGCGCTTCGGCGCCCAGACCTTCGTGGTCAATCTCGTCGGGATCCTGATCCTGCGCGAACTCGGCGTCCTTCTCACCTCGATCATGGTGGCCGGCCGGTCCGGTTCCGCCTTCACGGCCGAGATCGGCTCCATGAAGATGCGCGAGGAAATCGACGCGCTCCGCGTGATGGGGCTCGACCCGATCGAGGTACTGATCGTCCCGCGCGTCCTCGCGCTGGTGATCGGGCTTCCGCTCCTGACGTTCCTCTCCTCGATCGCGGCGCTGGTCGGCGGTGGCCTGGTCGCCTGGATCTACGGCGACGTCCCGCCGGACGCCTTCCTGGCGCGCCTCAAGGCCACGATCGGCATGAACACCTTCCTGGTCGGCCTTATCAAAGCCCCGTTCATGGCGCTGGTGATCGGCGTGATCGCGTCGATCGAAGGCATCGCCGTCCAGGGCTCGGCCGAGTCGCTCGGCCGGCACGTGACCGCGTCAGTCGTGAAGGCCATCTTCATGGTCATCGTCCTGGACGGCTTTTTCGCCATCTTCTTCGCGGCGATAAATTACTGACGCATGCTCCAGACCCTTTCCGACTGGCCGATGACCGACCGCCACCGCGAGGCGGTGATCCGCGTGCGCGACCTGCAGGTCGGGTTCGGCGAGCGGCTCGTGCTGGATGGGCTCGACCTCGACGTCTACCGGGGCGAGATCCTCGGCTTCGTGGGTCCCTCGGGGCAGGGCAAGTCGGTGCTCACCCGCGCCATCCTCGGCCTCGTTCCCAAGCGGGCCGGCACGATCGAGGTCTTCGGCGAGGACCTCGATGGCATGTCGGCGTCGTCGCGCCGCTCCGTCGAGCGCCGCTGGGGCGTTCTGTTCCAGCAGGGCGCGCTCTTTTCGGCGCTCACCGTCCGGCAGAACGTCCAGGTGCCGATGCGCGAGTACCTGCGGCTCTCCGAGAAGCTCCTCGACGAACTCGCGATGCTCAAGATCGAGATGGTCGGCCTCAAGCCGGACGCGGCCGACAAGCTGCCTTCCGAGCTGTCGGGCGGCATGATCAAGCGCGCCTCCCTCGCCCGCTCGCTCGCGCTCGACCCCGAGATCCTGTTCCTGGACGAGCCGACCTCCGGTCTCGACCCGATCGGCGCGGGCGAGTTCGACGACCTGATCGCCACCCTGCAGCGGACGCTGGGCCTGACGGTCTTCATGGTGACGCACGACCTCGATAGCCTCTACACCGTCTGCGACCGGATCGCGGCGCTCGGGGAGGGCCGCATCATCGCGGAAGGGCCGATCGAAGAGATGCTCGCCTCGGACCACCCCTGGGTCCGGGCCTATTTCCACGGCAAGCGCGCCCGCGCTGCCGCCGGACAGTGAAAGCGACAGATGGAAACCCGCGCCAATTACGCGATCATCGGCATCTTCACGCTGGCGGTGATCGTTGCCGGCTTCGGCTTCGTCTATTGGTTCTCGGGCGGCGAGAGTGGCAGCCGGCGCTCGGCCTACCGGGTTGAGTTCTCCGGCTCGGTCGCGGGCCTGTCGAAGGGGGCGCCCGTCCTCTTCAACGGCATCCGGGTGGGCGACGTCACGGACGTGTATTTCGAGGCGGACAAGCCGCAGCAGGCCTTCGCCCGGATCGAGATCCAGCCGGACACGCCGGTCAATGCGGACACGAAGGCCAATCTCGATGTCGCGCTCCTTTCGGGAGCGGCGGTCATCGCCCTGACGGGCGGCAGCCCGGATGCCGGGCCAATCCAGAAGCGGCCGGGCGAAGACATCCCGACGATCGTCGCTGAACGCGGCGGGCTCGGCTCCATCATCGAGACCGCCCGTGGCACGGCGGAGCGCGCGAACGTTCTGATCGAGAACCTGAACTCGATCGTCGCCGGCAACCGGGACAGCATCAACCGCACGGTCCAGAACGTCGAGACCTTCTCCTCCGCGCTCAGCCAGAACGCGCCGCAGATCCAGGAGGCTCTCAAGTCGATCGGCTCGGCCGCGGAGCGGATCGGGCCGCTGGCCGGCAAGCTCGAGACGCTGACCGACGATACGACCGCCCTCATCCGCTCCGTCGACCGGCAGCGGGTGGCGCGGATCGTCGAGAACGTCGACCAGGTCCTCCAGACGGTCGACAACAACCGGCAGCAGATCGCCAACATCATGCAGGATGCCGGAACGCTCGTGCGCGGCCTCGCCGACGCCGTCCCGCAGCTTTCGCAGACGATCACCGATGCCGGCCGGGTGGTCGCGGCGGTGGATCCCGTGAAGCTCAACGGCATCGTGGACGGCGCGAGCCGCTTCGCGACGGCGCTTGGCAATTCCGCGCGCGATACCGAGAACGCGATCCGCAATGCGAATTCGCTGACTGCCAAGCTCGATGCCGCCGCCGGGCGGGTCGACGGTGTGCTGAAGGCGGCGGAGAACTTCCTCGGCTCAGCGGCCGGGCAGGAAGGCAAGAGCACCTTCGCGACCATCCGGGAGGCGGCGGAGAAGTTCGGTGCGGCCTCAGACAATCTCAGCCGGCGGGCGACGGAGATCGCGCAGGGCATCACGCGCTTCACGGGTTCCGGCACGCGGCAGGTCGAAGGTGTGGCCGTCGACGCACGCCGGACACTAAATACGATCGGAAGGGCCGCGGGGAACTTGGAACGCAACCCGCAATCGATCATTTTCGGCGATCGACCCACTCTTCCCGAATATCGCGGGCGGTAACGCGTACCAACTTCATATGCCCGACCAGCTATCCATCAGGCCGAGCAGCCGGTCCGGCGCCCGGTCGCTGCGCCGCGCCCTCGGCGCGTGCGCAGCCACTCTGGCACTGCTGGCGTTGGGAGCCTGCGGCTCCGCGCCGAGCACGGCCTTCGACCTGACCGCCCCGCGCGGCGCGGTGCGGGGCGCGCGCATCGCGGCGCAGCTCGTCGTCGCCGAGCCGTCGACCGTCCAGGCCTTTGAGGCGCAGGGCATCGTGGCCAAGGGCCAGGACGACACGGTCGCGCTGATCGGCGGCGGGCAATGGGCCGACAGGCTGCCGCGCCTCGTGCAGTCCCGCCTCATCGAGACGCTGGAGGCGGCCTCCGCCCGGCTCGCCGTGGGACGTCCAGGCGACGGCATCTCCGCCGACTACCAACTCAATTCCGAGATCCGGGACTTCAATTTCGACGGACGGTCGGGCGAGGCGGTGGTCGAGATCGCCGCCAAGCTCATCGACATCCGGTCAGGCCGCGTCGTGAGGGGCCGCGTATTCTCCGCCCGCACGCCGGTCGGCTCCGCAAATGCCGGCGAGGTCGCGCCCGCGCTCGACAAGTCAGCCGGAATCGTCTTCGCGAATATTGCCCGCTGGATCGGCTCGGGCGTCCAGAGCCCTCCGCAGGATCCGGGGCTGCGCGTCGGCGCGCTCTGAGGCGCGCCGGGAACCCCGCCCTCAGGGCAGGTTCACCTGCCAGGACACCCCGAACCGGTCGTTCACCCAGCCGAACCTGCGGCTGAAGCCGTAGTTGCCGAGCGGCATCAGCGTCTGGCCGCCCTCGCCGAGGGCCCCCAGCACGCGCTCGATCTCCTCGTCCGTCTCGCAGGTCACGAACAGCGAGATCGACGGCGTGAAGGTGAATTGGTGCTGGACGAAGCTGTCGCTGAACAGCACTTCCATGCCGCCGATGATCGCCCGGCCGAGCACCACCGTCCCCTCTTTGCCGGGACCCTCGGGGCCGTATCGCCGCATTTCAACGAGGCGGCTGTTCGGGATCGTCGCCATGTAGAAGGTGACCGCCTCCTCGGCCGCCCCTTCGAACATGAGAAACGGTGCGACCGCCTGGTTCACGCGTCACCTCCGGGGCTTCCGGCGGCCGCGATGTCCGGCCGCTCTGTTGCTGGCGCCTCTAGGGCGATCTCCTCCGGTTCCCTGGAGGAAGGAGGGCGGAGGCAAGACCACGGGCCCGCCTCCACCCAGCCGCGCTATTCGAAGCGGCCGCTCGCATGGGCAAGGATGAGGAACACCTTGCCGGTTTCGGAAGACAGGTAGGTCTGCCGCATCCGCTCGCCCGACTCGCCCTCCGGCAGGCTTTCCAGCAGCCGCTGGAACTCGCTAACATAGCGATCCACGGTCCGGCGGAAGCCCGGCTCGCTCTCGTGCTTGCGCCGGATCTCGTCGAAGGTCTCGCGGTCCTCCTTGGCGTAGAGGTCGCGGGAGAAGACGCCCGTCTCGCCTGAGCGCTGGCGCGTCCAGAGCCGGTAGGCCTGCTCGCCGTCGATCATGCGGGTGATGTCGGCCGACATCGCACCGAGCGAGCCGAGATCGTCCTGCTCGGCCTCCGCCTTCTGGGCTGCTGCCGGCTTGCGGGCAGGCGCCGCCGGCTCCTCGCGCTTGGGCTGCGTCTCGGCCGCCGTGGGACGCGGCTCCTGTGCCGGCTCCGCCTTGGCAGGACGGGGCGCTGCCGCTGCCTCCGGCCGTGCGGGACGCGGCGCTTCCGGCGTCTCGGCCGGGGCCTGGCGCGGTGCCTCGACGGGCTCCGGACGGCGCGCGGCCGGGACCGGCTCGACCGGACGCTTCTCCGGCATGAAGCCCGCCCGCGACTGGAAGCTCGGGATCACCGGTTCCGGCGCGCGGTGCAGGTCGGCTGCCGGCGCGACGTCGACCGTGCGGTGCGACTTCGCGACCATCGTCGAGAGCTCGTTCAGCGCCTTGATTTGATCGAGCACGACGCGGCGCATCTCGGCCATTGTGGACTGCGTCTCGCCCGGCAGCGCCATGACGCCCTGCGCGAGATCCTGGCGGGCCCGCTCGAGCTCCGACTGGATCGACTGCGACACGCTCCGCAGCTCGCCGGCCGCGGCCCGGAACTTCGCAAGCGTGTCGGCGAGGCGCTCGTTCAGCTCGCCGGAGACTTGGCTTGCTGCCTCGCGCAACTGCTCGGCCGTCTGGCGGCTATGCGTCTGGCCTTCCGTGCGGACGCGCTCCAGGTGCTCGCCGATGGCGCGGGACGCATCCTCGGCCGTCTTCACGAGCGCCGTTCCGATCTCCTGGCCGCGGGTCTCTGCCAGCCGGAGCACGCGCTCCAGACCTTCGGAGATGGAGCCGTTCGTCTCGGCGAGGTTGGTCGAGCTCTGCTCGATCCTGGCGACGAGCCCGTCCAGCGTCTCCTTGCGGTCGCTCAGGGCGCGGCTCATCAGCTCTTCGGCCCGGCCGAACTCGGCCGTCGCCTCCGACAGGGCGGAGAGGTGGGATCGGGTGACCTGCGTCAGGTTCTGGCCACGCTCGTCGAGAGCGACGACCAGGGACGCCACGTCCCCGAGCGCGCTGGCCGAAACGTCCTTGAGGCCGTCGACCTGCTCGTTGAGCTGCACGGCCGCGCGTGCCGTCTCCGCGGTGACCTGCGACAGGACCCCGCGCAACTGCTCGACGCGCCGTCCAAGCCCGTCCTCGATCTCGGCGAGATTGCCGCTCGACTCGCCGGAGACCTGCTGCAGGAGCCGGTTGGCCTCCTGCAGGCGCTCGAGGATGGTGTTGAACTCCGTCCGGAGGCCCTCCTGGGCCGAGGACAGGCTCACCATCGCCTGGGACGCACCCTCGTCGACGGCGCTGCGCAGCGTCTCGACCGAATTCGTGTAGAGCGTCGTCATCTCCACGAGGCGCTGCCGGAGCGCGCCGAGGATCGCGTCGCCGCGGTCGTTGAGAACCCGCACAACCTTGTCGACCGTGCCGGTGATCTCGGTCGTGATCTCGTCCCCGCGCTGGCCCATCGCCTCGACGACCGTCCGGCCGCCTTCGGCGAAGAGCGTGGAGACCTCGCCGATGCGGGTCTGGAGAGCGCCCGCCGCGGCACGCCCGCCCCGGTCGATTGCCTGGGTCAGCTCCGTCCCGCGGTTCTCGAGGAGGTCGCGGATCGTGGCCGCGCCGGTCGCCAGCGCCGCCTCGAACTCCTGGGTGCGCTCGGTCAGCACATTGGCCGCGGCCTGCGAATGGTTCTCGATGGCCTTGGTGAGCTCGGTACCGCGCGTTCCCACGAGGTCGCGCAAGGCGGCGGTGCGGCCGTCGAGAACGATGTGGAACTCCTGCGTGCGCTGGTCGATCGCTTCCGCCGCCGCCCGGCCGCGCGTCGCGATCGTGTCGGCCAGCTCGGCACCCCGGCCGTCCATGAGCTCGCGCAGGCTGCCCGTGCTCTCGTCGAGGACGCGGGTGAGCTCGGTGACGCGGGTCTCGACCGTCTCGGCGGCCTTCTGGCTGCCGGTCTCGATCGCGTTCGCGATGCGGGCGCCGCTCGCGTCCAGGAGGCTGGCGGCAGCCTGGCTGCGGATGGTCAGCACGTCGGCGACGGCCCGGCCATGGCGGTCGAGCGTCTCGGCGATGCCCGAGCCGCTCTTGTCCAGCATCTCGGCAAGGCTGGCCGAGCGTGTCTCGAGCAGGGACGCGAGTTCGCCCGCGCGCCCGTCGAAGAGGCTGGAGATCTCGGACATCTGCCGGCCGAGATTGACCGCGATCGAGTCGCTCCGGCGCTCGAGGATGGCGCTGAGCGTGGCGCTCCGCTTGTCGAGGAGCTCCGTGAAGGCGTTGCTGCGCTCGTCGAAGAGGTGAGCGACGCCGTCCATCTTCTCGCCGACCTGCGCGACGAGAGCCGTGCTGCGCTCGTCGAGCTCGGTCACGAGCGTCGCGCCGCTGCGCTGCACCAGCTCGCCGAACGCGCCGGAATGGCGTTGGAACGCGAAGCTGATCTCGGCCATCTGGTTGCCCAGCGTTCCGACGACCGCCTGCGCGCGGGTCTCGACGAGGTCCGCGAGTTCGCCGCCGCGGGCGTCGACCATGTCGCGGAAGGCATCCGTGCGGGTCTGGAACAGGTTCGAGAGCCGCTCGGTCGTCTCGTCGAGCGAGACCGTGACAGCCTGCCCGCGCTCCGCGAGCTGCTGGACGAGGCCCATGCCACGCTCGTCGAGCAGGCGGGAGAACTCCTCCGTGCCGGTCCGCAGCGCCTCGGTAACCGCCCCGACCCGTGTCTCGAGCGCCGTGGTGATCGTCTCGCCCTCGCGTCCGAGGCGGTCGACCAGGCTCGCGCCGCGCTGGTCCAGCAGGCGCGAGAGGCCGTCCGTGCCGGTGCGGAGGGCCTCGGTGACGGTGCCGATGCGGCCTTCCAGAACGGCCGTGATTGCCTCGCCCTCGCGACCCAGGCGATCGAGCAGGCTCGTGCCGCGCTCGTCCAGGACGCGGGTGAAGCCGTCGGTGCCTGCGCGCAGGGCCTCCGTGAGGCCGGCCATCCGGCCGTCGAGGGTCGCCGTGATCGTCTCGCCTTCGCGGTTGAGGCGCTCGACGAGGCCCGTTCCCCGCTCATCGAGCAGGCGCGTGAAGGCGGAGGAGCCGCCGTCGAAGAGGCGCGCCGTCTCCGTGAGCTGGGCCGCCATCGCGCCGGCGATCGTCTGACCGTGGCGCTCGATGCCGTCGAGCAGGTTGGAGCTGCCCTCGTCGAGAAGCCGGCTGAACTCCGCCATACGGCCCTCGACGGCGCCCGTGATCGACGCGCCCTGCTGGTCGAGGCGGCTGAGAAGCTCGCCGCCGCGCTGCTCCAGCAACTCGCCGAAGCTGCGTGCCCCGCCGTCGAAGAGGCGCGTGATCTCGGCCATCTGGCCGCCGATCGTGGCCGCGATGCCCTGGCCCTGCTTGGCGACGATTTCCGCGAGCCCGGTGCCGCGCTGGTCGAGGATGCGCCCGATGGTGCCGAGGCGCGAATCCAGGAGCCCCGTCGCGACATCGACCTGCTCGGCGAGCCGGCCGACGACGCCCTGACCCTTGGTCTCGATCACGTCCGCAAGCGCGTTGCCGCGGACCTCGATGAGGTTGGAGAGGGCGGTCGAGCGCTCATCGAGCTTTTCGGCTGCATTCGCGACGCGAGTCTCCAGGGAGACCACGATGGCGTCGCCGCGGGTGGACAGGATCTCGGCGAGACGGCTGCTGCGCTCGTCGAGGAGCCCGGTGAGCCGCTCGGTGCGGTGCTCCAGGACGTCCTGGAAGCCGGTCACGTGCTCGCCGATGCGCATGGCGGCGGCCGTGCCCGAGCGATCGACGGCCGACAGAAGGTCGTTCGAGCGGCGCTCGAGCAGCGTGGACAGGGCGGCCGTGCGCGCGTCCAGCGTGCGGGCGACCTCCTCGACCTGGTTGCCGAGCGTGCCGATGACGGCCTGGCCCTTCTGGTGGATCAGGTCGGCAAGGCCGCTGCCGCGCTCGCCGACGATGGCCGAGAGCGTCGCGGTGCGCTCGTCCAGGACGTCGGACAGCGAGGCGAGCTGCGAGCCGAGCGACGAGGCGACGCTTTCGCCCGTGCGGTCGATCTCCGTGGTGAGCTCCGAGCCGCGGGTCTGAAGCAGCTCCGCGAAGGCCTTCGCCCGGGCATCGAACAGGCGCTCGAGCTCCGTGAGCTGGTTGCCGAGCGTGCCGATGACGCCCTGGCCGCGCGCTTCGAAATCGGCGGCGAGCCGGCTGCCGCGCTCGAGCACGATCCCGCCCAGCGCCGTCGTGCGGTCGTCGATGAGCTTGGTGGCCTCGGCGAGGCGCATTCCGAGCGTCGTGATGACGAGCTGGCCGCTGCGATCGACCACGTCAGCAAGCCGCGTGCTCTTCTCTTCGAGCATCGTGGACAGCGTGCCCGTGCGGGTGTCGAGCACGCCCGTGATTTCGTCCAGGCGGACGCTGAGCGTGCCGGACACGGCGCGTCCGGAGGCATCCAGGCGGCCGACGAGATCGGCGCCCCGCTCGCGCAGCAGGTCCGACAGTCCGGCGGTGCCGGATTCAAGCGTCGAGCGCGCTTCTCCGATCGAGTCCTCGAGCCGTGTGAGCACGGTCTGCCCCGTCGTCTCCAGGCCTTCCACGAGCCGCGCCCCGCGCGTGTCGAGGGCCTCCGTGAGGACGCTGCCGGACGCATCGATGCGGCCGACGATGTCTGCGCTGCGCTCGCGCAGCAGGTCGGAAAGTCCGGTCGTGCCGGTTTCCAGCACGGAGCGTGCCTCTCCGATCGAGCCCTCCAGGCGCGCGAGCACCGTCTGCCCGGTCGTCTCGAGGCCTTCCAGGAGCTGCGCCCGGCGCGTGTCGAGCGCCTCCGTGAGGGTGCTGCCGCGGCGATCGACCAGCTGGCTGAACTCGGCGATCTGGTTCCCGAGCGTGCCGACCAGCGACTGGCCGGTGCGGGCGACCTCGTTCGCGAGGTCGGAGCGGCGCTCGTCCAGCATGGCGCTGAGCCGGGCCGTCTGCTCGTCCACGGCGCGCGAGAACGCCTCGACCTTGCCGTCGAAGGTTCCGACGAGCGAGCCGGTGCCGGAATCGAGCAGGCCCGAGAGCTCCGCGACACGCGCGCCGAGCGCGCCGACGATGTTCTGCCCGCGCTTCTCCAGCAGCTCTGCGATGGAGGCTGCGCCACGGTCGAAGAGAACCGCGAACTCGGTCATGCGGCCGCCGAGCGTGCCGAAGATCGCGCGGCCCTTGTCCTCGATTTCGCCCGTGAAGGCCGCAGCGCGCTGGTCGACGAGTTCGACCACCGCCTTGCCGCGCTCCTCCGCGATGCGGGCGAATTCCTGCGACGTGGAGGCGATCGTCGCTCCGATGTCGCGGCTCTTCTCGTCGACGATGCGGACGAGTGTGTCCGCGTGGCTGCTGAGCGCCTCCTCGATGGACTTGGTGCGGCCCTCCAGCGTTCCGACGAGTCCGTCCACGCCGTCCCCGAGGCGGCGGTCGATGGCGCGGGTATGGTCGTCGAGCTGCGTTGCGAGGGTGCTGAGCCGGTCGACGACGCGGGCCTGAAGCGTCTCGACGCCGCGCTCGAGCGTGCCGCTGAGCTGCGTCGTGCGGTCGCCAAGGACGCGATCGAGTTCCGCCGTACGGGCGGAGAGCAGGTCCGCCGCCTCGGTGGTGCGCTGGAGCGCCCCGCGCCCGATCTCGTCGACCTGGGCCGTGAGGGCGGTCTCGAGCTCGCGCCCGCGCTCGGAGAGGGTCCGCGCCAGGCTGCTGGTCGCATTGTCCAGCGTCTCGGTGATCCCCGTGAAGGCCCGGCGGATCTCGCTCGTGCGCTCGGTGGCGCGCTCGTCGAGAAGGTTGAGGCCCTGGTCCAGCGCCTCGCGCGTCTCGCGCGCCCGGTCGGCCATGGTGGCCGCGACCCCGGCCGCCTCGACGGCGACGAGCGCATGCAGCTCCTCGAGCCGTCCCGTGACGGTCTGGGCGAAGCCGCCGACCTCGTGCGAGAGCCGGTCGACGAGGTTGCCGCCGCGGTTGACGATCGTCTCCTCCAGCGCCTGCAGGCGGGCGCCGAGGGCCGCGTCGATCTCGCGGCCGCCGCTCTCGGCCGTGTCGGCGAGCGACTTGCCGGTCTTGGAGAGCACCTCGATGATCCGGGCACTCTGGGAGGCGAGGGCGAGCACGACATCCTTGCCGGTGCCGGCGAGGGCGGTGTTCGCATCCGTGGTCTGGCGCGCCAGCGCCTCGGCGATCTCGCGGCCGCGCTCCTCAAAGGAGCTCCCGGCTGCCCCGAGGCGCGCGGAGAGCTCGCCCGACACGCGGTCGATGACGCTCTCGAGCGTGCCCGCGGCCTCCTTGGCCTGCGTCTCGAAGGCGTGTCCGAGGCGGGTCTCGAAGCCCGCCAGGTTGTCCTGCAGGGCCGTGCCCTTGATGCGGACGGTCTCGTCGATCTGGCGGCCTGCCACCTCCAGGCGGTCTGCCAGCGCGTCGGCGCGCTCGGCGAGGTTCGCCGTGCCTGCCTGCACGACCCCCTCGAGGCGGTCACGCAGCTCGTCGCCTGCCTTGGCGAAGGCATCGGCGAGCTCGGCGCCCGCCGCGTTGAGCCGGGTCTGCGCCTCTTCCGTGCGGGAGACGATCTCGCCGACGACCCGCGAGCCGGATTCCCGGACCTCGGTCCCGATCTGCTCAGAACGTGCCCGCAGCTCGTCCACGATGGCGGCCCCGGCCGTGCCGATCTGGTCGCGCACGTCCACGCTCTGCGTGACGATCATGTCGCTGACCGAGCGGCCGGCATCGCCGATGGCGCGGCTGGCTTCCTCGCTCCGCAGGCGAAGCTCCTGGACCAGCTCCGATCCGACGCCCGCAAGGCCGTCGCGAGCGGCTTCGCCCTGGCGGGAGATCTCCTCGACCAGGCCGGTGCCGGAAGTCGCAACGCCGTCGCGCAGCTCTGCCGCCCTGGCGGAAATCGCCTCGACGAGGCCGAGGCCCGTGCGCTCGATCTCCGTGCGGGCTTCGCCGCCGCGCAGGACGATCTCGCCGACGAGGCCCGTGCCGGTCGTCGCGATCTCCTCGCGAACGCGCCCGCCGCGCTCGGTGATGGCTTCGACGATCTCCGCGGTGGCGCTCTCGATACCCTCGCGCGCCTTGCGGCCCTCGCCGGAGATGCGCTCGACGATCTCCCAGCCCGAGCCGTCGAGATGCTCCCGGAACTCGGTGGTCTTCGCCGTGAGCTCGTCGAGCACGCTGCGCGTTGCCGACGCGATCCCGTCGCGGGCTTCCGCGCCGCGGAGGATGATCTCGGACACCAGGCCCGTGCCGGTGGCGGAGAACTCGTCGCGGAGCTCGGTTCCCCGGCCCGTGATGCTCTCGATCAGGCTCGCACCGGCCGTCTCGATCGACTCGCGCACCGCGTTGCCGCGGGCAGCGATCTCCTCGGCGATCCGGATGCCGGCCTTGTCCAGGTTCTCCCGGAGCTCACCCGTATGGGTGGCGATGGAGCCGACGATGGTCTCACCGGCGACCGAAAGTTTCTCGTTCAGCTCGGCGCCGCGCGCCACGAAGCTGTTCGCCAGCGCCTCGACCGTCTGTTCGAGAGAGGCGCGGACGTCGCTGCCCTGGGCGGCGAGGGAGCCGATGACCTCGGAGCCGGTCTGGGCGAGGGTGCGCGTGACGTGGGTCGCGCCGTCCTGCAGGCTGCGGGTGAGGATGTCGCCCGTCCGCTCCAGCGCGGCGGTCACGTCCTGCGCCTTGCGCTCCAGCGAGGCGGTGACGTCGTCGCCGACGGAGGCGACACCGGTCTTCACGTCGTCGGTGGTCGCGGCGAGGCGCTCCACGAGGTCGGCACCACGCAAGCCGAGTTCGACGACGAGCCGCTCGCCTGCCTGCGCCAGGGCGCGCGTGAGGTCTTCGCTGCGCTTGTCGAGCGAGCCGGCGATCCGGTCGCCGACCGTTTCCAGGGCCTGGACC
>JAFAEL010000247.1 GCA_023423995.1 Pseudomonadota bacterium | reverse complement strand
CATCCGCGCCGTCAGTTCCTCGGGCTCGACGGTCTCCGCGATACCCGTGAACCCCTCGATATCCGAGAAGAGCACCGTGACGGGCTGGCGCGTCCCGCCGAGCCGGGGCGAGAACGTCCTGTCGACGAGCCCGCGCACGAGCGCGAAGGGAACGTAGCGGACGAAGTTCCGGAGGGCGAGTTCGAGCGTGCCGAGGGCGGACCAGAGCTCCCGAACCTCCCGGATGCGGCTTTCCTCCGCTGGACTGTCCTCGAAGTGCAGGGCCGTCACGCGCCCGAGCTCATCCGTCGCGCGCCGAAGCGGCTGTGTCAGGTTGCGGGCGGCGACCAGGATCACGAGGACGGCGCAGAGGACGCCGACGACGCTCGTCGCCAGCAGCCCCGTCCGGATGCGCGAGGCATCCTGGAGCATCGTCTCGTAGGGGATCGCCGCGCCGATCACGTACCCGTCCAGCAGGTCCCCGCCGGTCTCGAACCGCGTGAAGTAGCGGGTTCCGTCCACGCTGATCTCGGTATCCCTCGGGGTTCCGGCGAGCGCAGCACGACGCATGGCCTCCAGAAGCGCCGTGTTGCGCGGGCCCGAGGCATCCGGCGCGGAGCGCAGGCGCCCGCCCTCCGGATGCGCGACCAGCATGCCGTCATCGGCGAAGATCACCGGCTCGAGGGACGGGGGCGCCCGACGCCGCGCCAGGAGGTCGTCGAGATCCGACAGCGTGATGTCGAGGCCCAGCACCGCCCCGGGGATCCGGTCGGACCGCTGGGCGAGCGTGATGCCGGTCTCGGCAACGTTGGCGAAGCGGTAGGGCTTGGTGACCGCCATGCCGTCCTGCTCGAGCGCGAGCGTGAACCACGGCCGTTTCCGGGGATCGAAATCCGTCGGCTTCGGTTCGGTCGAGGCGAGGAGACGGCCGTCCGGGCCGAGAAGGCGCCAGAACTCGCTCGGACCCGCGGGATGGGGCTCGACCACCATCGTGGCATAGGCGGCCGGCGCAGATGCGAGCTTCTTCACCTCCGGCGGAAGGTCGCCCGATAGCCGTTGCACCTCGATGGTGCGGCCATCCGGGAAGGCGATGAACAATCCGGAGATGGCGGGCACGCGCTTCTCGGCCGTCTGCAACAGACGCAGCAGAAGCGGCTCCGCATCGTCGAGGCCGGCAGGCGCGACCGTCAGGCTCGCGGTGCCCAGCAAGGCGGCAGCAGCCCGCGAAGCCCCGGCCACCTCGGCGCGAATTGCGAGGGCGAGCGTATCGAAATCCTCGCGGGCCTCGCGCTCGGCGACCCGCGTCAGCTGCAGGTGATTGACCCCGATGATCGCCACGGAGGTGGCGACCAGTATCGCGGCGAAGATGAGGGCGGCCGCCGCCCCCAGCGGCAAGGCGAACCGGGCACGACGCCCGTCAGACAAGGAGGCCATTCCGCCTTCTTAGCGGATGAAACCCAGGATGGCTCAAGTCGGCCCGAACGCGGCCTGAAAAAAGAAAGCCCCCTTTCGGGGGCTCTCGTGGAGGCTCAGCGGCAGACCCGGCGCGGGCCCCAGGGCGTCCGCTCGACCCAGCAACGGCGCGGACCCCAGGCGCGGGGCGGGCCATAGCCGCGCGGGGGGCCGTAGGCGCGGGGAGGACCATAGGCGCGCATCGGTCGGCAGAAGCCGCGGCGATCGCGAGCAAAGCCCGGTCCGCAACCCTGGGCGGCGTGCTCGATCAGCCCCGCGCCGGCGAGACCCGAGACCGGAGCTGCAGGCGCGGCACTCGCCGCCGACGCCAGACCCATTCCCCCGGCAACCAGCACGGCCGCACCGAACATCTTGAGTTTCAAACTCATTCGAATCTCCCTCGAACCCCCCGATAACGGCCCATGCGACCTTCGGGTCCCGCACATTTCGACCTCGCCGGCGTTACCCGGCGATGAGCGGAACGTGACCTTTTGGTGAGGGTGATGAAGCTCCGATGAACGGTGCGTTTGTCTTCAGGCCGGCGAGGCGAGCGGCTTGTCCTTCTCGACCGTGTAGACGATCGCCAGCCGGGTGGCTTTCGCCCCGTTCTTGACGCTGTGTGGCGTCCCGGCCGGGATCTGCACGCCGGTGCCGGGCGCGAGCGGAACCGTGCCCTTGCCGTCGACCAGGAGCTCGGCCTCGCCTTCGAGCACGTAGGCCGATTCGATGCCGGGATGGGTGTGCCGTGCGACCGTGGCACCGGGGGCGATCTCGGCGACCACCTGCACGGTGACGTATTTTCCGTCCGGCAGCTCGGTCGTGCCGAGGATGTTGCGCGTGACGCCGGACGTCTGCGCCGGCTGGCCCTGCGCCTGGACGGCCGTCGCCGCGAACCCGGGCGTGATCGCGCACAGGGCGCAGTTTACAAACAATCTACGCGACAGCATCGGCTTCCTCCCTGGTTCTTTACTTCAGGATAACCTGCCGCAACGCCGCCGCAACAGATCAGGCGACGGCCTTGCGCAATGCAGCCCGCGCCAGGAGCCGGGTGGAATCGAGCACCGGCAGCGGCGCGTTGTCGTCGTTGATGATGAGGGGGATCTCGGTGCAGCCCAGGATCACGCTTTCGCAGCCCTCGCCCTTCATCCGGCCGATGATGCGCTGGAATGCGGCGATCGCCTCGGGCCGGAAGACGCCGTAGACCAGCTCGTCCATGATGATCCGGTTGATCTCCTCGCGCTCATCCGGCTCGGGCCGGATGCAGGCGAGCCCGCGCGCGCCGAGCTTCTCGGGATAGAGCTCGCTTTCGACGAGCCATTTCGTCCCCGTGAGGGCAACCCGGCCGTATCCGCGCCGCACCGCCTCGTCGGCGACCACTTCGGCGATGTGCAGCCAGGGCAGCGGGGATCGCGGCGCCACGAAACCCATCGCCTGGTGGATGGTGTTGTCGGGGCAGATCAGGAAATCCGCGCCGATCCGGGCGAGCTTCTCGGCCGAGGCGAGCATGAGGGCCCCCACCGTCTCCCATTCGCCGCGATAGATCGGCTCCATGTACTCGGCGAGCGAGAACGTATGCATGGAGACTTCCGGGTGCGCGTGCGGCCCGAGAAGCGCCGCGCCTTCGGTGCAGATGGTGCGATAGCAGAGCGCCGCGCCTTCGGCGGAGCAGCCGACGATGCCGATATGCTGGGGCATGGGTGGTTTTCCGGTCCTCGATGATCGCCTGGGGGAATTATCGCGGCCGGACCGAGTCTGTGCCAAGGTGCCGGGCTCGCCATGACCATCCACCCGCTCCCCTGTAGCCTCCGCTCATGAGCGCCGCCGCGGAATCCCCCTCCCTGTGGCGGTCCGCCCGGCGCCGGCTGACCGTGCGGAATGTCCGGCTCGCGAGCGGGCTCGTCCTCCTCGCCTATGTGACGAGCCACTTCCTCAACCACGCGCTCGGGAACGTCTCGCTCGCCGCCATGGAAGCGGCGCTCGCCTGGGTCGCATGGTTCTGGGGCCTGCCGGGTATCGGGACGCTGCTCTACGGCGCGCTCGCCGTCCATGCCGGGCTTGCGCTCTGGTCCATCTATTCCCGCCCGCGCCACAGCTGGACGACCCTGGAGGTGCTGCAGCTCGGGATCGGCCTCTCGCTTCCGTTCCTGCTCGCCGGCCACGTCGTCGCCTCGAGGCTCGCCTTCGAGCTCTTCGGCGAGGGCCGCACCTATTCGCAGCTCCTCCACCTCTTCTTCGAGGTCTCGCCCGCCACGGGCCTGCGCCAGATGACGAGCCTCGTGCTGGCCTGGACCCATGCCTCGATCGGCCTCTATTTTTGGCTCCGCCTGAAGCCGCGCTTCCCGGCCGTCGCGCCGGCCCTGCTCTGCGTGGCGATCCTCGTTCCGCTCCTGGCGCTGCTCGGTATCATCCAGGGTGGCCGCGAGGTGGCTGCGCTCGCGGCCGACGAGGGCTGGCGCCTCGCGAACGGTTACCCGACGGGCCCGCTTTCCCAGGAAGCCGCGGCCCGCATCGCGGTGCTCGAGCGATGGCAGGATACGGTCACCTATGGCTTCCTGCTGGCTCTCGCGGGCGCCGTTGCGGCGCGCGGTGTCCGGCATCTCGCCCAGCGCCGGCGCGGGCTCGTGCGGGTCACCTATGCGGACGGCCGGAGCCTGGAGGTGCCGCGGGGGACGACCATCCTGGAGGCGAGCCGCATCGGGCGCATCCCGCATGCCAGCGTCTGCGGCGGCCGGGGCCGATGCTCGACCTGCCGCGTGCGGGTGTTCGGCCCGGGCTCGAACGAGCTGCCCGCGCCGAGCGCGGCCGAGCGGGCCGTGCTGGAGCGGATCGAGGCGGGGCCCCATGTCAGGCTGGCCTGCCAGCTCCGGCCGAAGGGAGACGTGCAGGTGGCGCCCCTCATCGCGCCCTGGGCCGGGCCGCTCGAGGCGCGCCGGATCGCGAGCGCCTTCGGGGAAGAGCGCTTCGTCGTCGCCATGTTCGTCGACATGCGCGGCTCGACGCGCTTCGCCGAGACTCACCTGCCCTACGACACGGTGTTCCTGATCAACCGCTTTCTCGACGCCGTGTCCCGGGCCGTCCTCGTCGCGGGAGGCGTGCCGAACCAGTTCCTCGGCGACGGGCTCCTCGCCCTGTTCGGGCTGGCGAGCGACCCGCAGAGCGCCGCACGGGAGGCGCTGGCGGCCGCCGCAGGGGTCGGCCAGGAGATCGCGACCCTCAATGGCCTGATGGCGCAGGATGTCGGCGAGCCGATCCGCTTCGGGATCGGCATTCATTGCGGCACCGTCATCCTGGGAGAGATCGGCGGGCGCGCGAGCGGCCGGCCGGTCTTCACGGCCATCGGGGACGCCGTGAACGTCGCCGCGCGGCTCCAGAGCGCGACCAAGCGGCTGGAGGTCGAGGCCGCGATATCGGATGCCGTCTACAGGACGGCCGGCTACCCGTCCGACGCGCCCTTGCAGGAACTGCAGCTCGACGGCCGTGAGGGCACGATCGCGGTCCGCGCCGTCGAGCGCGCCGCGGACGCGCTCGAACAGGCGGAAACGGTGCCGGGCTAGGCGGGCTGCGCCCCGAGCGTCGCCCCGACCTCGCGGCCGCCCGGAACGGCCGCGAGCAGCGCCTTGGTATAGGCGTGCTGCGGGTTCTCAAAGAGCTTCGCCGTCGGCTGCAGCTCGACGATCTTGCCCTTCTGCATCACGGCGATCCGGTCGCACATCTGCGCGGCGACGCGCAGGTCGTGGGTGACGAACAGGATCGCGAGGCCCAGCCGCTTCTGCAGGTCCTGCATCAGGGCGAGGATCTGCGCCTGGACCGAGACGTCGAGCGCCGAGACCGGCTCGTCCGCCACCAGCACCTCCGGCTCCAGGGCGAGCGCGCGTGCGATGCCGATACGCTGGCGCTGGCCGCCCGAGAATTCGTGCGGGTAGCGGTCGGCCGCGTTGGCGTTGAGGCCGACGAGGTCGAGCAGCTTGCGGGCCTTCTCCAGGGCTTCCTTCTTCGGCACGCCCTGCGCGATCGGTCCCTCGGCGATGATGCGCCCGACCGTGCGGCGCGGATTGAGCGACGCGAATGGGTCCTGGAACACCATCTGGATGCGCTTGCGCATCGGGCGGAACTGCGACTGGCTGAGCTCGCGGATGGAGAGGTCGCCGATCCGGATGGAGCCCTCGTCCGGCTCGATGAGCCGCATCACGCAGCGCCCGACGGTCGACTTGCCCGAGCCGGATTCGCCCACGAGGCCGAGCGTCTCGCCGCGCTGGATCTCGAACGTGACGTGGTCCGCGGCCTTCACCTCGCGGCCGCGCCGGAACAGGCCGCGACCCTTGTAGGTCTTGGTCAGGTCCTTGACCTGGAAGGCTTTCGGGGCGGCGGACAGGTCCTTGGGCGGGGGCGGGACGAGGGACGGGACCGCCGCGAGCAGGCGCTTGGTGTAGTCGTGCTGCGGCATGTGCAGCACGGCCGCCGCCGGCCCCTCCTCGACCATGATGCCGTGCTGGAGCACGGCGACCCGATCCGCGATCTCGGCCACCACGCCGAAATCGTGCGTGATGAACATCACGGCGGTGCCGTGCTTCTTCCGCAGCGCGTCGATGAGCTTCAGGATCTGCGCCTGGGTGGTCACGTCGAGCGCCGTCGTCGGCTCGTCCGCGATGATGAGCTTCGGCTCCATGGCGAGCGCCATGGCGATCATGACGCGCTGGCGCTGCCCGCCCGAGAGCTCGTGCGGATAGGCCTTCGCGATGGCCACCGGGTCGGGCAGCCCGACTTCCGTGATGAGCTCGATCGTGCGGTCGTAGCGCCGCTTGCGGTCGAGCGCGCCATGCGCCTCGAAGGTCTCCATGATCTGGTCGGCGACCCGCATCACGGGGTTCAGCGAGGTCATCGGCTCCTGGAAGATCATGCCGATCTCACGGCCGCGGATGTCCTGCATCTGGCGCTCGGAGAGGCCGAGGAGGTCGCGGCCGGAGAGCCGGATGGAGCCGCCCGCCGGCTTCACGGCCCGCGGCAGGAGGCCCATCGTGGCGAGAGCGGTCAGGGATTTGCCGGACCCCGACTCGCCCACGACGCAAAGCGTCTCGCCGGGAGAGATGGAGAGCGACAGGTTCTGAATGGCGTATGGCCTGTCGGCCATCGCAGGCAGCGCGAGGGATAGGTTCTCGATCTGGAGTACGGACATGAGCGCCTATTCACCGCTTACGACGGCAAAAGCCAGGACAAACGGTGTGAATAACGGGATCCGGCTTTCGCCGGCACGGGAAGGTGGCATCTGGATCGGAATTCTACCGACCTTCGCGGGCGAGTCGAGGATTGAGCGCATCGGACAGCCCTTCGCCGACGAGGTTGAGGGCGAGCACCGCGAGGAAGATCGCGAGCCCTGGAAAGAAGGAGATCCACCAGGCGTCGATGAGGCGCGTGCGCCCCGCCCCGACCATGTAGCCCCAGGTCATGAGGTTCGGATCGCCGAGGCCCAGGAAGGAGAGCGATGATTCGAGCAGGATCGCGGAGGCGATCATCAGCGACGCCATCACGATGATGGGCGCGATCGTGTTCGGCAGCACCTGGCCGAAGATGATGCGCGGCGTGCGCTGGCCGACCGTGATCGCGGCGTGGACATAGTCGCGCGAGCGCAGCGACAGCACCTCGCCGCGCACGAGCCGCGTCACCGGCGGCCATGAGACGATCGCGATCGCGAGCACGATCGAATAGATCGACGGCTGCAGGATCGCCACGATGACGATCGCGAGCGCGAAGCTCGGCACGGTCTGAAACAGCTCCGTGAAGCGCATGGCGAGATCGTCGACGACGCCGCCGAAATAGCCCGCGACCGCGCCGAGCGGCACGCCGATCAGCAGGGCCACCAGCGTCGAGACGAGGCCGATCAGCAGCGACACGCGCGCGCCGTGCATTAGGCCCGAGGCGACGTCGCGCCCGAGCGCATCCGTCCCGAGCGGGAAGCGGTCGAGCGCGAAGGGCGCCATGAAGGGCCGCGATACCATGCGCCAGGGCGAGGTCGGATACAGGGTCGGGGCGGCGATCGCGGCCGCGATGATCAGGGCCAGGACGAGCAGCCCGATCAGCGCGCCGCGGTTGCGGGCGAAGCGGCCGAGGAAGGTCATCAGCCACCCACCTGGATGCGGGGATCGACGACCCGGTAGACCATGTCGGTGATGAGATTGAACAGGACGACCATCGCGGAGGAGACGAAGAAGACCCCGAGCAGCACCTGGTAGTCGCGCTGGGCCAAGGCTTCGAACATGAGCCGGCCGATGCCCGGCCAGGCGAACACGGTTTCCGTCAGGATGGCGCCTCCGACGATCTGCCCGGCCTGCAGGCCCGCCAGGGTGACGACCGGCAGGATCGCGTTCCGGGCGATGTGCCGCCGGGTGACCAAGCCGGGCGCGACGCCCTTCGCCCGCGCAGTGCGGACATAGTCCGCCCCGGCCGTCTCGAGCATCGAGGCGCGCATCATGCGGGCATAGAGCGCGGTGAAGAAGAGGCCCAGGGTGAGCGCCGGCAGGATGAGGTGGTGCAGGATGTCCAGCACGCGCGCCACGCCCGTATAGCCGGCCCCGATCGTTTCGTACCCGACATTGGGCGCGAGCCCGGGCTTCAGCGAGAAGACGATCTGGCTCATCAGGGCGATCCAGAAGAGCGGCGTCGCATAGAAGAGGAGCGCCGTCGTGGTGATCGCCGTGTCCGACCAGGTCCCCGCCCGCCGCGCGGCGAGAGCCCCGAGCGCCGTTCCGAAGAGGAGCGAGATCACGAAGGCGGAACCCGTCAGCAACAGCGTCGCCGGCAAGCGCTCGCCGATCAGCGAGGCGACGGAGCGGCCCTGCCGGTAGCTGAAGCCGAGATCGAAGGTCACGATGCCCTTCAGGTAGAGCCCGAGCTGTTCGATCATGGGCCGGTCGAGCCCGAAGCGCTCGCGCAGCTGCTGCACGAACACCTCGTCCGCCGCCCCGGCCTCCCCGGCCATCACGGTGGCGGGATCGCCGGGCGCAGCCCGGATCAGGGCGAAGTTCAGGACCGCGATCGCCAGGAGGACGACCACGCCTTTCACGACCCGCGAGGCAAGGAAGCGGAACATCAGGTCGAGGGCGTCATTCCGGGGCGCCGCAGGCGAGCCCGGAACCCATAAACGCTACCGATTGAGAACGAGATAGAGATCTTCCCACTCCGGGTTCATTTCCTCGATCAGCCGCAACTTCCAGTCTCGCCGCCACTTCTTCAGGGCCTTCTCTCGCGCGATCGCCTCATCGATACGGTCATAAGCCTCGTACCAGACAAGCCGGTCGACTCCGTACTTGGCCGAGAAACCTGGGATCACCTTCGTCTTATGTTCCCAGATCCGGCGCGCGAGGTTGTTGGTCACGCCCAGGTAGAGCGTCCCGTGCCGGCGACTGGCAAGCATGTACACGTGGTAGGGCATGCCCAGCGTCGCCGTTTATGGGTTCCGGGCTCTCGCTTCGCGAGCCCCGGAATGACGGTGAACTACTGCTTCCAGACGTTCTTCGCCGCGTCGTCGATGCCGACCGCCGTCGTGACGAGGTCCTTCACGTTGCAGCGATAGACGGTCGGGAAGTCGAGTTCGAGCAGCCACAGGACAGGCAGTTCCTCGGCGAGGATCTGCTGCACCTTCGTGTAGATCGCCTGGCGCTGCTCGGACGGGGCGATCGCCGCCTCGGCGAAGAGCTTGTCGACCTCCGGATTGGAGTAGCTGCCGACATTCCCGAAGGGATTGCCCTTGACGATGTTGCTCGAGACGTACGAGCGCGCGACGCCGGTGGCGGGATCGCCGAGCTGGTAGAGGAAGTTGAAGGTCATGTCGAAGTCGAAGTTCGACGTGCGCTGCGTCCAGCCGGGCACGTCGGTCGACACGATGTCCATGTTGATGCCGACATCGGCGAAATTCTGCTTGATCGCCTCTGCCCAGCGCTGCCATGTCTCGCCGTAGGGCAGGCCGAGGAACTGCAGCTTCTCGCCCTTGTAGCCCGATTCCTTGACGAGCTTCTTGGCCATCTCGGGATCGTACTTGTAGGTCTTCACGCCGTCGGCCGAGTAGAACTTCGTCTTGGACGAGATCGGCCCGGTCGGGATCTTGCCGTAGCCCGACCAGATCACCTCGCGGCCGAAGTCGCGATCGATCGCGTACATCATGGCCTGGCGGAAGGTCTTGTTGCCGAGGATGCCGCGCGTCGTGTTCGGCGTGATCCAGGCATGGGGGGCGAACATCTCCCAGCCCTTCGTGGTCACGCACGAGTTCGGGAGCTTCGCGAGCCGGGCGACGTCGAAGATCTCGACCGCGCCGCCGGTGAGCACGTCCACCTTGCCGGTCTCGTACGCGACGGCCCGCGCCGCCGCGTCCGGGATGAACTGGAAGTACATCTCGTCGAGATAGGGCTTGCCCTTGTCCCAGTACTCCTCGTTGCGGACGAGCTTGACGAAGGAGCCCTTGCGCCATTCGCCGAACTTCATCGGCCCGGTGCCGATCGGCGTGTTGTTGGCGGGGTTCGCCCGGTAATCCGTCCCCTCGTAGATGTGCTTCGGGATCATGGGCGCGGAGGCGACCTCCTGCGACAGCATGAAGGGCCCGAAGGGCTGCTTGAGCGAGACCCGGACCGTCAGGTCGTCGGCCTTCTCGATCGCCTTCACCTGCACGTTGACGATCGGGCGCCAGCGCGGGTGAACCTCGCGCAGGAACTTGTCGAGCGTGAAGACGACATCGTCGGCCGTGAAGGGCTTGCCGTCATGCCACTTCACGCCCTCCTGCAGCTTGAACGTGTAGACGGTCTGGTCGGGCGAGATCTCCCAGCTCTTCGCGAGCGAAGGCATGGGATTGAGCTTCTCGTCGTAGCGCAGCAGCGACTCGTAGATGTTGCCCGCGATCATATTGGTCGGGCCGTTCTGGTTGAGGCCCTGCATCAGCATGGGGGGTTCGGGCGTGACGACGACCTGCAATGCGCCGCCCTTCTTGGGCGTGCCCGATGATGTGGGCTGCTGAGCGCCTGACGACCCCGAGAAGGCCAGGAGGGCCGCAACGGAAACGACACCGAGAATACTACGCTTCACGTCTGATCATCCCCCCGATCACGGCCACGACATCCGCATTGCAAGGATTAGACCGGGGCGACGGGCGTGCGTCAATCAGAGCCGCGTTTTCGCTAGGACAGGGCGTCCAGCGCGGGGCTGCACATCTCGCGAAAACCACGGCGTTCACGGAGAACGAAGTGAGCCGCGATGCCGTGTCTCGCGGCGACTTGCATGGCTCTGTCCGGCCCGAGCACCGTCAGCGCGGTGGCCCAGGCATCCGCCTCCATGCAGCTTTCGTGGAGTACGCTCACCGACGCGAGGCCTGAGTTCGTCGGCGCACCGGTCGCGGGGTCGAGCGTGTGGGAGATGCGCCTGCCATCGACCTCCCGGACGCGGCGGTAATCGCCCGAGGTCGCGACCGAGAGCCCATGGAGAGCGACGAGCGTTTCGGGCAGCCCGACGGTCCTGGGCGGCTGCTCCAGCGCGACCCACCAGGGGGACAGGTCGGGCTTCACGCCCTCGCCGCGCAGCTCCCCGCCGATCTCGACCAGGATGCTCGAGAAGCCGAGGGCGCGGAGCGCGGCCGCGACCTGGTCCACGGCAAAGCCTTTTGCGATCCCCGAGAGGTCGAGGGTCAGCCCGCCGGGCTGAAAGAGGCGCCGCCCGTCGAGGCGCAGCCCGCGCCGGCCGCAGACGCGGCGATGACCGTCGAGGGCAGCCGTTGCGGGAGTTCCGGCGATCGGGCCGGCGGGTCCGAAGCCCCAGCTGTCGACCAGCGCGCCGAGCGTCGGGTCGAAGGCGCCCTCGCTCAGCTCGGCGATGCGGAGGGCGCACCCGAGGACGGTCAGGAACCCGTCCGGCAGCGCGTGCCAGGTGCCAGGGGAAGCCTCGTTGTAGCGGACGAGGTCGGAGGCGGGGTTCCAGCCGCTCATTTCCGCGATGACGCCATCAAGCGCCTGCCGGATCGCCGCCTCGATCACCGCGTCGCTCACGTCGGGGCGGCCGGCGAGCTTCACCGACCAGCCCGTCCCCATCGTGTCGCCCCCGAAGGCCCGGACCGGAGCGGCGGGGCGCAGGAAGGGACCGGA
>JAFAEL010000224.1 GCA_023423995.1 Pseudomonadota bacterium | reverse complement strand
GGAAAAGGATGGTCAGCGAGAAGATGAGGCCGTACGGCGATAGCTCGAGCGTGCCGATCCAGGTCGCCAGCGCGCGGGGAATGCCTGCATACCCCATCACGACGGACAGGAAGGCCGCGGCCGCGATGATGAAGCCGATCATGCAGGAGGTACGGGTCGCGCCGTAGAGGCTCTCCTTGAAGTTCTCCCAGGTCAGGCTGCCCGAGAAGAGCGCAACCAGAAGCGAGCCGACCACGCCGAGCGTGGCAGCCTCGGTCGCGGTCGCGACGCCGCCATAGATCGAGCCGATGACGGCCACGATCAGGAGCACGGTCGGCAGCAGCAGGCGCAGCCGCTTGATCCGCTCGCGCATGGGCAGGCTCGGCTCGGCGGGAGGCATCTTGTCCCGGTTCAGCAGCGACCAGAGCATGATGTAGCCCATGAACAGCGCCATCATGAGGAGGCCCGGCAGCACGCCGGCCAAGAACAGGCGGGCGATCGAGACGTTCGCGGATACGCCGTAGACGATCATGATGATCGAGGGCGGAATCAGGAGCCCCAGCGTACCGGAAGCAGCGAGCGAGCCGATGCTCGTTCCCTCGTGGTAGCCTCGCCGCTTCAGCTCCGGCAGGGACATCTGTCCGACCGTCGCCGCAGTCGCCGCGGATGAGCCGCTGACGGCCGCGAAGATGCCGCATCCGATGACATTCACGTGCATGAGCCGGCCCGGGAGCCGGTTCGTCCAGGGCGCGAGGCCATTGAAGAGATCGTCCGCCAGCTTCGTCCGGAACAGGATCTCGCCCATCCACACGAAGAGCGGAAGGGCGGTCAGCGTCCAGCTGCTGACCGCGCCCCAGATCGAAGAGGGCATGACCAACTCGATGGGCGCGTCGGCGAAGAGCAGCATGCCGAGAAGCGCCACGCCGATGAGCGAGACCGCCACCCACAGCCCGGAGGCGAGGAGGAGTACGAGTGCTAGGGCGAGAACGGGGCTGTAGAAAAGCGGGTCCATGCTCATCCTATTCGGTGAAGCCGTCGCCCTCGGCGCGGGCGTAAGTTGGCTCGCGCCCCGTCAGGACCCGGGCGAGTTCCTCGATCGCGGCAATCTCCAGAAGGACGGCCCCGACGGCCATCGAGAGCTGCGGGATCCAGAGGGGGATCGGCATCATGCCCGTCGAGACGTCGCCGAACTCGTAGGAATCGAGCACCAGCTTGACCGCGAATGCGGCAAACAGGGCCCCGATCAGGCACAGGAACGACACGCACCACACCTCCAGGGCCCGCCGCGCGCGGCTCGGAACGTGGATCAGAAGCAGGTTGACGCGGATGTGCCCGCCACTGCGAAGCGTGTGCGGCAGGGCCAGGAAAATCGACCCGGCCATGGCGTAGCCGGCGATATCACCCGCATCCGGCACCACCATTCCGAAATAGCGGCCGACGACCTGTGCGAGGGTCAGGGCCGCAATGAAAGCCATGAAAATCGCGGCGAGGACGATCCCCGCCGCGTAGAGCTTGTCGAGAAAGCGCATCCGCTTCAGCTTTTGCGGTAGGCCGCGAGGATCTTCTGACCGTCTTCGCCAGCCGCCTTTGCCCATTCTTCGATGAGCTTGTCCCCAATGGCCTTGAGTTCCTTCATCAGCTCCGGACCGGGCTGACGGACCTCCATGCCCTTGGACTTGAGGGTCTCGACGAGCTTGCCTGTCTCCTCGGCCTGCAAGGCCCAGCCCCGCTCTTCGGCAGATTTCGCCGCGGCCAGGACGGCGTCCTTCGTGGCCTGGTCCAATCGGCTGAACACGCGTTCGTTGACGATGACGACGTTCCAGGGCGCCATCGCCTTCACTTCATAGAAATACTTCACGAAGTCCCAGGCCTGCGTATCGACGCCGGTGGCCGGCGAGGTGATCATCGCCTGGATGACGCCGGTCGAGAACGCCTGCGGCACTTCCGATTGCTGCACCGTGACCGGGACGGCGCCCATCAATTCGGCCAGCCGGCCGGTGACCGGGTTGAAGGCTCTGAACTTCAGGCCCTTGAAGTCGGCGACGGACTTGATCTCCTTGCCGGCGTAGAAAGAGTTCGGCGGCCACGGCACCACGAACAGAACGCGGATGCCCTGCCGGGCCAGCCGCTCCTCGATGAACGGCCGCGCTGCCGCGAGGAGCTTTCTATTTTCCTCGTTGTTGCTGGCCAGGAAAGGCACCGCGTCGACGCCGAAGACCGCATTCTCGTTCGAATGCATCGACATCAGGAACTCGCCGAGCTGGACTTGTGCCGTCTGCACGGCCCGCTTCACCTCTGGCTGCTTGGTGAGCGAGTCTTCCGGATGCACGACAATCTCGAGCTTGCCGGCCGTCCCTTGCTTCACGTCCTGCGCAAATTGCTGAATGTTGCGCGTGAAGTAGTTACGCTCGTTCGAGCGGACCGGCATGTTCCATTTATCTGCCGAGGCGGCCGAACTCGCAAGGATTGCGCAGGATAATCCAACGCTCGCCAAAATCGCCCTGATGGATCTCACGTTTCCCCTCCACAATAGAAGTGACAGAGTTGCTGGATGACGACGACTTAGAGTTCGCCCTTCGCAAGGTCCCACAAGAGCCGATAGGTGCCGGTGGTGACGACAGGAACGCCCGCTGCCTCGAACCTCGTCTCGATCAGCCGTGCGATGGCGTTCACGTCCGTCCCGTCGATGAGCACGTACCAGTCCGCGGCACCCGGATTTGGCGCATCCGCATTGGTCAAGGTCTTGGATAATTCGGGATCGCTTTCCACCAGGTGAAGCGAAATGATGCCCGGAAGCATTCCGGGATCAAGCAGGGGAAGAAGTTTCGCGCGAGCGGAGTCCCGGTCTTCTGACGGAGGGCGAAGGCGAACGACGCCGAGTGCGCCGCCGCGGCCCTGACCTCGGCTATGCGTGATCCGTCCGATCACCCGGCCAGGGTTCTGGAAGCGGGAGATATGCTTGTTCGACCACGCCGTCTGGTTTGCCAGGACCTGCTTATAGGCGGGGCTGCTCAGGACCTCGAAGGTCTCCGTCGAGTACGTGCAGAAGTATTTGGTCGGCCCCTGTACGGCGATCCAGCGGCGGGCCTCCATGAAGCCCTCGATCGCTACCCGCTCCGCAAGATGCTCCCGATCGTACCAGAGGTTGAAGTCGGCCTCCTCGGACGGATCCACATCCATCCAGGTTATCAGCATTCCCTTCCCGGCGATCGGCATCTCAATCCTCCTTGTTCTAGTTCGGCAGCAGCTGCCGGGTGAGTTCGGGGAGGCTACCGCCGGTCGCGAGCGACAGCACTGCGCGTGCGATCTCTGCCGCAGCTGCAGGCTTCGTTCCGGCAGCCTCCAACAGTGAATGGGCCTTCGCGATGACGGCGTGCTCCGAAAGCGGGTTCTCGGGATCGCCGAGCGCATCGGGAGCGGCCGCCGCAAGGGTCGTACCGTCGGCGAATTCGGCCTCCAGGCCGGAGCCGAACCGGCGTGGATAGGCCGAGGCATAGGGTTCGGCCAGGCGAACCCGAACGCGACGTCTGAGGGCGGCGGCGTCGGGCTGGTCGATGCCGTCCTTCTCGAAGGCGGCAAGCGGCGGGGGGCCACCGAGCAGTGTAACGGCCACGGCATGCTGCAGGCTGAACCGCGCCTCGATGCTGCTTCGAGGCTCCGGGCGGTCGCAGAAGGTGATCGCGTCGGCGAATGTCAGGACGGTGATGCGTTCCGGGAGGCGGGAGCCGCAGGCTTCGCGGAGCAAGAGCGCCGCATCGATCGCTGCATGGGCGTGCCGGCACGCCGCCCAAGGCTTGATACTTGTCTCGGTCACGAGCCAAGGCCCGTCCGGATCGGCCAGGAAACGGTCAGGTTCTCCGTCGGGCGCCATCGCCGCGAAGAGGCCCTGCGTACCCTCCAGGATGTATCGCGGGCCGGTGAGCCCACTCGCTGCCAGCGTTGCGGCGGCATAACCCGCTTCCGCCGCCCTTGCGGTGTGCAGTTGCTTGGTCATGACCGGCTCGTGCCGGCACTGCCAAAGCCCGGCCGCCTGGGTTGCTGCGTTGCCAAGGGCGGATACGAGCGCGGCGTCGTCGAGGCCGAGGATGTCGCCTACTGCCGCCGCAGCACCGAAGGCGCCGCAGGTGGCGGTGGGATGGAAATGCCGGTAGTGGCCTGGCCCCATCGAGCGGCCCAGCCGGATCATGGCCTCGTAGCCGCGCACCACGGCGTCGAGAAATGCCGGCCCGGTCGCGCCTGCGGCCTCGGCGGCGGCCAGCGCAGCCGGCACGACGACCGGACCCGGATGTGCGATCGCCTCCTTATGGAGGTCGTCCATCTCGAACACGTTGCCGAACGCACCATTGGCAAAGGCAGCGGCGCGGCCGGGATGGCGGGTGCCACCGAGCACGGCTGCCCGACCGGGGCCCCAGCCGCGTGCATCCGCCCCGAACACGCGCCCGACCTCCGTCGTGGCGCCGAGAGAGGCGCAACCGATCCAGTCCAGGACATGGAGCGCCGCCCGGCGGCGCACGTCGGTCGGGATCGGCCGACGGAGGACCGGGAGGAGTTGCTCAGTGAGGCTTTGGGTCACGATCCGCGCTGCACTCCCAGGAGGCGCGGCAGAACCGAAACATCCTCGAGCTTGTCGAAATCGGCGACGAGAGTCAGCAGCCGGTCCTGGAGTTCCACCGGGACCGGTGGGTCGGCATAGCGGCAGCAGCGGCCGAATTTCTCCAGGTTCTCCGCCTCGGTGAGGGGGGAATCCGGATGACCATAGATCGCCGGCACGATCACCTCGAACTGCTCACCGCCGTTCAGGCGAACCGTGACGCGCTGAGGCGCAATCGCGTTCTGGCTCGGGTTGTCGTCCGGGAGAAGGCGAACCCGCTCGGCAAAGGTGTGCACCGCCGGGTCGTTCCGCATCTCGGACGTGCTGAAGTCGGGCACATCAACCCGGCCGCGAGCCAAAAACGTGCCAACCACGAAGGGCAGGCAGAGCTTGGCATAGTTCGACGACGGGTTGGGCACGTTCGGCCGCCCCATGAGCCGCATCACCACCGGCGGCACGTGCACGACGATCTCCTGAACCGCCTCCCGCGCGAAGCCATGCTCGGCGATCAGACGGCGCAGGCCGTCAACCGCCCCGTGGCTCAGGCGCCCGCTCGGAAACGGCTTGTGCGACAGCCGAGTGAGTTGCGGCACGCGGCCCAGCTCCGCCTCAATGGGCCCTGGGTCGAACGAACCGCCCTCCATGAGCGCGTAGTAGCCGAAGGGCCCGTTCAGGACGTCCCGCGGGCCCGTCAGGCCAGCGTCGACGAGGTCGATTGCCGTCACCGCGGCCCGCGCGTTTGCGGCGATCTGCAGCCCTAGCGCCGGCGAGCCCTCCACATGGGCCTGCATGGTGCCGGAGACCTGCCCGAAATGAAGGCCGAGGACATTGCGAGCACCGGCCTCATCCCGGCCCGCGACATTCGCAAGCGCCGCGGCGGCACCGAAGCCGCCGGCGGTTGCCGGGCGGAAGAAGCGCAGACCGGAATCGGTGGCGGATCCGAGCAGGCCCGCGACATCCACGCCGACCGACATCGCCGCGATGAAACGCTCCCCATTCACCGGCCGATCCCGCCGGGCCGCACGTTCCGACCAGGCGAAGAGCGCCGACAGCAGCGTCGCCATCGGGTGGACGATAGCGCGCTCGTGGATGCAGTCGAACTCCAGGGAGTGGATGAGATAGGCGTTGACGAAGGCTGCAGAAGGCGCGGGCAGTTGCTCGCCGCTGCCCCAGGCGGTCGCGTCGGCGCCCGAGCCCCAAGTGGAGGCCGCCGCCAGTACCCGGCCCGCGTTTCCGTCAGAGGTGCCGGCGAGCCCCACCCCAAGGCTGTCGAGCAGGAAGGTCTTCGCTTTCCGGACGGCATCGGCCGGAAGATCGCCGAAGCGCGTTCGGACAGCATGGCGAGCGAACGCCGCGGCGGCGTCATAGGACCGAGGTAAGCCGACCGCAGGATCCCCCATGCCGCGATTATCCAGCCGCTTCGGGGAAGGCAGTTGCCGGCTCGCGACGGGTGGATCCACCCGCGGTCTCAGCCAGCCCTACAAGCTCCAGCCGCAGCCGCATCTCGATCGGATGCAGCAATGATGCATCCGCGACACCCCGACATTCGTCTGTCGAGAGCGTTCTCCAACTGGGAAAGCGTGGCTCAGTCATCGGTTGCGCGTGCAGCCAAAGCCTTCGGGGCGGGTCGAAGCTTCGACCTTAGGGGCTTGGTCACCAGCGTAGAATTTGAATTGGGCGTTGTCTGTCTTCGAAAAATTCGAAGCGGTACGGTCCTCCCCGCTTGTCCGCGGGCTGATCAGAGCCCCTCCACAGGTGCGAAGCGGGTCAGCATGTCGGGACCCATCTCGGCGATATAGATCGAGCCGTCGGGCCCTCGCGCCAGCCCATGCCCCACAGTGCCGAAAGTGCGGCATCGCCCGACGAGTTCGCCAGCCGAGTTGAACAGCGACAACCTCGGTGTCTGATCCGTTACGAGCAGAAAGCCCCCCGGGGCCGGTTCGACGGCCATCGGCTTGAACACGCCTCGGATCTCGCCGAGCCAGCAACCATCGCGGCTGATGACCTGTAGACGGTTGTTCTCGCGATCGGCCACGACAAGGCGGCCCAGTTGATCGACCGTGATCGCGTGCGGCGTGCTGAACTCGAGAGGGCCGGTTCCCGGCCGCCCCCAGGTAGCGAGCCATTTTCCATTCGCGTCAAATCGGTGAATGCAAGAGTTGCCGTAGCCGTCCGAGACGAAAATATCTCCGTCGGAGACTTCCACAGCGTCGGTCGGGTGATTGAAAGGTTCGCCGAAGCGCGGGCGATCCCGCGCCCCGAGCACCCATTCGCGACGCCCGGCTTCGTTGAAGCAGTGGATCCGGTGCCCATCAAAGTCCGACAGCAAGATCTGGCCGCTCGCACTCGCCCGGATGTAATGGCCAGCCACGATGTCCGGGCAGGACCATCGATCGACGAACGAGCCGTCCGGCGCGAATATCAGCACCGCAGGGTCTCCGCGGACGACAACAGCGACGTTCCCGGAGGGAAGCACAGTCACGTCGGAGATGCCGAGATACGAGAGCCCGGCGGGCAGCCTGCCCCACGGCCGCTCGACGCGATAGAGCTGCGGTCCCAAACCGACGAACTGTCCATCGCGCTCGGTGGGAAGCTGCTCCACAGATGCAAGCGTGCGGTTGGTGGGCGGCATTGGACCTTCCTACGATGGACAGAAAGCTGTGTGGGTGAGCGGCACACAAGACGCGCTGGGTGCGCCGGCCCGCGACTGAGGAACTTCGCCCAGGATCGCCGCCGAGGGCGTCATCCGCGGCGGGCTTCCATCAGCTTGACCATGACCCAGAGCGCCCGGTTCGCCGGCACGGCGATCCCAAGCTCCGCCGCCTTCCGCACGACGTATCCATTCAGGTGATCGATCTCACTGGCCTTGCCGCGCGCCAGGTCCTGGGCCGTGGACGAGAACTGGCTTGGCATGGAGGCGGCAAGGCCCCGGACGGCGGCCGGCACGTCCCCGGGCAACGTGACCCCGGCTTTGTCTGCAACCTGGAGGCACTCGGCGACGACGTCGTCCATTACCTCGGGCACGCCGGCGACCGTCACGAGGTGGCCGTAGGGGAGATGCGGAATGGCCGAGAGGGCATTGTAGGCGCAATTGACGATCAGCTTGGCCCAAAGAACGCCGACGACGTTATCGGAGACCTCCGCCGGTACTCCCGCCTCCCGGAGCAGCATCGCGACTGCGCTGCTCGATGGCCCCGACCCGATCACCAATTCGCCGCGGCCGTGATGCCTCACGTGGCCCGGCCCGGCCATCTCGACCGCCACATAGACAGCGGACGGGATCACGGGCCGGCCGATCGCCTGCTCCAGCCGCTCGGCCGTATCGACGCCGTTCTGGAGGCTGACGACCTGCGCTCCCGCGTCGAGATAGGGGGCGATGCCGCGACCGGTCGCGTCCACGTCGTTCGACTTGACGCTGACGAGCACGAGGTCAGCGCTGGCGATTCCGGCCGCCTCCTCGCTCGCCTCCACGCGGACCGGACCGGTGCCGGTGGCGGTCTCGAGGATGAGGCCACGCTCCCGCATGGCGGCGACGTGTCCCCGGCGTCCGATCATGGTGACCGAATGGCCCGCCTGCGCGAGCCTTGCCCCGTAGTAGCAGCCGACGGCACCGGCGCCCATTACGGCGATCTTCGACATCCTCCCCCCGCCCGGCGCCCGAGGACGCGCGCCGACAGCCTATGGCTTAGCCATTCGAGGAAGCAGGGCCAAGCCCAACGACCCGGCGGGAGGTCAGGGCAACGCCGGAGACGACACCACGCGGGTGAGGGACACGCGCCCTCGGAAGCCGCGAGCGCCGCCCATCAAGCCGTTGGTGATCCGTGGCGCGCGGCCCCTCAACTCCGCAGAGCGATGTCCAGCCAGCCGTACCGGTTCACGCTCACCGCATCGCCCTCGCCGGCGATCACGGTCGTCGTCTCCGCCTCGAAAATGGCGGGGCCGGCGAGTGTCGCGCCCGGCTGCAGGGATTCGATGCGGTAGACCGGAACGGAGCGCCAGCCATCGAAATAGGCGCGGCGCTCGGTCAGGGCTGGCACCTCTGTCGGTTGCGTCACGACGAATTCGCCCTCTGCGGAGGGAACGGCTCCGACAGCCGCGACCCGGGCGTTGACGAACACGACCTCCTGATCCCGCGACGCGTAGGTGAAGAGCTCCTCGTGCCGCGTGTGGAAGCGCTCATGCACGCGGGCAACCAGATCCGGCGCATCCCACGCCACGTCATCGAGCGCCACGTCCACCTCGAAGACCTGCTCGCCGTAGCGCATCTCGGCCGAGCGCTCGATCCGGATGGGGCCATCGAACCACTCGCGCAGGCGAGCGGTTGCGCGGTCTTCGAGGTCCGCGAAGATCGTTCGCAGGCCGGCATCGTCGATGGCCGCGCCAGACCCAGCATGGGTCTGGCTGACTTCGTAGCGCAGATCGCTCGCCAGCATGCCCCACGCGGAGAGGACGGACGCGACCGTCGGGACGATCACACGTGGAATTTCCAGTTCGCGGGCGACCTCGACGGCGTGCAAACCCGCCGCTCCGCCGAAGGACAAGAGCGCGAACTTGCGGGGATCGACGCCACGGCGAAGGGTCATCAGGCGGATGCCATCCGCCATCTGCAGGTTGATGAGACGGTGGATGCCGAGGGCCGTCTCGTCCCGCGACATGCCGAGACGTGCCGCGAAGCCGTCGACGACCTTCTCGGCAGCCGGGAGGTCGAGCGTCTTGCGGCCGCCGAGGAAGGTGGCCGGGTCGAGATAGCCGAGGAGCAGGTTGGCATCCGTCACCGCCGGGATGGTGCCGCCACCGCCATAGCAGGCGGGCCCGGGCACGGCCCCGGCGCTCTCCGGTCCGACCCTGAACTGGCCGCCGTCATAGCTCGCCAGCGACCCGCCGCCCGCCGCGACCGAGGCGATATCGAGGGACCGGAGCGCAATCCGCTCGCCTGCGAGCCCGCGTGCTCCCGACAGCGCGGCCTGGCCGTTCGCGATCAGCGAGATGTCGGTCGACGTGCCGCCGACATCGAACGGAACGAGGTCCGCGACCCCGAGCATCTCGGCGCAGCGCCGCGCCCCCGCGACGCCACCGGCAGGGCCGGACAGCACGGTGGCGGCGGCCAGGCGTCCGGCTTCCTCGACCGGCGCCATGCCGCCATGGGAGAGGATGATGAAGAGACTGCCCGCAAGCCCGCTGTCGCGCAGCCGCCGCTCGAGGTTGGTCAGGTAGCGCCGGACGGCAGGCCCGACATAGGCGTTCACCACCGTGGTCGAGACGCGCTCATATTCCTTGATCTGCGGCAGCACGTCCGACGAGCGCGAGACGTAGAGGTCGGGCAGTTCGCGTGCGAGGCGTTCGACCGTCGCGATCTCATGCGCCGGGTTGCGGTAGGCGTGCAGGTAGCAGACGGCGACGGATGTCGCGCCCGATGCCCGCACCTGCTCGATCGCATCCGCCAGCGAGGCCTCGTCCAGCGGCGTCAGGACCGATCCGTCGGCCCGAAGCCGCTCCCGCACGCCGATCCGCAGGCTTCGCGGCACGAGAGGCGCCAGCGGCGGCGAGCGCAGGTTGTAGCGATCGTCCTTGAGCCCCTCGCGCATCTCCAGGACGTCGCGGTGCCCTTCGGTTGTAAGCAGGGCGATCTTCGCGCCCTTGCGCTCGAGAAGCGCGTTCGTGGCGACCGTCGTCCCGTGGACGATCCGCTCGGTCCGGCCGAGCATGTCGCGGAGCGTTACGTCCAGCCTGCGCGCAAGCTCCTCGAGCCCCGCCAGCACGCCGATGGACTGGTCCGCCGGCGTCGAGGGCGACTTTGCGAAAACGGTGCGGCCATTGACGTCGACAGCGACGAGATCCGTGAAGGTCCCGCCGACGTCGATCCCGATCCTGAAAGACGTCACTTAGCGGTCCCCCTTCACCGTCACGAAACCCTCGACCAGATCACGCTCGCGCGCAGCGGGATCGCGCTTCTCCCGCGGGCCCCATCCGCCGCCCCCGCCGGAGCGAACCTCGAAAAGGTCCCCGGGCTGCACCGGAATGTTCGTTTCCTTCGTCTTCAGGTCCCGGGGCTCTGCTCCTTGGGACAGAAGGCGGTAGCGGTGCGGAGGCGCGTCGCGCCCGCCGAGCATGCCGCAGGCGCCGTACCGGACCCCGTCCCCGGCCGTGTTGGCCAGGGCCGGCTTCTCCGTTTCGACCACGAGGTCGAGCGCCGCTCCGAGCCCGCCCCGGAACTGCCCCTCGCCGCCGGAATCCGGCAGGAACTCGTGGCGGCGGAAATGGAGCGGGAAGCGCACCTCGGCGAATTCAACGCTGCCGAATTTCAGGCCGCCGACCGTGTGCCACTCGCCCGCCGAGGACCACCCGTCGCCGCCTGGGGATGCTCCGCCCCCAGGCCTTGCATGAAACATGTGCCAGATAAAACCCCGGCCCGTACGCGGATCCTCCCCCTGCAGGGCGATCCGGAAGCGGCGACCCCAGCCCGCCATGGCGCGGTCGGGGCAGGAGCCGGCGAGCGCCTTCACGATCGCCTCGACGATCTCGTCGGACGGGTGGCTGGTGCACATCGTGACCGGCCGGCCAGGCTCGGCCCACACGATCGTGCCCTCGCGCGCCTTCACGGTCACCGGCCGGAACGCGCCGGCGTTCTTCGGGATGTCGGGATCGAGCAGGTAGGCGATCGCCATCACGCAGGCGGATTGCATGTTGGCGTGCGAGGAGTTCACGAAGCTCGTCGATTGCGGATCGGAATCCGAGAGATCGATTTCGATGTCGCTGCCGCGCTTGGTTACGCGGGCGGCGATGCGGATGTTCTCGCGTCCATGGCCATCGTCGTCGAGGAACGCCTCTCCCTCGAACACACCGTCCTTCCAGGTGGAGATGATGGCCCGGCTCCGCGTCTCGGCCGCATCGAAGAGGCCCTCGACGGCATCGACCACCGTCTCGCCGCTGAACTCGGCGAAGAGCTTCGCCATGCGGCGCTCGCCGAGGCGGGCGGCGCCCACCATGGCGGCGAGGTCGCCGCGGAAGTCATGGCCGATGCGGGTGTTGAGCGCGAGCAGGTCGAGCAGGTCGTCCCGCAGCTTGCCGGCCTCGTAGAGCCGGACCGGGGGAACGCGCAGTCCTTCCGTCCAGATGTCGCGGGCATCGGGGTTGTAGGCGCCGTAGGTCGAGCCGCCGATGTCGCTCTGGTGAGCCCGAACGATGGTCCAGAACAGGCGCCTTTCGCCATCGAAAACTGGAACGAACGCGGTGAGATCCGGGAGGTGGGAGCCGCCGTGATACGGGTCGTTCATGAGGATGACGTCGCCCGGGACGACATCCTTGAACCGCTCCTCGACGGCCTTCGTCGCCCAGGGCAGCGCCCCGACATGGACCGGGATGTGGTCGGCCTGGGCGACAAGCCGGCCCTGGACGTCCGTGATGCCGATGGAGAAGTCGCGGCTGGAATTCAGGATCTGCGAATAGGAGGTCCGGAGCATGGCCTCCCCCATCTCGGTGACGATGGAGGACAGCCGGTGCTCGACGACCGAACGCGTGATGGGATCGACGGCGCGCGTCATGACGATCTCTGGATGCTGGCGGCCTCCTTGCGGAGGCCGGAGAGGTTCTGCGATCAGGCGGACTTGGCTGCGACGAGGCCGGCGGAGACGGCGGTCAGGATGGCATCCAGGTCGTCGTCGGTCATCGGCGTGGAGAGCGCCATCAGGCCGTAGCTCGCCATCAGGACGCCCTCGTTGAGGAGCGTGCGGAAGAAGGCGGCCTGGCGTTGGGTCTCCGCTGCGCCGAGATGGGCGGAGCGGTAGTCGCGCACCGGCCGGTCGGTGAAGTGGATCTTCAGGAGCGATCCCATTCCGGTCGCGCCACCGGGCACCCCCGCCTTCCGGAATGCCTCGTTTATTCCCGAGCGAACCTTCTCGCCCATGGCGTCGAGGCGCTCGAAGGCGGCGTGGTCGAGGAGTTCCATGGCGGCGAGGCCGGCCCGCATGGTGACCGGGTTCGCCGAGAAGGTGCCCCCGGCCGGCAAGGCCGGCTTCCCCTCGCTCGGGTCGAAGACGGCCATCACGTCGGCCCGTCCCCCGGTCGCGCCGACCGGGAAACCGCCGCCCATGATCTTGCCGAAGGTGGTGAGATCCGCGTCCACGCCCCAATGCGGCTGCGCGCCGCCATAGCCGAGCCGGAAGCTGATCACCTCGTCGAAGATCAGCAGCGCACCCACCTCCCGCGTGACCTCCCGGAGCGCCTGGATGTAGGCACGGTCGGCCGGAACGAGCCCGGCGCGGTTCGGCATGGGATCGACCAGCACGCAGGCGAGATCGGCGCCGTGCGCCCGGATGAGGCTGACCGCGCCGTCGATATCGTTAAAGGGAAGCGTCACCACGTCATCGAGCACGCCCTGGGGGGTGCCCTTGGCGTAGGGCACGGAGGCCGGCGGACCCTGAGTCCAGGTCTCGGGGCGAGACTCGAGGCTCACCTCCGCATAATCGTAGGAGCCGTGATAGGCGCCCTCGCACTTGGCGATCTTCGGCCGGCCCGTGAAGGCGCGGGCGGCCTTCAGGGCATTCATCACGGCTTCCGTGCCAGAATTGCTGAACCGGATGCGGTCGAGGGAGGCCACGCGGCCGCAGAGCAGTTCGGCGAGGTCGATCTCGGAGAGCGTCGGCAGGCCCGGCGCGCTGCCGAGACGCATCTGTGCGCAGGCGGCTTCCACGAGCACCGGATGAGCGTGGCCGTGGATGAGCGAGGTGAAATTGTTGATGCAGTCGATCCGCGCCACGCCGTCGAGGTCGATCACGCGGCAGCCTTCGCCCCGCTCGGCGTAGATCTGGTACGGCTTCATGAACACGGTCGTGCGCGTGTTGCCGCCGGGCAGGCTCGCGCGGGCACGATCGTGAGCCGCCTTCGACCGGGAAGCGGGATCTGGATAGGTCATCACTCGTCTCCTGGCCTCAGCGGCCGAGATAGGCTTCGCGCACGCGGGGATTGGTCTTGAGGTCGGCGGCCGAGCCCTCCAGGACGACCCGGCCGGTCTCGAGCACGTAGCCGCGATCCGCCACGGCCAACGCCAGGACCGTATTCTGCTCGACGACCAGGATCGTCAGGCCGCTGCTCCGGATGCGCCCGACCCGCTCGTAAACCTCCTCGGCGAGACGCGGCGCGAGGCCGAGCGAGGGCTCGTCCAGCAGGAGCAGCTTCGGCTTCGCCATCAGGGCGCGGCCGATGGCGAGCATCTGCTGCTCGCCGCCGGAGAGCGACCAGCCGAGCTGCTTCCGGCGCTCCTTGAGGCGAGGGAACAGGTCGAACACGAAGGCCAGCTCGTCGGCATAGGAGCCGCCGGGGCGCCGCCACGGAGCGGTGCCGATGATCAGGTTCTCCTCCACGGTCAGGCCGGGGAAGATGCGGCGACCTTCGGGAGCATGGGCGATCCCCATCCGCACCCGGCGATCGCAGGAGGCGCCGGCGATGGAGGCGCCGGCGAACCGGATATCGCCGCCCCGCACAGGGTTGAGCCCGGAGATGGTCTGCAGCAGCGTGGTCTTGCCGGCGCCGTTGGCTCCGATCAGCGCCACGGTCTCGCCCGCCGCCACATTCAGCGAGATGCCGTGCAGGGCGACGATCTCGCCATAGGCGACGGTCAGCTTGTCAATGGCGAGCATGCGCTGCTCCCTCGCCGAGATATGCGGACAGGACGGCGGGATCCGCCTGCACTTCGGCAGGCGTGCCCTCGGCGATCTTGCTGCCGAAGTTCAGCACGACGACGCGTTCGGCGAGCCGCATCACCATGCCCATGTTGTGCTCGATCAGCACGATCGCGATCTTGTCCTCGCTGCGGATGGCCCGGAGCCTCGTCATCAGGTCCTCGACCTCGCCGGTGTTCAGGCCGGCCGCCGGCTCGTCGAGCAGGAGCACGCGTGGCCCGCAGGCGAGCACGCGCGTCAGCTCGACCATGCGCCGGTTGCCGTAGGTCAGCGCCGAGATCGGCTCCTCGGCGAAGCGCCCCAGCCCCATGCGATCAAGCTGCCGAAGCGCGTGACTGCGCAGTTCGGCCTCGCTCCGGCCCTTCTGGTTCGCGGCGCCGACCATGACGTTCTCCACCACGCTCAGGCGCTCGAAGAGCCTTCCGTGCTGGAAGGTGCGTCCGAGCCCCGCGCGGATGCGGCCGTGGGTGGAAAGCCGGGTGATATCCCGTCCCTCCAGCGCGATGCGCCCTGTCGTGGGCGCCGACAGCCCCGTGAGGACGTTGAGCAGCGTCGACTTTCCCGCGCCGTTCGGGCCGATCAGAGCGACGAACTCGCCCGGATTGACCGTGAGATCGACCTCGGAGAGCGCAAGAAGGCCGCCGAAGCGCTTGGTGATGCCGGTTGCCTGAAGGGCGCTCATGACCGCACGGCCTCCTTGAGATCCGCCTCGGCCGGGGCGGCTGGACGGACCGGCCGGCGCCAGCGGCGCAGGAGACCCATGATCCCGGTCGGCAGGAAGATGAGGATGGCGAGCATCATCAGGCCGAAGAAGGCGAGATAGCCGTCGCCGAAGATGCGGAACCACTCGGGCAGGAAGGTGAGGATCGTGGCGCCGATGATCGCGCCCACAACCGTGCCCTCACCGCCGACGATCAGCATGGCGAGATGCGTGATGGAATGCGCGTAGCTGAAATCGTCCGGCGAGACGAAATGGACATGGGTGGCGAAGAGGCAGCCGGCGACGGCTGCATAGACGGCCGACAGAGCAAAGGCCGCTACGCTCACGCCGGTCACGTTGATGCCGGTCATCGCGGCGGCCGTCTCGTCGTCGCGGACCGCCATCATAGCCCGGCCGATGCGCGAGCCATGGATCGCGAGGGCGATTAGGGAGAGGAGCGCGAGCACGGCGAGCCCGAACCAGAGGAAGGAGCGCTCATCCGTCAGCGCGTGGCCGAAGACATTGAGGCCGGGGATCCGGGCGATGCCGTTGGTGCCGCCCGTGACCTCGATCCAGTTCGCGGCGACGATGCTGAAGCTGACGTTCAGGCCGAGGGTCGCCAGGGCCAGGTAGTGGCCCTTGAGGCGCAGGAGCGGGTAGCCCAGCACCGCGGCAACGAGGCCCGTCCCGGCTATCGCCGGTATGGCGGCCAGCCAGGGAGACCAGCCGGCCTGTGTCGTAAGGATTGCGAGCGTGTAGGCGCCCAGTCCCACGAAGGCAGCGTGGCCGAGCGAGATCAGGCCCGCATAGCCGAAGGCGAAATTGAGCCCGACGACCGCGACGGAGGATATCACGGCCATGTTGAGGAGGCGGAGCGTGTACTCCGACGCCGCGAAGGACAGGCCGAGACCCGCGATCAGCAGCACGGCCAGGAGGGGAAGCGAAGAGCGCATGACGATCAGCCCCGGTCCTGGATGCGCTCGCCGAAGACGCCCTGCGGGCGCACGAGCAGGAACAGGATCATGGCCCCGAACGCGATGAGGTCCTTGTAGGCCGACGAGATGTACGAGGCGCCCAGAACCTCGGCGAGGCCCACGAAGAGGCCGCCCGCGATGGCGCCGGGAAGGCTGCCGAAGCCGCCGATGATGGTTGCGGCGAAGGCCTTGAGGGCGATCGGATCGCCCATGTTCACGTCGGCGAACCACATCGGGCCGAGCATCAGGCCGGCGACGCCCGCGAGCACGGAGGCCAGCACCCAGGTGAAGGCGAGGAGGACGTTGACCCGCAGCCCCATCAGCTTGGCGGCCCGCACGTCCTGCGCGACGGCCCGCATGGCGATGCCGAGCGCGGTTCGGTTCAGGAGAAGCCATAGAAGCCCGATGAGGACCGCCGTCGCGACCACGACCGCGATAGCATGCATCGGGATCACAGCGCCGCCGATCTCGACCACCATGTCCTCGACGGGCGAGGTCAGGCGGAACGGCCAGGACCCGAAGGTGAGAAGCGCTGCGTTCTGGAGCGTGATGCCGATCGCCACCGTGCCGATGATGATCGTGACGACCGGGCTGCGGCTGAGCGGCAGGTAGACGACCGCGTAGAACAGGAGCCCGAACAGCGCCATCAGGGCGACCGCGCCGGCATAGCCGACCGGCATCGGAAGACCGAAATGCAGCAGGGTGGTGACGCCGGCGAATGTCCCGAGCATCACGAATTGGCCGGCAGCGAAATTCACGACGCCGGTCGCGGAATAGACGATCACGAAGCCGATCGCGGCCAGCGCGTAGACGCTACCGAGCGCAAGCCCGTTCGTGACGAGTTGGATGAGATCAGCCATGGGATTCTGCCGCGAGCCGCCAGGAGCGGCCGCGGATATCCCGCGGCCGCCGCAGCGTGGCTCAGTCGAGCTTCACGTTCTGCACGAGCTCGAGGCTCTTGGTGCCGCGCTTGGCCTTGACGACCGCAAGGTCGTGCACGCCGTTCCCCTTCGCGTCGAAGGTGTAGGGATGGCCGATGCCGGGCCATTCCTTCGCGGAGGCGATCCAGTCGCGGAGCGCCTTGGGGTCGGTCCCGACCTTGCGCATGCCCTCGGCCATGAGCATCGCGCCGTCGTAATAGGCGAGGCCGTAAGGGTCCGCGTCCGTGCCGAACTTCGCCTTGTAGCGTGCGCCGAAGTCCTTCATGCGCTCGCCGACGCTCGCATCCACGAAGGCGTCGACCACGCCCCAGACATTGTCGAGATCGGCCGCCGAAAGCAGCTGCAGGGCGGCCGGCACGAAGGCCGCGGAGGATGCCACGATCGGCATCTTCAGGCCGAGCGCCTTCGCCTGCCGGAGGACGAGCGCGCCGTCGGCCGGGTAGCAGAAGATGAAGACGACATCGGCGCCCGAGGAGCGCAGGCGCAGCAGCTGGGCGGAGAAGTCCTTGTCGTTCTGGCCATAGGCCTCGCTCGCCGCGACCTTAATGCCGGCCGCTTCCAGCTGCTTCTGCGCGACCGCCGCGCCGCCCTGGCCGAAGTCGTTCTGGATGTAGAGGATTCCGGGCTTGCTCGCCTTCAGGGTGCCCGTCGCGAACTGCGCCATGGCGCGGCCGGCCAGGCTGTCGGAGGGACGGATGCGGAACATCCAGGAGTTCCCGTTCTCGGCGACGGCATCCGCTCCGCCCGCATACATCACCGGAATTCCGGCCTTGGCGACCTCCGGAGCGACGGCGAGATTCTGGGTGGAGTAGCTCGTGAGGAACGCGAAGGGGGGCTTCGTCTCCTGGACCAGCTTCACGAAGGCCGAGACGGCGGTGCTGTTCGACGCGCCGGCATCCTCGATCACCATTTTGATCTGGCGGCCATTGATGCCGCCGGCCTTGTTGATGTCCTCTTCGGCCATCGTCAGCGTGTTGAAGTACTGCTTGCCCGTGAGGGAGAGCGGGCCGGTGGTCGGAACGGTTGCGCCGATCGCGATCGGGCCATCCGCGGCGGAGGACATGACCGTCCCGGCCAGGAAGACGGCTGCCGCCGTCGCGAGAACCGCCCGTCGTGTCTGTCGCATGTCCGTTCCCCGTCGAGTGTCTGATCGAATGTGCTTGGAAGTTCCGGAAAAAGGAACTATGTTCCGGAATTCAGTTTGGAGCCTAAGGTGCCGAGCCGGATTGTCAATCGCGCTTCTCGAGGCAGCGTGCCCATTATCCAAGCAGGGCGGGACGGCGATGCCGAGCCTTCCCCCGGCGGCCCCCTCGACCGCTACATGAGCGTGCTCGAGCTCGTCGCCGCCTTCCCGGGTGCGGTCACGATGAGCGATGTCTGCGCCGCCCTGGACATGCCGAAGACGAGCGCGCACCGCCTCCTTGCCGGGCTGTCACGGGCCGGGCTGGTCGAGGGCGGGGGGCGGCACCGTGCCTATACGCTCGGCAAGAGGCTCGTCCGGCTCCTTCACGCCTCGGCCGAGCAAGGCTGGCTCGAGACGCTCGCGCGGCCCGCCATCGAGGCGCTCGCGGCGGAGCGCGGCGAGACCTGCTATCTGACCCGCCTCGTGGGTCATGCGGTGAGGGTGGTGTTCAGCATCTCGCCCGAGGTGCAGTGGCGCAGCTATGTGCAGCCGGACCTCCAGATGCCCCCGCACGCAGCCGCGACCGCGAAGGCGATCCTGGCGTTCCAGGCACCCGCGATCGTGGAGAAGGCGCTGGAAGGCGGACTCGTCTCCCTGACGAGCCAGACCTGCACGGATCGAGAAAAGATCCTAAAGGATTACGAGACGGTGCGGGAGAAGGGATACGGCACGTGCGTGTCGGAGATCGACGAGGGGCTCGGCGCCCTCGGCTACCCGGTGCGGCTCGCCGACGGCTCCATCCTCTACAGCGTCGGCCTCACCGGGCCGGTGCAGCGCATCTTCAACGACGACCTTCCCGTGAGGCTCGCCAGCCTGGAACAGGCCGCAACAGCACTGAGCCGCTCGCTCTCGCAGGGCGCAGAAATCGCCAGTCGCTCCTAGGGC
>JAFAEL010000215.1 GCA_023423995.1 Pseudomonadota bacterium | reverse complement strand
GGGTGGCGGGCCGTACGGGAGCCTCGGCTGCGGTCAGCACGACCGGGGGGCGCACTTCGACGATCCTGTCGTACAAAGGCGAGTTCTGAAACAGCGCACGTCCTGCGGCGAGATCCATCTCCGCGCGATCCGAGGAGACGTCCTGGGCGAAGGCCGGTTGCGGGAGCAGCAGGGCCGAAGCCAGCGTCAGGACACAAGCCGGCGATACCCGACCCAAACGATTGCGCCTCGTCACCTGACTCACTGATCGTGCCCCGGCCTTCTCTAGCCCAGGTTCTTCCGTTCCGGCCGTTTCCGGATGATTGCGAGGCAGGGTAGGGCGGAGGAGATCTGACGGTAAAAGGCGCTGTCCTGAGCCGACGGCCGGAGCAGGTAGGCTTCGCGGCGCTCCGTCACCATGGAGCCGGGCCGGAGCGGTCGGCAGGCGATGTGCCGTCCCGGTGCACGGTGAAGCGCCGCGTCTTCACGAGTCCCGACCCGAGGTTCTGAACTCTCGGCTTTCACGGGCGTTTTCTTGGCGAGCCCTCCTGAAGGAGTGCCGCGATGTTCGACCGTAGCAAGTTCCTGAACGAAGGAGCCGAGGCGGGATTGGACGGCCTGCCCATCGAGAGCTGCCCTTACCCGGTCAATTCCCTCCAACACGAACTCTGGCTGGATGGGTGGCGGTGTGCCGACGACGGAACCTTCACCGTGCTCGCCCCGATCACGGCACCGCCGCCCGACCAGCGTCGTGACGAGGCGGCATGAGGGGCGGCCAGCCCGGCGAAGAAGCTCGCGAAAAGCGGCACGGCTTGCGCAGGCGGCCTTCCAGAGGGATGGGACGGCAAGTCGGTACCGGCTGCCGCCATGGGTACTACGTCGTAGATACTTGGACTCGATCGCCGGAGCGCTCATACGGATGCCTGGAGGGGCCTCGGGCTCGTGCTGAAGCTCATCGACACCTGGGATGAATTCCAGTCGCTGCGTGCGGCGTGGAATCACCTCGCCGACCGTCAGCGAAGCCCCCTTCTCAGGCACGAGTTCTTCTCGGCAGCCCTATCGGCCAGCCAGGCTGCGCCTGCGATCTACGTGCTGGTCAAGAAGGGCGAGCCGGCGGCGATCGCTCCCTTCGAGTGCGTCGGCAGCAGAGGCGTGTCGCGCTACAGGTCCATCGGTCGCGATCTGCACGAGCCTTCTCAGTTGCTCTATTCCGGCTTGGCTCCTCTTGAGGAGCTCCTTGCCGAACTGCGGCAGATCGGACGACCGATCCTTCTGTCACGCGTGCCTGCGAACGGTCCCGAGACGGTCGCCCTGCGCTCGGCCTTGGGATACGGCGATTTCATGCACGTGAGTGACGGCGGGACCAGTCCAGCCGTTCCGCTCTATGGCGGCTTCGAAGAGGTCCTCAGCCGGATATCGAGCTCCCGCCGAGCCGACATCCGCCGAAAGCTGAGACTTGCGGAGAAGCTCGGCCCGGTGACCATGACGGCCATAGCTCCCGAGCCCGATCAAGTGGACGTCTCCCTCTCGGCCTTCCTGCGGCTCGAGGCATCAGGGTGGAAGGGCAGTTGCGGTTCCGCCATTCTGCCCAATCCAGCGCGGAAGCGCTTCTTCGAAACCTACTCCAGCGCTCTGGCTGAAGACGGCCGCCTCCGCCTGTTCTTTCTTCGGATCGGCGATGACACTGTCGCAGCGAGACTGGCGATCGTGCACAACGATTGTCTTTGGGAGCTGAAGATCGCCTACGACGAGACCTTCCATAAAGTCTCCCCCGGAACGCTCCTCACGCTTGAGACGATCCGCTACGCCTGCGACGCGGGTCTGCAGCGGCTCGAGTTCCTTGGTCGCGTCTCTGACTGGAACAAGTGGTGGGGTGTCGAGCTGCAGAACCACAGCACCATCAGGTTCTATCCCCGCAGCCTCGCCAGCCTGGCGTGCCTCGCGATCGACGGCTTCGACGTCATGAATTCCGCCATCCGGGGCAGGCCCGCTCACATCGGCCTGGCTGGCGCAGTCTGGCCGGGGGATCCAGGCCTCTTGGAGCTCGAGCCCGTCGCGGCAGCGCGAGATCAGCCTGGGCTGGTGCCGCGCGACCTGTTGAACCAGTTCATCGAAGAGTTCGGACCCTCGTGCGCGCAGATGGCATTCGTCTGAGGCTCGAGGGCAGGTCTCCGCTATCCTGACCGCTCACGATCCCCACATGCCCGGGAACGCCCATCTCATGAACGCGTAGCCCGAGGCGAAGCCGAGCGCGATGACGCCCCACAACATGCGGCGGTTCATGTCTTGTATCCTCCCCGGGGCACCACCCCGACCTGTCACCGGACTTAGCCGCTTTCAGCCAACATACCTGTCACGAATTGGGCGCAGGTGCCCGCAGGGCTTCGGCATCCTCTCTCGGCACGCGAGCGCGCCGCCCTTTTTGGATTGCAATCCAGGCATGGTATCCCGTCGCGCCACGTCGCGCTTGCCGTAGCAAGCACCGACACGGGTCGAAGCGCGTTGAAATGGCGTCGAAACAAGACAGGAGCCGCGGCGGCCAAGTGACGGTGAAGGCCAACATTCCCAGCGATCTCAGAGGGTATCAATTCACGGTTGCGCCGATGATGGATTGGACGGATCGGCATTGCCGGGCCTTCCATCGCACCCTGTCGCGGCGGGCGCGGCTCTATACCGAGATGGTCACGACGGGCGCGGTCATCCACGGGCCGCGCGAGCGGCTGCTCGGCTTCTCCGACCCGGAGCATCCGATCGCAGTGCAACTCGGCGGGTCGGATCCGAAGGATCTCGCGGAGGCCGCGCGGATCGCGGAGGGGTTCGGATATGACGAGGTCAACCTGAATGTAGGCTGCCCGTCGGACCGCGTGCAGGACGGGCGCTTCGGTGCCTGCCTGATGCGGGAGCCCGCGCTCGTCGGCGATTGCGTCGCCGCCATGAAGGCGGCCGTCTCGGTTCCGGTCACGGTGAAGTGCCGCCTCGGGGTCGACGACCAGGATACGGGCCCGGCGCTCGACGACATGGCCCGGGCCGTCTTCTCCGCTGGAGCGGATGCGCTGGTCGTGCATGCCCGCAAGGCTTGGCTCCAGGGCCTTTCACCCAAGGAGAACCGGGACATCCCGCCGCTCGATTACGGCCGTGTCTACGAGCTGAAGCGGGCCTGGCCCGACAAGCCGATCGCCATCAACGGCGGTATCCGCACCGTCTCCGAGGCGAAAGCTCACCTGGAGCAGGTCGATGGCGCCATGCTCGGGCGCGCGGCCTACCAGGACCCGGCGATCCTGCTCGCGGTCGATCGGGAGATTTTCGGCGAGGAGCCGCCGGCCTCCGACCCGTTCGAGGCAATCGCGCTCTATGAGCCCTATGTTGCGGCCCGGCTCGCCGAGGGGCTTCGGCTCCATAGCATGACCCGCCACATGCTGGGGCTGTTCAACGGCCGGCCCGGTGCGCGCGCCTATCGCCGCCATCTGGCCACCGCGGGTACACGCCCGGATGCCGATCTCCAGACGCTTCGCGACGCGGTCGGGCTGGTTGCGCGCGAGGCGGCGCTCGACGAGGCGGCCTGACGGGGCGTCTAAGGCGATGCCGTTAACCCTGTTGGTCTACTCCGCCAAGGAACATCGAACCGCCACGGTGGTTCGAACCCTGCCACCCCCGCACAAAGGAGAAATGCGGATGAAGCGTCTGATCGTCGGAATGGCTGCGCTGGCGGCTGGAGCGATCCTCGCCGCGACGCCGTCGCAGGCGGCGAAGTTCATGGACCCCGGGCTGGCGAAGACCGGCTCCCTGATCGAGGACGTCGCCTGCGTCACGCGGCGTGAGCGCGTCCGCCGGCCGGGTGGCCGGGTCGAGTGGCGCACGGTGCGCACCTGCCGGCCGGACGTTCGCCGGGGCAGAGACTGCCGCGTCGTCAAGGAGCGCATCCGGCGTCCGGGCGGCCGGGTGGTCGTGGAGACGCGGCGCATCTGCCGCTGAGCGGCGCGTGACCTGCTCCGGGCGGCTTGCTCGCCCGGAGCTCACGACGGCTCAGTCGAGCCGCACGGCTTCCGTCTGCTCCGGATAGACGGGATAGACGCCCGCGACTCGGCCCATCTGCTGGGTGAGCGCCAGCACGATGTCGATGGTCGGGGTGTCCACATCCACCAGCCGGCCCATCTCCTGCACCACCGTCAGAAGGGCATCGAGCTCGATCGGCCGGCCCTTGTCGAGATCCTGCAGCATGGAGGTGCGGTGCGCGCCAACGCCCGCCGCCCCGTCGATCCGCCTCTCGATCCCGACCCGGAAATGCGTGCCGATGCGGCGCGCGATCTTCTCCGCCTCCGCCATCATGCCGCGCGCGACCGCCCGCGTGCCCGGATCGGTCGCGACAACGTCCAGCGTCGCGTGGGTGAGCGCCGAGATGGGGTTGAAGCAGAGATTTCCCCAGAGCTTGAGCCAGATGTCGTCCCGGATCTTGGGGTCGATCTTCGGCTTGAGCCCGCCCTTCTCGAACACCTCCGCAAGGCGCGTCAGCCGCTCGGTGATCTTCCCTGTCGGCTCCCCGAGGCCGAAGCGGTCGCCATAGATGTGCTTGATGACGCCAGGCTCGGTGATCTCCGTCGCCGGGTAGACCGTGCAGGCGATGGCGCGCTCCGGCCCGATAGCCCGCCACTGCCGGCCATCCGGGTCGACGCTTTGCAGCTGCAGGTTCGCGAACTGGCCCTCGAAGCCGTAGAAGTACCACCACGGAATGCCGTTCTGCGCCGTGACGACGGCGGTGTCGGGCCCGAGCAGCGGCTGCATGGCTTCCGCCGCCTCCCAGGCCTGGTGAGCCTTGAGGGCGACGATGACGTAGTCCTGCGGCCCGAGCTCGGCCGGGTCGGAGGCGGCGCGGAGCTTCGCGTGGCGCTCGCCGTCCTTTCCCCGGATCGTGAGGCCGTTCTCCTGGATCGCCTTCAGGTGGGCGCCGCGGGCGATGAGGGACACCTCCGCGCCGCTCTGGGCGAGGCCCACGCCGATGAACCCGCCGATCGCCCCGGCGCCGTAGATGCAGATTTTCATTGGACTATCCGGTTGTCATGGCCGGGCTTGTCCCGGCCATCCCGATCTCTTGTGCTTTTCGGGTCGAGGTGGCCGGGACGAGCCCGGCCGGGACGCCGTCGGAGCTACTCCGCCGCCTGCAGCACCGGCTCGGGCACGCGCTCGATCTTCGCCGCGCAGTACTTGAATTCCGGGATCTTCCCGAAGGGGTCGAGCTGCGGGTTGGTGAGCACGTTCGCGGCCGCCTCCGCATAGGCGAAGGGGATGAAGATGAGGCCGGGCGGAATCATGCCGTCGATCCGCGCCTTGAGCTGGATCGAGCCGCGGCGGGTCGAGACCTGGATGAACTCGCCCGTATGCGCGCCGAGGCGCTCCATGTCGCGCGCGGACACATAGGCGACGGCCTCCGGTTCGAGATCGTCCAGCACCTGCGAGCGGCGGGTCATCGAGCCGGTGTGCCAGTGCTCGAGCTGCCGCCCGGTCGTCAGCACGAAGGGGTACTCGGTATCCGGCTCCTCGGCAGGCGAGATGAGCTTAGCCGGCACGAACTTCGCCCGGCCCGTCTTGGTCGGGAAGCCGTTGCCGAAGACAATGTCCTGCCCCGGCTCGTCCGGCCCGTCGCAGGGGTAGGTGACGGAGTATTCGCGCTCGACCCGCTCCCACGTGATGTTGGCGAGGGACGGCATGACGGAGGCCATTTCAGCGAAGACCTCGCTGACGTGATTGTAACGCCAGTCGAGCCCGAGCCGGTTCGCCAGGTCGATGATGATGTCGAGGTCCTGCCGCGCCTGGCCGGGGAGGGGGAGGGCGGCCCGCCCCATCTGCACCTGCCGGTTCGTATTGGAGACCGTGCCGTCCTTCTCGGGCCAGGCGGAGGCGGGAAGCACGACGTCGGCGTATTTCGCCGTCTCGGTCAGGAAAATGTCCTGCACGACGAGGTGGTCGAGCTTGGCCAAAGCCTCGCGCGCATGCTGCACGTCCGGGTCCGACATCGCCGGGTTCTCGCCCATGATGTACATGCCGCGGATCTGGTCGTCGTGGATCGCGTCCATGATCTCGACGACCGTGAGACCCCGCTTCGGATCGAGCTTGGTGCCCCAGAGCTCCTCGTAGCGGACGCGGATCTCCGGATCCTCGACCGACTTGTAGTCGGGGAAGAACATCGGGATCAGGCCGGCATCGGATGCGCCCTGCACGTTGTTCTGACCGCGGAGCGGGTGGAGGCCAGTGCCGGGTCGGCCGATCTGGCCGGTGGAGAGCGCCATCGCGATGAGGCAGCGGGTGTTGTCGGTGCCGTGGATGTGCTGGCTGACGCCCATGCCCCAGAAGATGATCGCCGATTCAGCCCGGGCGTAGACCCGTGCAACCTCGCGGAGCGTCTCGGCCGGGATGCCGCAGATCTTCTCCATCTCCTCGGGAGGATAGTTCTTCACGTTCTCGACGAGCTTCTCGAAGTCGTCGGCATTCGCCTGAACGTATTGCTGGTCGTAGAGCTTCTCCTCCACGATCGTGTGCAGGATGGCGTTCAGCATCGAGACGTCGCGTCCCGGCTTGAACTGCAGCATGTAGGTCGCGAAGCGCTTGAGGGCGACGCCGCGCGGATCCATGACGATCAGCTTCGCGCCGCGCTCGACCGCGTTCTTGAAGAAGGTTGCGGCGACCGGGTGGTTCTCGATCGGGTTCGCGCCGATCACGACGATCACGTCCGCATCCTTGGCCGACATGAACGGCGCGGAGACGGCGCCCGAGCCGACGCCTTCCAGCAGGCCGGCGACCGAGGAGGCGTGGCAGAGCCGGGTGCAGTGATCGACGTTGTTGGTGCCGAACCCGGCGCGGACGAGCTTCTGGAAGAGGTAGGCCTCCTCGTTCGAGCCCTTGGCGGAGCCGAAGCCGGCGAGGGCGCCCCCGCCGAGCGTGTCGCGGATCCTGGCGAGCCCGCCAGCCGCCTTCTCCATGGCCTCTTCCCAGGTCGCCTCGCGGAAATGCGTCAGCGGGTTCATGGGATCGATGTCGACGTCGTGCTTGGAGACGCCCTCCTTGCGGATGAGCGGCACCGTCAGCCGGTCGGCATGGTGGACATAGTCGAAGCCGAACCGCCCCTTCACGCAGAGGCGCTCCTGGTTCGACGGGCCGTCGCGGCCCTGGACGGCGACGATCTTGTCGTCCTTGATCTGGTAGGTGAGCTGGCAGCCGACGCCGCAGTAGGGGCAGACGGAATCCACCTCGCGGTCGGGCGCGTTGGTGAAAACGCCCTCCTCGTCGACGAGCGCCTTCTCCATCAGGGCGCCGGTCGGGCAGGCCTGGACGCATTCCCCGCAGGAGACGCAGGTCGAGCCGCCCATCGGGTCGTCGAAGTCGAAGACGATCTTCTCGCCATGGCCGCGATAGGCCATGCCGATCACGTCGTTGACCTGGACCTCGCGGCAGGCGCGCACGCAGAGCCCGCAATGGATGCAGGCGTCGAGCTGCACGGCCATGGCGGGATGCGAGAAATCGTCGGCCTTGTTCGGCCGGTCCACGGCCGGGAAGCGGCTGTCCGCGAGCTCGATCCGGTCAGACCAGGTCCAGAAGGCCGAGTTCGGATCATGCGCGCATTCGCGCTCGGGCTGGTCGGCCAGCAGCAGCTCGAACACGAGCTTGCGCGACGCCTCCGCCCGCTCGGAGGCGCTCTTCACCTTCATGCCCGGCGTGGGCTTGCGGATGCAGGAGGCGGCGAGCACCCGCTCGCCCTCGATCTCGACCATGCAGGCGCGGCAATTGCCGTCCGGCCGGTAGCCCGGCTTCGGCGAGTAGCAGAGATGCGGGATGTCGGTGCCGTGCCGGCTCGCGACCTGCCAGATCGTCTCGCCAGGGCGGGCCGTGACCTCCTTTCCGTCGAGCGTGAAGGAGATGGGTTCGAAGATGGGGAGCCCGTCAGACACTCGCTGTCTCCCTGTTCCATTTTGTCATGGCCGGCCTTGTGCCGGCCATCTCGATCGATGATCGATGCCTTCGGATCGGGGTGGCCGGGACAAGCCCGGCCATGACGCCGTCGAGCATCTCAATAC
>JAFAEL010000212.1 GCA_023423995.1 Pseudomonadota bacterium | reverse complement strand
TCTACAACACCAACCTGCACGTGAAGGACGGCGGGGGCTGCTTCCGGGCTCGCTTCGGCGTCGAGCGGAACGGGGCGACCCTGCTGGCCGAGGATTCCTACCCGCTCGGCTCCGAGCTGACGGACGGTTATCCCGAGTTCACCTTCGGCATCCTGAAGAAGCTCGGCTGGGACAAGGACCTGACCGCGGAGGAACTGGCGACCATCCAGCGGATCGGCGGCAACAACGTCGATGCCGTGAGCTGGGCGATCGACCTCTCGGGCGGCATCCAGCGCGTGTGCCTCGATCATGGCGTGATGCATTACGGGAACGCGAAGGCCCGGGCGAATGCCTGGAACCTGCCGGACCCCGTCCCTGTGCACCGCGAGCCGATCTACTCGCCGAAGCCGGAACTCGTCGCGAAATACCCGACGCGGCCGGACGAGCGGCAGTTCCGCATTCCGAACAACGGCTTCTCGGTGCAGAAGGCGGCGGTCGAAAAGAACATCGCCAAATCCTTCCCGATCATCCTCTCGTCCGGCCGTCTGGTCGAATACGAGGGCGGCGGAGAGGAGACCCGGTCCAACCCGTGGCTCGCCGAGCTGCAGCAGGACATGTTCGTCGAGATCAACCCCGTGGATGCGGCCGAGCGCGGCATCAAGGATGGCGGTTGGGTGTGGGTGCTAGGCCCCGAGGACAACGCCAAGGCCAAGGTGAAGGCGCTCGTCACCGAGCGCGTCGGCAAGGGCGTCGCCTGGATGCCGTTCCATTTCGCCGGCTGGTACCAGGGCGAGGATCAGCGCTCGAAATACCCGGCCGGAGCGGATCCCGTGGTGCTCGGCGAGAGCATGAACACCGTCACGACCTACGGCTTCGATCCCGTGACCGGCATGCAGGAACCCAAGGTCACGCTCTGCCAGATCCAGGCGGCGTGACGAAGGCGCGGCGCAATCCTCTCTTCCGATAGGCGGCCGAAGGCGCGTCACGAGGATCCGTAAATTGCGGCGGTGTTCGCCGGGCCCTCCAGGCCGCGATTCGAGCGATCCATCACCCTTCACGGCCATGTCGGGCGGCTCTTTCCGACCGACGCGGGAGTTCATCCCCCTTTCGGGGCGAACGACGCGGGCCGCGAGCGGTTGTCCCCTGACGTCGCGCAGGAAGGCCCCACCAGGCCGCCATCGCGATCACCAGACACGTAGGTTCCGATTACCCCTGCCGGTTCGCGAGGCTAGGGCGGGTTCATGAAGGTTGGGCTGGTCGGCGCCGGGAAGGTCGGCTCAGCCTCCCTGCAGTCGTCGCGCGCGCACGGAGAGGTGGATTGCGTAACAGGCGGGCCCTCAACTGCCTCGATCGAGCGGAGCTCGATGCTGGTTCGCCAGGCGGAAGGAGCGGATTCGGTACCCTGACCCGGATCGTCAACCAGGAACGGGATCACTCGACCGCCACGATCTCGATCTCTCCTCCGGCAACGGTGGCTACTTCGCCAGCCCGGCGGCCGAGGATAGCTCGTGCGAGGGGCGAGACATAGGACACCGAGCCCCTCCGGGCGTCCGCCTCGTCCTCGCCGACGATCCGGAAGGTCTGCCGCCGCCCGTCCTCCCGATCGAAGGTAACCTTGCTTCCGAACACGACAGCCCCTGAGGAGCGATCCGGCTGCATCACCTGCGCGCTCGCCCGGCGCGCCGTGTAGTAGCGAAGGTCCCGCGCGGCCTTCGCCATGGCTGTCCGGTCGGCCTGCACGTCTCCGGCGGCTTGCGCCGCTGCGTAGTCAGATCGCGCGGTCGCGAGGGCCGCGTCGAGTTCGGCCAGGCCCTCCGGAGTGACGAAGTTGGCGTGCGGAGAGATGGGCCGGTCCGGCACATGGGCCGCCGCTGCCTCAAGGTCTTCCTCGCGCGTGAACGCGACACTCATATCGGCTCCTTTCGGCCGAACCGGACATCAGGTGCTTGGCCGCAGGCGGACCTCAGGCCCCGGGATCCAACGCCATTTGCCAGAAGTCAGCCTCGAGCCGCGAGGCTTTCGCAAATAACGCGGCCAACTCGGCGAACCGCTGTTCAGTCATCGCTCTCGCAGCAAGCGCATCGAGATGCCGGCGAGCGGCTGCCGCAACGAGGGCGTAGGGCTCGCCTGAATACTCCATGATCCACTCTCGATACGGATGGTCCGAGAGGGTCGCGTCTTCCTGAGAAGCTATCCGGGTCGCAATCTCCGCGTAGCCGATGACGCAGGGGGCCAGTGCAACATGCAGGTCGAGCAGGTCGCCCGAAGCACCGCAGTCGAGGACGAAGCGAGTGTAAGCGATCGTCGCGGCATGCTCCGGCGCAGCTTCCAGATCAGCGGCGGAGAGCCCCCAGCGTCCGCAGAGCCGGACGTGGAGGTCCATCTCCACATCCAGGATCGCGGACAGGCCGGCTTGTGCAACTCGCATGTCGGTTAGATTCCGACCCTTGTAGATGGCAAGCGCATATGCCCGAGCGAATTGGATCAGAAACAGGTAGTCCTGCACCAGGTAGGTCCGGAATGCGGCTTCGGGCAGCGTTCCAGTCTGAAGCTGCCGCACGAAGTCGTGCTCGACATACAGAGCCCAGTCGGAGGCAGCGGTGGCTCGCAGGCGATCGAATACGTCCATGGGGTCGGCATCCTGGGCGAACGGAGCCGCGGAGGCTCGCAAGTCTGCTCCGCGATAGCTGTGCTAACCCGACGAGTGTCAACTTAGGGGCGACGACGGAATGCCGGTCATGACCTTCCGCGCGCCAGTCCCTCGGCATAGCGAAGCCGCCAGCGCACCTGCCGCGCTGCGCTGCCTCTGCTTTTTCCTCGTCCGCTACATAGTCCGTGCGTAGCGCCTGAACGCGACGGCTACGTCCTCCGTGACGAGCGGAGAGGCCGGCGTGAACCGTCCTGAAGGCCCTTGGAGCACCGATCCGCCAGATCGCCCAGCACGCGGGCGGAGCAAACGTCGTCTCGGAGGTTATTTCGGCTCGCGCGGGGGCAGGTGGCGAAGATAGGTCGCCTCACGATCGGTGCGCGCCTTGATCTCCTCCTCGTAGGCCTGCTTCATCTCCGGCGAAACTGCTACGCGACGGCCCTTCTCCGACTTTCGCCGCGGCGCCTTCGTAAACTTGCTTCCTATCTCCACCATCATCCCCCCCGTGCCAAGTCCGGCTGGGGTGAAATCGCCCTGAAGCCGAACTCGCCTATCCAGCTTAGACTGCACAGGCGGGCGGTTATCAATCAACTGACAGACTAAAGTGAGGGCGGTGATTGCGGCGGCTGGAGCCACTTCGCCGAGCCCGGGCGTGACGGGTGAGCTTCCTTCGCCGGTCCGTATAGCGCAACCTCCGGCCCGTGTCGGGCCGCCATCAGCCGGGCGGGCATGCGCCGAGCGCTCCGGCTGGAAGGCTTGGTCAACTCGTCATCTAACGGGTCGGCCCTGGAGGACATCGCATGACGACCCCACTCTGCCCCGTCACGGGCGAACGAGCGGTCCGCCTCGTGCAATGGGTGAGCGCGCGCCTGCTCGCCGATCTCTGGCGCTACACGCTGCGGGTCGATGCACGCCCGAGCTTCCGGGGAACGAAGCGTTTCGGTCTCTGGGAGTCACCAACGGGTCTCTACTTCTTCGATCCCATGCGGCAGGGGGATGCTGGCTTCTACACGACCCTGTACAGCCGTCTGAACGACCGCCACTACCCGCGCAAAGGACACCCCCGCGCCGAGTTCCGGCTGGCCGCCCGCCACGTCGCGGCGGGCGACCGTGTGCTTGACGTTGGCTGTGGCTTCGGCGCCTTCCGCTACGAGGTGCGCCACGCCGACTACACGGGGCTGGACCCACACTTCTCCGGCGAGCCCGGCGCATCTTGGGCCAGGGTCGAGAGCTTGGACGACCACCTGCGGACGCATGCCGGCGAGTACGACCTCGTCACCGCCTTCCAGGTGCTGGAGCACGTCGACCAGCCGGTCGCGATGGCACATGCGATGATGCGCGCGGTGCGGCCAGGGGGCACCGTGATCATCGGCGTGCCGCACGTGCCGGCGGCGCACACCCGAATTCCGAACTATCTGATCAACGCTGTGCCGCATCACCTCACGTGGTGGACGAAGGCGGCGCTGGAGGCGCTCGCGTCGCGCGTCGGACTGGTTTCTCCCGAGGTCGAGATCACGCCCTGGTGCGACGTGGACGCCATTGTCTACTGGATGGAGCGCTGCTCACCGGTGAAATGCCGCGATGTGCACTATCGCCATTCCTGGGCATGGCACGCCTCGGCACTGGTTGGCTTCGTGGGTGGGCTCGTCATGGGCAGGCTCAAGCCGCAGCCGTTCCGCCCCGATGATGAAGGCGCGTCACTGCTGCTGCTGGCTCGCAAGCCTGTGCAGCCAGCACCTGGTACAGATATGCGCCGTAGAGAATAAGCGAGGAGTACCTGCTAGAGGATACCGTTGAAGAAGTCGGTTCCGAGCCGCTGTCGAGGGCCGGGCGATCTCGCCGTAGAACGGCCGCAGACGCGCCCGCAGACCCGACAGGTCGACAACCCGGTCAATGGCGCGGAGCAGGTGGTCGACCGGCACGTACCGCTCCATGAAGCGGATGATCCAGATCTTCGGGGTCGGCCCGCTGATAACGGCGATCAGGGCCTGAGGCCCGTCACTTCGATCTACGGCCAGGCTCGGTGCACTCACCCAATCCCTGCACGATCCGCGTTCTCACACAGCCCCGGTCGGGAGCGGGCGTAATCCGGGCTGGTCTCGAACGTCCGCTTCCCGGCAAGCACCGAATGTCCGGTCCTGGCGCGAGCATGACATGCCGTCGGTGGAGGCAGGCAGGCTACTCCTCAGCGGGCCCACTCACATCAGGCGAGGGCCACAAGCCTGGCTTGAATGTCAGCCGATCAAGCTGCTGCAGCGGGTCTCGACCCTTGCCAGCTCTCCGATAGGAGGTGGTCCGTCGAATGGGCGTTCCCGCCGGCTCCCGGCTGGTGCAGAAGCGTCGCTGTCACGGTTCGTATAATGCGGAACCCGCGAGGATCGCGACGGGTCAAGCCTGGTACCTCCAATGAACGGCAGCGCCTCCCGTCGTCGGAGATCGTACCTCAGGGCCGAAGTGCGAAACCAGCCGATAGCGCGATCAGAAGAAGGCCCGTCATGCAGGCTAGCGCCAAGGCGCGGTGGGTCCGCATGGGCGCCTCACGCGAGTTCGAAGATTTCGCTACGGATATGGGTGGCCGGCACGCCGAGATCGGTCAGTTCCGATCGTACGGCCTTGATCATCGGCGGCGGCCCGCAGAGGAAGAAGGCCAGCCCGCGGCGGTCGGTCGGAAGGTGTCGCTCGAGGATGGCGCGCGTCAGCTTTCCGGTCTCGCCGTCCCAGCCGGGTGGCGCGTCCTGCAGGACGTCGACCCGATGCAGGTTCAGGCGCGAAGCTAGCCGGGTCAGTTCCTCGTCATAAATGATCTCGTCGCAGCTCGGGTTGCCATAGAAGAGCCAGAGCGGCTGCGAGGCGCACCGCTCGGCGAGGCTGCGAAGCATCGACATCACGGGCGTGATCCCGATGCCACCCGCAACGAACACGTAACCTGACGCATCCGGGAAGGTATCGACGGAGAAAACGCCATACGGACCATCGAGATAGACCCGCTCGCCCGGCTTCAGATCGCCTATAGCCTTCGTAAAGTCGCCGAGGCCCTTGATGCCGAATTCCAATCGGGGCAGCGCCTCGGGAGGCGACGCGATCGAGAATGGGTGCTCCCGCAAGAGGTACGGTGATGAGCGGGCGGTCAGCCAAGCGAACTGTCCCGGCTTGAAGGAGCCGAGCCCGGCGTGACCGCAGGGCTCGACGGCAACCGTCCAGGCGCTGCCGTCGCCCTCGGGCTGAATGCTGACGACGCGATACGCCGCCTGCTTCTGCAGCCAGGGCTTCACCAGCCGAAGCCATGCGATCAGTCCGACAGACACAAGCGTAAGGGCAAGCCAAAGCCCCGTCTTGGGTGCGAGCGCGGTGTAGTTTCCGACTCCAAGGATATGCCCGACCGCTGCAAGCAGGCCCAGGGTTGCGAGCGCGGCGTGAAGGTACCGCCACAATCCGTATTCGAGAGAGAGCCGCTTGCGCCACTCTGACGTGAAAACCGCCAGGGTGAAACTCACCAGCGCAACCCGTCCCGCCGTCAGCTCCCAGCGGGCGGTGAGAGGGTTCAACTCTCCGAGGGCCTCCTCGTACAGCAGCCACAGGATCCCGAAATGTCCATAGACGAGGAGCAGCGCCGTCCACGCGAAGTATCGGTGGACGAGATAAATTACGTCGATTCCAAACGGGCTGGACAGGCGTCGGAAGCGGGCCGTCAGCACGAA
>JAFAEL010000188.1 GCA_023423995.1 Pseudomonadota bacterium | reverse complement strand
ATCCCGCTCTATGCCGACCGGCTGTTCATGGCTCACACGGCGGCCGTGGAGGGCCTCGTCCAGAACTCCATGTTCACCGTCCAGGCCTATTCGGTCGGGCTCCGGAGCGCGTAATGGCGAAGTACCTTGCCCGGTGCGCCATCCAGTTGGCTGTCACCGGGCTCGGCATCGTGACAGTCGCGTTCTTCCTCGTCCGGGCCATCCCGGGCGATCCGGCGCTGTACATGCTGGGCGATTACGCGACGCCGGAATCGGTGGCGGCTCTACGGGCGAAGCTGGGTCTGGATCAGACCTTGCTCTCCCAATACCTCCTGTTCCTGAAGCATGCCCTCTCTGGCGACCTCGGGACGTCGATCGTGACCGGCCAGGCTGCCCTGACCGAAGTTCTGGCCGCGCTGCCCTGGTCCCTTTCCCTGGCCATCACCGGGCTCCTCATTGCAGTCGCGCTCGGCATTCCGCTCGGCATCATGTCCGCCGTGCGGCAGGGGACCTGGATCGATCTCGCCGTGACCATCGGCTCGCTGGGTGGCATCTCGTTCCCGGTCTTCTGGCTCGGGCTGGTCGCCATCCTGCTCTTCGCGCATTGGATCCCACTTTTCCCGACCCTAGGTGCGAGCTCGTCCGGCGGGATGCTCAGCGACCTGCACCACCTGGCCCTGCCGGCCATCGTGCTCGGCCTCTCGGTCGCGGCCTACATTTCCCGGCTGACGCGCTCGGCGATGCTCGAAGTGCTCGACCAGGATTACGTGCGGGTGGCACGGGCCATGGGCGTTCCCGAGCGGCGCATCATCTATCGCTTGGCCCTTCGCAACGCCCTCGTGCCGATCCTGGCGGTGATCGGCGTCACCTTCGCCTGGTCGCTCGGCAACGCGATCCTGGTCGAGGCGGTGTTCAGCCGGCCCGGGCTCGGCTCGACCCTGCTGAAGGCGATCCTCGCGCGCGACTACCAGCTCGTTCAGGCCGGCGTCCTGGTGCTCGCCGCCGGCATCGTCCTCGTGAACGTCACCCTAGATGTCATCTACGGCATCATCGATCCACGCCTGAGGCTCGCATGAGCGCGATCTCTCCTCTCGCGGAGCAGCCCCTTGCCGAGCCGGTCCCGACCGGCCGGAGGAAGGCTGCCTTCCGCCGCTTCCTCTCCCACCCGAGCCTGGTGATCGGCTGCGGCGTGCTGCTCCTGCTCGCGCTCGTTGCGATCTTCGCGCCCTGGCTCGCACCGAACTCGCCGACCCGGACGAGCCTCCTGAACACCTATGCTCCGCCCTCCGCGCGCTTCCCGCTCGGCACGGACCAGTTCGGGCGCTGCGTGCTGTCGCGTCTGATCTATGGCAGCCGCGTCTCGCTCGAGGTCGCGATGGCGGTCGTCGCGATATCGCTCAGTTGCGGAACCCTGATCGGCGCCATCGCGGGCTATTCGTCCAGCTGGATCCAGCGGGTGATCGTCATGCTGAACGACATCCTGCTGGCCTTCCCGGGCTTCCTGCTCGCCCTCGCGATCGTGGCGGCCCGCGGCTCCTCGCTGGAATCGGTGATCCTCGCGGTGTCGGTCGCCTATATCCCGCGTGTTGCCAGCGTGATGCGCTCGGTGGTGCTCACGATCAAACCGCGGCCGTTCATCGAGGCGTCGGAGGCGATCGGCATGGGACATACCCGCATCCTCCTGCGACACGTGATCCCGAACGCCCTGCCGCCCGTCATCGTCGTGTCCACGGTGAGCGCTGCCTCGGCGATCCTCGCCGAGGCCGGGCTGAGCTTCCTCGGGCTCGGCGTCCAGCCACCGACGCCGACCTGGGGCAACATCATCGCCGACGGGCAGGCCGCGATCACCACGACGCCGCTGATCTCCATCTCGGCAGGTTTGTGCATCGCGGTCACGGTCGTCGCCCTGAACCTCCTGGGAGATGGCCTGCGCGACACGCTCGATCCAAAGATGCGTCGCCAGGCAGGGATGAAGATGCTGTGAGTGCTGCCCTGAGCCTTCGCGAGCCCGAGCCGCTGGCGCTGCAGCGGCCCGAGCCCATCCTGTCCGTACGCGGATTGCGGTCGATCGTACCCCAGGGCAGCAGCCCGCTTGTCCTGGTCGATGGCGTGTCCCTCCAGGTCGGCCGCGGCGAGACCCTGGCCGTGGTCGGCGAGTCCGGCTCCGGCAAGACGATGACGTTCCTGTCGGCGATCCAGCTCGCCCCGAAGGCGGTGCGGGTCGTCGAGGGCGAGGTGATGCTGAACGGTCAGAACCTCGTCGGCGCCGCCCCGGCAACGCTGAGGCAGCTCCGCGGCACCACGATCTCGATGGTCTTCCAGGACCCTCTCACGGGGCTCAACCCCGTGTTCCCGGTAGGCGAGCAGATCGTCGAGGTGCTCCGGGCGCACCTGCCGCTCTCGCGGAAGGAGGCACATGAACGGGCCGTAGCCCTGCTCGACCGTGTCCGCATCCCGGCGCCGAGCCGCCGCTTCTCCGACTATCCGCACCAGTTCTCCGGCGGCATGCGCCAGCGCGTGCTGATCGCGATGGCGATCGCGCTCGGCCCCAAGGTCCTGATCGCGGACGAGCCGACGACGGCGCTCGACGTCACCGTCCAGGCCCAGGTGTTGGACCTTCTGGCGGAGCTCCAACACGAGTCCGGCATGGCGCTCGTGCTGATCACGCACGATCTCGGCGTGGTGGCGCGCTATGCCGACCACGTTGCCGTCATGTATTCCGGCCGGGTCGTCGAGGAGGGCCCGACGGACCGGGTCTTCGGGGCGGCCTCCCATCCCTACACGGTCTCGCTGTTCCGGAGCATCCCGCATCTGGACGGCGATGCCGACCGACCGCTCACGCCGATCGAGGGCCAGCCGCCGCAGCCCGGGATGCCACGGCAGGCCTGCGCCTTCGAGCCGCGCTGCTTCCTTTCCCGCGGGCGGCAGGATTGCCGCAGCGTGCCACCGGGCCTCGAGCCGGCGGGGCCCGGGCAGAAGGCAGCCTGTCACCACCGCGACGAACTTGGACGTCCCCTGGCGGAACTCTCGGCATGAGCGCTTCAATCGCGAGCCGGCCCGATGCGCCGCTCCTCTCCCTGCGCGGGCTGAGCAAGACCTTCGGAGGGCATTCCGGGCTGTTCTCCCGCAAGGGGGCCAGCGTCCGCGCCGTCGACGGCATCTCCCTCGACCTCCAACGCGGCGAGACCCTCGGGCTCGTCGGCGAGACGGGCAGCGGGAAAAGCACGCTCGGGCGCCTGATCCTCAGGCTCATCGATCCCGATTCCGGGAGCATCCTGTTCGAAGGGCGCGACCTCGCGCAGCTCCCCAAGGCGGCGATGCGCCGCGAGCGCAGCCGGATCCAGATGGTCTTCCAGGACCCCTACGGCTCGCTCGACCCGCGCATGACGGTGCGCCAGCTGCTCGAAGAGCCGATGATCGTCCACGGAATCCCGCGGGCCGAGATCCCGGCGCGGCTTGCAGATACGATGCGCAATGTCGGGCTCAGCCCGGCCGTGATCGAGCGCTATCCGCACGAGTTTTCGGGTGGACAGCGCCAGCGCATCGGCATCGCCCGGGCTCTGGTTCTCGATCCCCAGTTGCTGGTCCTCGACGAGCCCGTATCGGCCCTCGACGTCTCCATCCAGGCGCAGATCCTGAACCTCCTGCGCGACATCCAGCGCCGGACCGGCATCACCTACGTGTTCATCGGCCACGACCTCGCAGTCGTCCGGCACGTGAGCACGCGCGTCGCGGTCATGTATCTGGGCCGCGTGGTCGAGATCGGGCCGCGCGATGCGCTCTACGGCCGGCCGAAGCACCCCTACACGGTGTCCCTCCTGTCCGCGATCCCGATCCCGAACCCGCGCGAGGAGCGCAGCCGCAAGCGCTCGCTTCCGCTCGGCGAGATCGGGTCCGCGACCTCGGTGCCGCCCGGGTGCCATTTCCACCCGCGCTGTCTTCGCGCACGGGCATTGGTTGCCGCCGGCCAGGCGGGCGAGACGCGCTCGTTCGGGAACGAGCGGCTGCCTGCACGCTGCATGGGCGAGGTGCCGAGCCTGGCGGAAACGGAACCGGGCCACGCCGCCGCCTGCCACTTCCCCGCCTTCGTCGCCCCTGCGGCATCCGAGACAGCCGCGGCTCCCGCCGCATAAAGCCCCGAGAGGAAACTCCATGGCCGATACGAGAGAAAGCAACTACCGGGGCGTCTTCGACGGGACTGTCGGCTTCGGCCAGAAGCCGGCCGTCATCGTGATCGACCTGATCCGCGCCTATACGACCCCCGGCGAAGCTTTCTACGCGGATGGCGTCGTCAGCGCCGTGCGCGAG
>JAFAEL010000263.1 GCA_023423995.1 Pseudomonadota bacterium | reverse complement strand
GGCCTCCGCCGCGCGCTTCACGGGGCGCCTCGCCAAAACTTCGGCGAGGAAGCGGCCGGTGTGGCTCGCGGGGTTCTTGGCGATCTCCTCGGGCGTGCCCTGGGCCACGATGGTGCCGCCGCCGTCGCCGCCCTCCGGGCCCATGTCGATCACCCAGTCGGCCGTCTTGATGACCTCGAGGTTGTGCTCGATCACGACGACGGAATTGCCCTGGTCGGCGAGCTCGTGCAGCAGTTCCATGAGCTTTGCCACGTCGTGGAAATGCAGGCCCGTGGTCGGCTCGTCCAGGATGTAGAGCGTCCGGCCGGTGGAGCGCTTGGACAGCTCCTTGGCGAGCTTCACCCGCTGCGCCTCGCCGCCCGAGAGCGTCGTGGCCTGCTGGCCGACATGGACATAGCCGAGGCCGACCCGGCAGAGCGTCGCCAGCTTCTCGCGGATGGTCGGGACGGCCTTGAACAGCTCCGTCGCCTCCTCGACCGTCATGTCGAGCACGTCCGCGATCGACTTGTCGCGGAACTTCACCTCCAGCGTCTCGCGGTCGTAGCGCTTGCCCTTGCAGACGTCGCAGGTGACGTAGACGTCCGGCAGGAAGTGCATCTCGATCTTGATCAGGCCGTCGCCCGCGCAGGCCTCGCAGCGGCCTCCTTTGACGTTGAAGCTGAACCTACCAGGACCGTAGCCGCGCGCCTTCGCCTCCGGCAGGCCGGCATACCAGTCGCGGATGGGCGTGAAGGCGCCGATATAGGTGGCGGGGTTCGAGCGCGGCGTGCGGCCGATCGGCGACTGGTCGATGTCGATGACCTTGTCGATATGCTCCAGCCCCTCGATGCGGTCATGCGGGGCCGGGTGCTCGGCCGCGTTGTTGAGGCGCCGCGCGACCGCCCGGTAGAGCGTGTCGATGACGAGGGTGGACTTGCCGCCGCCCGACACGCCGGCGACGACCGTGAAGGTGCCGAGCGGGAGCTCCGCCGTCACGTCCTTCAGGTTGTTGCCGCGGGCACCCACGACCTTGATGGTCCGCGCCTTGTCGTAGCGCCGGCGCTTCGGCGGCACCGGCACCGTCAGCTCGCCCGTGAGGTACTTGCCGGTGAGCGAGGCGGGATCCGCCATGATGTGCGCGGGCGTGCCCTCGCTGACGATCTCGCCGCCATGGATGCCGGCGCCCGGCCCCACATCGACGACGTAATCCGCCTCGCGGATCGCGTCCTCGTCGTGCTCGACGACGATGACGGTGTTGCCGAGGTCGCGAAGCCGCTTCAGCGTGCCGAGCAGGCGCTCGTTGTCGCGCTGGTGCAGGCCGATCGAGGGCTCGTCGAGCACGTAGAGCACGCCCGAGAGGCCGGAGCCGATCTGCGAGGCGAGGCGGATGCGCTGGCTCTCGCCGCCGGACAGGGTGCCCGAGTTGCGGGACAACGTCAGGTATTCGAGCCCGACATCCTGCAGGAAGGTCAGCCGCTCGCGGATCTCCTTGAGGATGCGGTAGGCGATCTCGTTCTGCTTCGGGGTGAGCCGGTCGGGCAGGCCGTGGGCCCAGGCGACGGCCTCCTTGATGGAGAGCGCGGTGGATTCCGCGATGTCGCGGCCGTCGACCTTCACGGCCAAAGCCTCCGGCTTGAGGCGCTTGCCGCCGCAGACCTGGCACGGCGTCTCGGACATGAAGCGCGAGATCTCGTCCCGCGCCCAGTCGCTCTCCGTCTCCTTGTAGCGGCGCTCGAGGTTGGTGATGACCCCCTCGAAGGGCTTGTTCACCTCGTAGGAGCGCAGGCCGTCATTATAGGCCATGCGGACCGGCTCGCCCTTGGAGCCGTAGAGGATCACGTCGCGGACCTTCTCGGGCAGCGCGTTCCACTTGGACGCGACCGAGAAGCCGTAATGCTTCGCCAGCGCGTCGAGCGTCTGGCCGTAATAGGGCGAGGTCGACTTGGCCCAGGGCGCGATGGCGCCGCGCTTCAGGGTGAGCTCGCCGTTCGGCACGACGAGGCCCGGGTCGATCCGCATCTCCGAGCCGATGCCCGCGCAGGCCGGGCATGCGCCGGTCGGCGAGTTGAAGGAGAAGAGCCGCGGCTCGATCTCCGGGATCGTGAAGCCCGAGACCGGGCAGGCGAACTTGGACGAGAAGGTGATGCGGCGCGGCTCCGTCTCGCCCTCGGCGAGGTCCGCGTACTCGACGATGGCGATGCCGTCCGCCATCTCGAGCGCCGTCTCGAGCGAATCCGCGAGCCGGGCCGCCATGTCGGGCCGCACCACCAGGCGGTCGATCACCACGTCGATGTCGTGCTTGAACTTCTTGTCGAGCGCCGGCGCCTCGTCGATCGGGTAGTACTCGCCGTCGATCTTGAGGCGCTGAAACCCCTTCTTCTGGAACTCGGCGATCTCCTTGCGGTACTCGCCCTTGCGGTCGCGCACCACGGGCGCGAGCAGGTAGAGCCGCGTCTTCTCCGGCAGCGCGAGGATGCGGTCCACCATCTGGCTGACCGTCTGGCTCTCGATCGGCAGCCCGGTCGCGGGCGAATACGGCACCCCGACCCGCGCCCAGAGAAGGCGCATGTAGTCGTAGATCTCCGTGACGGTGCCGACGGTCGAGCGCGGGTTCTTCGAGGTCGTCTTCTGCTCGATGGAGATGGCCGGCGAGAGCCCGTCGATCTGGTCGACATCCGGCTTCTGCATCATCTCCAGGAACTGGCGCGCATAGGCCGAGAGCGACTCGACATAGCGGCGCTGGCCCTCGGCATAGATCGTGTCGAAGGCGAGCGAGCTCTTGCCGCTCCCGGACAGGCCCGTGAACACGACCAGCCTGTCCTTCGGGATCGTCAGGTCGACATTCTTGAGATTGTGCTCCCGAGCGCCCCGGACCGCGATCACGCGTTCGGCGGCGACACGGTCGAAGAGATCGTCGAGGCGTGCCATCTTTATCCGGCGGGCTTGGAGCCCGCGATGTCGTGTGAGACCCGGGATGTAGTCACTCCCCCGCCGATCGGCAAAGGCAGGCCGGAATCAAACTAGAACAAATCGGGTACACGAGCAATCGGCGCGGCGAAGGCCGCGCCCGACTTCGATATGGCATCGATGAGAGAGCGATACGGATCGGCGGTGAGGGGCTTTGGCCCAGCCGGACGGAACGCGAATGCCGGGCGATGCGCTTAGCAGTTGCACGGAGCTTCAGGCCATGGATGACCTCGTCCTTCGCATCGTCGTCTTCGCTGTCGTGGGGCTGGCTTCAGGTTTCATCTCCGGCTTGTTCGGAGTGGGCGGCGGCACCGTGCGCGTGCCCATCTTCATCTATCTGTTCCCCCTGATCGGCATCGCGCATTCGGTGTTGATGCATGTGGCGACAGCGACATCCATGGCGCTGGTCGTGCCAAGCGCCATCTCGTCGACGCGCAAGCAATATGCGCTCGGAAACCTGGATCTCGGGTTCTACAAGACCTGGGCCATCGGCCTCCTCATCGGCGTCGTCATCGGAGCGATCCTGCTCCCCTACGGATCGACCGAGATCCTGCAGACCGTGTTCGCGATCTATATGGTCCTGGTCGGCATCTACACCGCCTTGGGCCACGGACGCTTTTCGTTCGGAAGCCAGCCGCCGGCCGGCGGCAAGAAGATCGGCCTCGCTTCGGTCGTCGGGCTCGTGGCCGCCCTGACCGGAACCGGTGGCGGCACGCTGACGACACCGATCCTGAGCGCCTTCAAGTTCCCCCTCGCGAAGGCGATTGCGATTTCCTCCGCTACGGGCCTGGTGACCGGAACCGTTGCGACGATGGGCAACATCTTGACCGGGTGGCACGCCGCGGACCTGCCCTCCTACTCGCTCGGCTACGTGGATGTCGTGATCTTCATCGTGATGCTGCCGACCGTGATGATCGCTGCGCCCTTGGGCGTGCGCCTCGGCCACATGATGAGCGAGACGATGCTGCGGCGGACCTACGCGGCGCTGCTCATCTTGATCGGGCTCGATCTCCTGCGTCGGCTGGTGTTCTGAAGGAGCGGCCTTGGCGCGCGCCTCGGTGCGGCGGCATCGGAGCGAAGACGGGCGGCTGCCCGGCATATTTCATGCGGGAGCGGATGGCGCCGTTATCCGCATTCTGCGGGCTTGAGGTCGGCATCGAGCCGATCCCTGCGCTCGATGATGTCGTCCTCCGGCTGGCTGCGCAGGCTGATCAGCCGGTCGTTTTCGAAGCGCGTGGGCATATACCCGGGCAGAACGCGCTCAGCGTTCAGCTTCCGCCCTCGCTCCATCAGACGGCGAAGTTGCGTGACGAGGCTGTGCGCCGCCACCTCGAAGCGACGACGGCCTTCTTCAACCCGACCATCGAGGACATGCCGTGATCGAGACGGTGGCGGACCTGTTCGTGCTGTGCGGCGTGCCAAACGCAGAACCGTTCCGACAATGGACCGAAGTTCATTGTCGGAACGGCCAAGGATCCGCTCATCGAACTTAAGTTCGCCCTACGGCGCCACCGTGGTCACCGGACGCCCGGAAACGGCACGCCTTCAACAAGACCGACGAACGGCACCAGCCCGATGCCCGCCACGACGGCGCCTGCGAGACGCACTTCCATCCGCCGAGCAGCATCGATGGCGATCACCCGGCGCGTGACCCGGCCGACGAGCACTGCCATGAAGCTTCACGCTCCATCACCTGCCTCGGTCAGCGCGCGCCGAACATCCCGGCTCGTCAGATGGAAATTCTGTTCCGTCGCCAGGCCGGCCCTTCGGATCTTGGCCCGGGCCGCTCGCTCGAAGGCCTCCCTATGGGCTCGAAAATAGGCCTCGCAGCCTTCCTGCCCCACCTCCCCGCTTATGGAGCGGAAGGCCAGGCGGTGGATGAAGCCGGAGCCATCATGCCCGTTCGGCCGGAACTCCAAGGCGTCGACGTCATCCCGCCATGTCGGGTCATCGGCCGCCATGACGACCCTCGACGATCGCGTGGGGTCCTACCGTCATGCCTCGTCCTTTCTCGGGAGGCCTGCGCGCCCATCAGCAGGGTTGGAGCAGGCTCATCGCCGACGCTTTGCCTCGGCGGCGACTGCGCAGACCTCGTGCCGCCGGTTCATTGCGGGGGCGGAGCACAATCTGAAACAACACAGCGCCCTTTACGGACGCTGTGCAAAGCCCGGCCAGCAAAGGCAGGCGCAGATGCGCCTGTTCTTATGCAGTCCTTCGCACGCGCGAGCGCGCGAACCCGGCAACGCCGCCGAGAACGACCCAGAAAACGAAGCTCGTCACGTAGGCAATGACGATGAAAGCATGTGTCAACGAGTGAGGAACCCGAGACTGGAAGCTTTCGGGTTGAGGCGCGCCCACAAGGTGCGGGGCAACGATGAGTACGACCGCCAGAATGACAAGCGGCAAGGATTGTTTGAAGACAAGTAGAGCAAGGCCGATGCCGGTGGCCAAAGCCGTCGCGCCCCACCAGATCTGGCGTTGGCTTAAATCCGCGACAGGCATAGCCGGGAGTTCGGGCGGAAGGCCGAGGCCCGGTGCAAGCGTGAACACGATGAAGCCCGCCAGGCCCCAGAAAACGCCCTGGCGCCAGCCGGTCAGGCCACCCTTCAGTTCCGATGCGGCTACGAGCAGCAGCGCGAATCCGATAGCCGTCACGATATTGGCGAGAGCCGTATAGACCGAGCGCTCGAGGCCATCCCTGGGAGCCCAGCCCTCTTGGTCGTGCTCGTGAGACTGGGGCGCAGCCGCCCCAGCTGGCGCGATGGTCTTATCATGAGAAGCGTGATCATGAGCCGGCGCGGCGCCCTCGAACGTTTCCGCCTTCAGGATCAAGGGAACCGTGCCGGCATATTGCATGGCGGTCATCGCGAGACCCGCCACGAGTCCTGCGAGGGCGGCGATGAACACGATATTACGGAAGATCGCCATCGGCCAAAATCCTCAGTGGCAGGGGAAGGCGAACGAGTGGCGCACATCGTGCGTGGCGTTATGGACCGCTTCGATATGCGAGAAGCCGGCGGCCCCTACGACGAACAGGCCAAGGAGGCCGGCGCAGAAAATCTGGATGAACCGAGACGATGTGGCCGACCACTGGACCGGCAGCGAGGTCTGCTGAGTGTTCGAAGTTTGGATTGCCATGATATGTCTGCTCCATTGTTCCTAGACAGCTTCAAGTCGCGCTCGGACGTTGCTGATGTGACGGGCGAGTTCTTCCTCGGTCACGAGCCCGCGGCTGAGCATGATGTGAGCGAGTGTCAGGAGTTGGCGCTCCGGATTCGGAATCGCGCTGTACATTGTCTCGAGCTCATCCTCGGCGTGTCGCCGCTCCAGGTTATCGAGAGCCCCGCCCGCTGAGAGACAGTCGCAGGTCGCGTCGAGGCACACCTTCCATGGTGGTTCTGGCTCGACGACGCACCAGCGCGGCGCAAGCTTGGCCCAGGTTTGATCCTCGTTCTGAATGGACTCGAGCAACGCGATGCGACGAAGGTCGACGTGCTGCCCTTCGGTCCGCTCCTGAATGCCGACAGTCTGCCCGCTCATTGTGTGGCCTCCCTCGGCCTGCCCCCGCTGTGGACCGGCCGGCTCGCCTTGTGGATCGGCCGAGGACCGTCCGACGTCCTGCCGGGTTTCGGCATGGCAATGCCGATCATGCAGTCGCGGGTGACGATTTCAGCGAGTTGATCCTCCGACCACCCATCGGTGCCTTCGGGCCTCACGGGAAGGACCATGAAGCGGCTTTTTGCGTTGGAATCCTCCACCCGCAACTCGACCTCGGGCGGGACGATCAACCCGAACTCCGCCAGCACCTGACGCGGCCAGCGGACGATCCTGCGACGGTAGTTGGGCGCACGGTACCAATAAGGCGAGTGGCCCAGCAGCGGCCGTGGGTAACACGAGCAGAGCGTGCATACGATCACATGATGGAGCGTCGGCGTGTCTTCGAGCACGGTCAGGTGCATGTAGTCGCTTGTGGTCCCGAAGCCGCTCGGCTCGCTCCAGTCGACACCGACCTCCTTACTGGCAGCAAGGGGATCGCTGAATATCCGGGCCTTGTAGGCCGGGTCAGTCCAGGCCTTCGCCACCATGCGCGAGCCCGCGGCCGGCGATCTCGCGTCGTTCCATTCGGAGAACGCTCGGTGATCTTCGGCGGTAAACAGGCCTTTCTCGATCGACAGCTCACGAACGGCTAGTTCGAGGATCTCGAAGTCGGAGATCTCATCGACCATCGGCGCCGCCGGATGCTCGTGGCCATGGTCGTGGTCATGGTCATGCGAATGGTCGTGGCCGCCGCCATTTTGTGTATTTGCCATGTTGTTTCTCCTATGGCTAAAGCCGAATGCTTTGGTCAGTCGACGGCTTCGAGCCACATGTCCGGATATTCGCTCTGAAGGGTGTCGTTCTCGAACGGATATTCCGCCCAGAGATCCTTCTGATTGAAGCGGACAATGTAATACTGCTCCTGCGGGGCGTCGTAGCGCTCCCAGGCCTCGTCGGCGGGAACCAGGTCCGGATATGTCAGGGCAGCGATGGTCCCGGTCATGTTCCGGACATACATCTGGGTCCGCGTGTAGAAGATCGCCGGCAAGTCTTTCACGCGAACGCGGTCGCCGACCTTGAAGCGGCCAGGCTGGACTGCACTCGTGGGTTCCCACGGGGGCTTTGGCCCGTAATCAATGTATTTGCCGGATGTGGGCTTGCCGGTTTTGGTGTGAATGTTGGCCGGAGCGCCGTGGTTGATGTTTGACGGAGCGTGGCCACGGCGGTTGGAGTTGACTCCCAGCCTTTCCCTGATCTCCCCGATCTTCGTCTGAAGTTCGAGCAGCGAAATATATTTTTTGTCGACGAGCATTTTCGCTGCGCCCCAAATCCAGCGCGCGTTGTATGGGAAGCCATAATAGAGGGTCATGCCGATATCGTTGGCGTAGATCCGCCGCCTTTCCTCGGCGTTCCACATGCCCCTGAAACCGAGGACCTCACAGGTGATGTAGACGTTGTTCTCCCACTCCTCGTCCTCTTTTTCCTCGAATATCTCAGGCGCGTAGGGCTGACCCCCGACATCGTGTGTGGGCCATATAAGGGCCTCGTAACGGATATGCGGGACCTCGTAGGGCCAATCTTGAGCTTGATGGATCGCCGGCATCAACTGTGATCCGGTATCGTAGATCTTGCGGGTTTCGCTCGGTGACGGCATCGCGCTTTCTCCATTGCTTCTCGAATCGAGACAGGAGGCTTTGCTTTGGCCGCATTAATCGGCCTAAACGGCTGCAATATCTGGCGTCGTCAGACTTATCTTGGGGCTAGATTTGAAATAGACCTCGGTATGAGGGGCGACAACCCTGAAGCGCCTCGCGCATTGTCGTCCGTCTTAAAGCGTCCAATTATTGGCCCGAGGTTCGAAGATATTATGCGGCTGCGTCCGATAATTACATAACGCGAGCGCGCGCATCCGCTTTTCTGGAGGCGAGCTCCGCCCACGAGCCCGACGACTTTGCATGAATTCTGGACCGCATACGGGCTCAGGGCAAAGATGAATCGATGCCCTGCCTCAGGGAGGACCGCTTCTCAGGGGCCAGATTATCGGCACACAGCTCTCGGGCCCGGCGGCAAACCGGAGGGCCCGACTCAAGTCTCCCGACGGTGGAGATGCCCCGATAGCAACCAAGTTCTCCGGGCCCGGTCGATCTGCCAGTTATCTCGCTGCTGCCGAAGCGACATCGCTATCAGAGCGCCAGGCAGAACAGTCGCGGCAATTATTGGTCTCGGAAGCACGCGATGTGGAACGGACGCTTGGCAGGCTTGCCGGCAACGTCATAGGTGTGGACCTGCATCTGGTACGGGTCCTTTCCCAGGCCAACGGTGATGAGGCCCGGCTCGACAGCCTCTTCCATTGCACTGCCGATCGTGCCGGAGAAGTTTGTCTTGGCTTCGCCCTGGAGGGGGATCTTCCAGGTGATGATGTACTCGTTCTCACCCTTCAGCTCGCATTTGTCGATCATGTAGCCCCGGGCAATGGAGCCATCGGCCTTGATCACGCAGGCAAGACGGTTTTCGAACTTCGCCATGATCTCACTTTCCCAGATGGCCGAATTCCTTCGGCATGAGTGTGTGGCAAGCGTCGCGGCCGCGGAGCGAGAAGCTGGATGGAGCGAGCAGGTCGGCTCGCCCGTACGCAACCAGCGAGTTACAGACGCGATGCGGTGACAATTGTCAGTAGTAGTGGCCCAGGGGCCTGACAAGGCAACGATCCGTACCGAAATCCTCGGTCGAAGCGTATCGCGCAAACGTGATTCCGAGGAAGGTGGTCCTATAAGAGGCCTTGCCCTCAAGGGCGTACAACGCGAGTTGCGACCGTCAGGCGGCAATCCAGGGCAAGGAACGGAAACAGACGAAGAAGAATTTTCATCACGACAGGCCGGCCCCTCAAATCGCCTGAGTGAAACGCGGTCGGTCAGCCCGCACCGACGGCCTCGGGGTCGGACGCGGTCGGGAGAGCGGCCAGATGGAGCCGCAAGAGGGCATGCCGGAGCGCTCAGTCGCCTTGCACGCTCTCGGGACCGCACCGGACATGGAAGGTGGGGGCACCGAACAGCGACTTTCCACTCTTCTCGGCCGATTGGACCGAGCCCTCACCGCACTTCCCCGCCGGGGGCTTGCCAAGGCCGGCCTTAGCCGATCGTGCGCTCCAGGACACGGAGCCAGTTCTCGTGGCCGAGCTTTCGCAGCAGCGGCTCGTCGTAGCCACGGGCTCGCATCGCGGCGACCAGTCGCTGCAGGTCGGCCGAAGACCTGATCGCGCTCGGCACGACGGCGCCGTCGTAGTCGGACCCGAAGCCGACCCGGGTGTCGCCGATCCGCTCTATCAGGGCGTCGACGTGGCGGATCACCAGGTCGAGATCGGTGTCGGCCCGCATCTGCCCGTCGGGCCGCAGGAAGCTGGTGGCGAAGTTCACGCCGACCATGCCGTCGCTCTCGCGAATGGCGTCGAGCTGGCGGTCGGTCAGGTTCCGGGAGCTGGGCGAGATCGCGTGCACGTTCGAGTGGGTGGCGACGAGCGGCGCATCGGTGGTCCTCGCCACGTCCCAGAATCCCTTGTCGGTCAGGTGCGACAGGTCGACCAGGATCCGCAGCCGGTTGCAGGCGCGGACAAGCTCGAAGCCGAGATCGGTCAGCCCCGGCCCGATGTCGGGCGTCGACGGGAAGCGCATCGGCACGCCGCCGCCGAAGATGTTGTCGCGGCTCCAGACCGGCCCGAGCGAGCGCAGGCCGACGGCATGCAGCACGTCGAGCGTGCGCAGCCCCGGATCGATCGCCTCGGCGCCTTCGAGGTGCATGACGACCGCGAGCGAGCCCCGCGCCATCGCCGCCCGCACCTCCTCCGTCGTCCGGCAGATCGACACGGCGCCGCCGGACAGCCGCTCCATCCGCAGGACGACCGAGGCCTTCTCGACGACGGTGGTCCGGGCGTCGGTCTCGCTGACGCCCGGGGGGAGCGGGATCGCGTAGCCCTCCCCGCTCAGTGCCTTGAAGTCGAGACCGGACCGGGACGGTACATAGAAGGCGAACAGCCCGCCGGCGAAGCCGCCCGCCCTGGCGCGTGGAAGGTCCAGGTGGCCGCGCGGCTCCCCCGTCAGAAAGCGCTGCTCGGCCCCCTCCAATCCATCCCGGTGGAGGCGAAGCAGGGCGTCGTTATGGCCGTCGAAGATCGGGATGGGGTCGGTCATGCGGGAGGCTTCCTAGCGCATCCGCATGCACCGGAACACGTCGAGGACACCTGGCGAGCGTGATGCACCGGCCAGGCGGAGGTTGCCGTCCCCCTCAGGCCCCAAAGCCTTCCAGCACCACCTTGCCCTTGGCCTTGCCGCTCTCGATGAGGGCGTGGGCGCGGCGGAGGTTGGCGGCGTTGATGGTGCCGTAGGTCTCGCCGAGCGTCGTCTTCAGCGTGCCGGCATCGACGAGGCGGGAGACCTCGTTCAGCAGCCTGCCCTGCTCGGCCATGTCCGGGGTCTGGAACACCGGGCGCGTGAACATGAACTCCCAATGCGTCGAGACGCATTTCTGCTTGAAGATGCTGACGTCGAGCGGGCCGGGATCGTCGATCAGCCCGAAGCGACCGAAGGGGGCGATCAGCTTCGGGATCTCCGGGAGGTGCTTGTCGGTCTGGGTCGTGGAGAAGACGAAGCCCGGCGCGCCGATCCCGAGCGCCTCCACCTCGGCGGCGAGCGGCTTCGAATGGTCGACCACGTGATGCGCGCCGAGGCTCTTCACCCATTCGCGCGATTCCGGCCGCGAGGCCGTCCCGATGACGGCGACGTCGGTCAGCTGCCGGGCGAGCTGGACGGCGATCGAGCTCACGCCCCCTGCCCCGCCGATGACGAGGAGCGGCGAGGCCGCGCCCGCGACGGGACGCCGGATATCGAGCTGGTCGAACAGCATCTCCCAGGCCGTGATGGAGGTCAGCGGCAGGGCGGCGGCCTCGGCCCAGCTGAGCGAAGCGGGCTTCCGGCCGACGATGCGCTCGTCCACGAGATGGAGCTCGGAATTGCTGCCCGGCCGGTTGATCGCGCCGGCATAGAAGACCTCGTCGCCCGGCTTGAACAGGCTGGCCTCCGGCCCGACCGCCCTGACGGTGCCGACGGCATCGAAGCCGAGCACCTTCCACTCGCCCGGCTCGGCGGCGGCGCGCTTGCGCACCTTGGTGTCGACCGGGTTCACGGACACGGCCCGCACCTCGACGAGAAGGTCGCGGCCCGTCGGGGTCGGATCAGGGAGTTCGATATCGACGAGCGCGTTCTCGTCCGTGATGGGCAGAGACTTCTGGTAACCGACGGCACGCATGGCGGGCTCCGTATCCTACCGGAGCCAGATGCCCTCTCCCCGGACGGGGCGCAAGGATGCCTGTCAGATCGCCTGCACGGCCTCGATCGCCTCCATGGCGCGCCGGGTATCCGCCTCCGCGAGCGGCAGGATCGGCAGCGGCGGGTCGGCCTCCGTCAGCCTGAGCGCCTTCGCGCCGGCATGGACCACGCGATAGCTCGACAGCTCCCGGAACAGCGCCCAGAGCGGCTCGAACAGGCCGTTGATCCGCGCGACCTCGGCGGCATCGCCGGCCTGCGCGGCGCGGGTCAGCTTCAGGGCCGGCCCGGGCAGGAGGCCGCCGACGACGCTGTACCAGGCGACCCCGCCCGCCAGGATCGCCCCGCCCGCATTCCAGTCGCCGCTATAGCCGATCGCGAAATCCGGCGGCACGAGCATGCGCAGCGCCTCGTGCGCGGCGGGCATCTCGGCTGCGGGCAGGCCGGTGTTCTTCACCGCCGCGATGTTGGGCAGCCCCGCCAGGCGGGCGATCAGCTCGTTCGAGACAGTGAAGTGGGTGGTGGCAGGGTTGTTGTAGATGCAGAGCGGCAGCCCGGTCGCGCCCGCCACGGCCTCGTAGTGGTGGAACACCTCCTCGTCCTTCAGCGGCGTGTAGGAGACGGGCGCGAGGAGGAGCCCGTCGGCTCCGGCCGCCTCCGCGTCGCGGGCGAGCGCCTGCGCCTCGTCGGTCCGCATCGCGCCGACGCTGACGACGAGCGGGACGCGGCCCCTCAGGACCTCGGCGGCCACCTGCACCGCCTGCCGGCGCTCCTCGCGCGACAGGTACATGTAGGAGCCGGTGCTGCCGAGCAGCCCGACCGAATCGACCTTTTCGGTGGCAAGGCGCTCCAGAAGTGCGGCGAGATCGTCCGCCAGCACGCGCCCGCTCGCGTCCATCGGCGTGATCGGAAAGGCTGACAGGCCACGGAACATCGGTTCTCCCCGGAGCACTCGGCCCCGCTACTCCTTAGGCTCGGGCGCAGGGAGTTGGAACTTCGATATCAGCTGCCAACTCTGATCGGAGCTGTTTTCGCCGGAGGGCCTCCTTCGGGGCCGCATGCGACCCCGAAGGAGCGGGTCGGCCTAGACGTACCGGGCGGCAGGCCGGGCATCGAATACGGCCTGGAGCAGGCTGCTGCCGGCCATCTCATACGCGCCGAGAAGCGATGCATCGTGCAGCGATGGCGCGGTGACGCGCTCGCCCTGGTCCAGGCCCGACAGGGCGGCGTCGACACAATCCTCCGTCGTCATGACGATGCTGTCCGGGAGCGGCTCCAACTCCGCCCCGCCCGCAACGTCCCAGCCCTCGGAGACCACCGCGCCCGGAAGGACGAGTTGCACGCGCACGGCGGTGTCGTGGACCTCGCTCTGGAGGCTTCGGGTGAACAGGTACACATACGCCTTCGTGGAGCCGTAGACCGGTATTCCCGGATAGGGGGCGAAGCCGGCCCCCGAGCCCAGGTTCACGAGCGTGCCTTTCCCTCTCGCCTTGAAGGCTTGCAGCGCCGCCCGGGACAGAAGCGTGAGTGCCGTGATGTTCAGGGCGATCATCCGGGCGATCACATCGTCCGACGTGTGGGTGAGCGGCTTCAAGGCCGAGAACCCGGCGTTGTTCACGACAAGCGAAACCGCACCATCGCCCGCGATACGATCGGCCACCGCCGAGACGCCGGCCGGCTCGGACAGGTCGGCGACGAGCGCCTCGGCGCGGATCCGGAAGCGGGATCCGAGCTCGGCCGCGATCTGCCGCAGGCGATCTTCGCGGCGCGCGACAAGCACCAGATCGTAGCCACGAGCGGCGAGCCGTTCGGCGTAGACCTTGCCGATGCCCGATGATGCGCCGGTCACGATCGCCGTTCCGGCGTCAGAGGAAGGAAGGGTGGTCAAGACAAGCTCCGCGAGGTGTTCGTCGCGGTGAGGTATACAGCCTATACTAGGTGTCAATTACGCACTACAAGTAGACCAGGTTTATCGGACGAGACCGCATGCCCTACACGGAAGACCAGGTGATCGAGACCATCCCGGTGGTCCGTCCGGTGCTCGAGCAGGTCGCCCACAAGTGGTCGATCCTGGTGTTGACGTTCCTGTGCGAGGAGCCGAAGCGCTTCAACGCTCTGAAGCGGCGCCTCGACGGGATCACGCAGAAGGCGCTAACCGAGACATTGAGGCGGCTGGAGAGGAACGGGCTGATCGATCGCCGCGTCACGACCGCCTCGCCGATCGCAGTCGTCTATTCGATCACGCCCCTGGGCCGGACGTTACAAGGCCCGTTGCTGTCCCTCTACGATTGGGCTCTCGCCCATCAGGGCGACTTGCGCGACGCGCAAAAGCGGTTCGATTCAGGGATCGCCGGCGCCATCAGGCAGGACGCGGCTTAAATCGACCGTGGAGCGGCGCTTCCGGCTTCTGAGTCGGGATACCGCCTCCCCCCCAAAACGCCTTGGCGGTCGTCAGCCCGGCAGGACGTGGGCGATGGCGGCGCCGGCGAGGCGGGCGGTGGCGAGGAGCTGGTCCAGGCTGTGCCCGTGGCGGGCCTTGGCCGAGAGGCCCGACATGGTCGTGCTGACGAAATCCGTCACCCGCCCGGCCTCCTCCGGGTGGCGCTCCGCGATGTAGCGGCGGACCATGTCCTCCGCGGCGAGGTTGAGGGCGCGCGCCATCTCGCGGGCCTCCTGGTCGCTGCAGCGCGTCCCCTCCAGCACCAGACAGCCGCGGGCCGTCGGATCGGCGGCATAGCGACGGGCGGCCTCCTCCAGCATGGCTGCAAGACACTCCCCCACGGGGCGGTCAGGCCGCAACAGCTCCGCGAACGGAATGGCATCCTCGCCTGAATAGCGGTCGAGAATGCGGGCGTAGAGCCCGGCCTTGTTGCCGAACGCGGCATAGAAGCTCGGCGGGTTGATGCCGAGCGCCTCCGTCAGGTCCGCGACGCTGACGGCGTCGTAGCCCCGGGCGTGGAAGAGGTGCTGGGCGGTGGCCACCGCTTCGGCGGGATCGAAGCGCCGAGGGCGGCCACGAGGGCGGGATTTTTTTGTAGCCTGCATTACAAAATGCCTTGACCGGCAAAACCACGAGGATTTATGTAGCGCTTATTACGTTTTATCTCAAGGAGGCCCGAGTGGCTGCGTTTCAGGACAAGTCGGTGTTGGTGCTCGGCGGCAGCCGAGGAATCGGAGCCGCGATCGTGCGGCGCTTCGCGGCGGAGGGTGCTGCCGTCACCTTCACCTATGCAGGGTCGCGCGACGCCGCGATGCGCCTGGCCGCCGAGACCGGCAGCAAGGCTGTCCTGACCGACAGTGCCGACCGCGATGCGGTGATTGCGCGAGTGCGCGAGAGCGGGCCGCTGGACGTGCTGGTGGTGAATTCCGGGATCGGCGTGTTCGGGGACCCGCTGGACCAGGATCCGGACGCGATCGACCGGCTGTTCCGGATCAACGTCCACACGCCCTACCACGCCTCCGTCGAGGCGGCGCGGCGGATGCCGGAGGGGGGAAGGATCATCGTGATCGGCTCGGTCAACGGCGACCGCATGCCGGTTGCCGGGATGGCATCCTACGCCCTGAGCAAGTCCGCCCTGCAGGGAATGGCGCGCGGGCTGGCGCGCGATTTCGGGCCGCGCGGCATCACGGTCAACGTCGTGCAGCCCGGGCCGATCGACACGGATGCGAACCCGGAGAACGGGCCGATGAAGGACCTGATGCACAGCTTCATGGCCATCAAGCGCCACGGCCGGCCCGAGGAGGTCGCCGGGATGGTGGCGTGGCTGTCGGGGCCGGAAGCCGGCTTCGTGACGGGCGCGATGCACACGATCGACGGCGCTTTCGGCGCCTAGCTCCCCGGAGGCGGCGAGGAACACCCCCGTCCGAAGCGCCCGCTAGCTGCCTGCCAGATCCTCCAGGCAGCTTTCGGACGGACAGGGACACGGCTTCGCAGGGCCGGGCAGCGGCGCACCGGGACGGAGGCGGGGAAATGCCTCCGTCCCGGCTCGCGACCTTCACGCTTTCGGCCCTGCGCGCGCTCAGCGCGATGCCTCCACGGCGGGGGCACGCCGCGGGAGCTGTGTCCGCACCGTCAGCTCGCCGATCTTCCGGCCCATCTCCGCCCCTACCTCGCCCGAGAAGCGATAGTGGAAGCCGGCATAGATCCGGGCGTGCCTGACCTCATCCGCGTAGTCGCTGATGCGGGACCACTTCCGGGTCACGCCCGGCGCCGTCGCGCTGGTCAGCGCGATCTCTCCCACCTCGTCTCCGACCAACTCCTTCAGCACCGTCGCGACCGCGGAGGATGTGATGCAATGGGCGCACGGATATTCCGGGTGCATCGGCGTATCGGCCAGCGGCAGCCATTCGGGGTCTCTCGGCGTCGCAGGGTTTCCTGCGAACTCCCCGATGCGAATGGCCGTGATCGGCCGCCAGAAGCCGTATGCGTACTTGGCATCGAAAACGGCAATGTGGCCATCGTTGGCGGCCATCGCCGCGAGCGCGTAGAGGCGCGCGCAATCCAGGAGGTCCATATCCTGCTTCATCGCGACCTGCCGGAGGATGGGGTTGTATGTGCGAGCACCAGTCAGCAGCCAGAACCGGCCGATACTCGTCTGCTCCGGGGTCCGGACCGTGCTGTTGCGGGATCCGACTTCGCGGATTTCGTTGTAGTCGCGGGTCCAGGTCTCGGAGGTCAGCGCCGGAGGCGGTGCCGGTCGAAACTGCGATCCGGACGCCATCACCCACGGCCTGATCGCCCCGACGGTCGAGTAGAGCGGGATCGCGGTCGGCACGTAGGCTCCGGGCGCCGCGTGCGGGCGATAGCTCTCCTTCGCGTCTGCTCCGTCATTGGCGCGATCCGCCAGCATGCCCTCGGCCGCGCGTCTGCCGAGCTCGAGGCCCTTCTCCTTCATCGCCCCTTCGTCCATCCCGGCAAGCATCTGGGCCAGCGCTTCGTCGAGGCTCGCCCGCTTGTCGGGGAAAAGCGCGACGAGGACGTCATGGCCCGCCTTGGCGGCGGCCGCCTCCTTGGAGGCGTCGGGGTGCGTCCCGAGGGATAGCCTGTAGGGGGCGTATCGTCCCTGCACGGCATTCACGGCCTCGAACATGGCCGTGTGGAGGATGGCGAGGTTTCGGCCGTGCGGCGCCGGCCCCAGCTGCTTTTCGGTGCCGATCACGTCGGCAGCCGAGTTCCAGTCCATCACAATGTCGGCGGAGGCCGACGTTGTCGCCGCTGCGCTGACAAGGGCGGCCGCGGCGATCGACAGGAGCCGAGTTCGTGACAAGGTAGCCATCGTTGAACTCCTCATGCTCTCGATGTGGACTGTGCGTGGGCGCTCGATGGGGCTCCTTTCGCCGAGTGGTTGCCGGGTGGCGCCGCGACGTCCCCGTCACAGGCGCGAGGTTAGGCTACGCCTCCGGCTGGCGCAGGCAAGCAGTTGCGGGCCGCAAAACGATCGGCCGGATCGACCCGATGCCGTGCTGCCCCTTGGCCTAGGCGCCGAAGGTCTCGGCGAAGGCCTTTCGGCCGCGCGGCGAGAAGGCGATCACGCGCGAGCCTTCGACGCGCTTCGCCCAGCCGAGCTCGGCGAAGCGGCGGAGCAGGGCCGCGCCGAGCGCGCCGGCGAGGTGGGAGCGGCGGACCGACCAGTCGAGGCAGGCCTTGCAGAGGGGCCGGCGCGTGCCCGCGATCTCGTTCAGGTCGATCCCGAATTCGCGGACGAAGCTCTCCCCGGCCGGCGTGAGGGCGAGATCGCCGGCCTCGCTGCGGATGAGGTCGCGTGACGTGAGGGCGTCGAGCATGGCGACGCCGGCCGAACCGGCGAGATGGTCGTAGCAGACCCGCGCCTCGCGGAGGGCGGCATCACGCGGTCCCGTCCGGACGCGCACGGCCCCGGTCCGCTGCGCAAGGCTCATGAGCGCCTCCAGGATCTCCGCCACGTCGTGGCCGGACAGCCGGTAGTAGCGATGCCGGCCCTGCTTCTCGGCGGCGAGGAGGCCGGCGGCGTCGAGCTTGGCGAGGTGGCCGCTCGCGGTCGGAAGGGCCACGCCCGCCGCCTCGGCGAGTTCGCTGACGGTCAGCGCCCTGCCGTCCATCAGGGCAGTCAGCATGTTCGCACGGGCCGGGTCGCCGAGCAGCGCCGCGATTGAGGCGATTACCGGACCGTCCTTCATGCCGAGCCCTCCGAGACGCCCCTGTCTAGCACCGGGCGCGCCGGAACGCTTCGGCCGCGGCCGAAGCAATGCCGCCGCCTCCCGCCCTACCCTCGCCGGCGATCAGGGAGGCTTTCGATGATCACTTGCTTCATCCGCTACGAGATCGATCCGTTCCGCACCGACGCCTTCGCCGAATATGCGCGGGGATGGGGCCAGGCGATCCCGCGCTGCGGCGCGGACCTCGTCGGCTACTTCGCGCCGCATGAGGGCTCGGCCACGACCGCCTACGGCGTGTACCACGTGAAGAATCTGGCCGATTACGAGGCCTACCGGGCGCGGCTGCGGGATGATCCGATCGGGCGGGAGAACTACGCTTTCGCCAAGCGCGAGCGATTCATCCTCAAGGAGGACCGCATGTTCCTGCGGCTCGTCTCAACGCCCCACCACGCGAGGTCGTCGCCATGATCGCCGTCATCTTCGAGGTCGAGCCGGCCGAGGGCAGGCGCGAGAGCTATCTCGAGATCGCGGCGCGGATCCGCCCGCGGCTCGAGGAGATCGACGGGTTCGTCTCGGTCGAGCGGTTCCAGAGCCTCACGAACCCGGACAAGATCCTGTCCCTCTCCTTCTTCCGGGACGAGGTGGCCGTCGCCGCCTGGCGCATGACGGCGGAGCACCGCGCCGCGCAGTCGGCCGGACGGGGCGGCGTCTTCGCCGATTACCGGCTCCGCGTCGCCGCCGTCATGCGGGATTACGGCCTCGCCGAACGGGAGGAGGCGCCCGAGGATTCCCGCGCCGCCCACGCTGGGTGACGCGCCGGCTTGGCCCCCCGGCCTCTACCGGCAGGTGTGCCGGCGGCCGTCGCGGCCCACATAGGTTCCGGTGGCCGGATCGAACGTCCTGTACTTGCGCGAGCAATACGCCACCCATTCCGGGTTGACGACGACGCGAGTGCCTGGCGGATGCGCCGCCGCTGCGCTGCCGATGAGCGCGCCGGCCGCCAACCCGGCAATACCGGCGCCGAGGAGAGCGCCGTCGCCGTAATAATACGGGTAGCCACCCCAGCCCCCCCAGCCTCCCCAGCCATAGCCGTAATACGGCCGGCCGTAGAAGGGAGGTGGTGGCCTGCCTGGGCGGCCGAACCGGGGCCCGCGTGGTCCCGGACCGAAGCCCGGACCGCGAGGGCCGGGTCCGAACCCAGGACCGCGAGGCCCGGGGCCGCCGAACCGCGGCCCGCCACCAGGAGGCCCGCCGCGGAATCCGCCTCCGCCGGGAGGCCCGCCTCCCCTGAAGCCGCCGCCCGGAGGCCCTCCCCCGGGTCCCTGCATATGATCGACGATGGCGCCGCCATCCATGATCGCCCCGACCGTGTTGTTGGCGGGTGAGGCGGTAGCCGAACCGGGCGCCGCGGAGGAGATCAAAGTCCCCGCGATGCAGGCGGCGGTGAAACCAACACGCATTTCCCCGTCCTCTCCCGACTGATTGCTGGCCTGCGGCTCGGGCGCGCGCAGGATGTTCGAGTCGAAGGCGAAACAAATCCCGGGAGAGGCGGTTCCGGTCCTGAGGATTACAATGTTGAAATCGCTGCAGCTGCGCCAGATGAACGGCTTTTTGCGTCCGATTACGACCAGACGTTCTCTGATTTCAGCAGAATTCAACTGAGCGGTGGTCTCGAACTCGGCTTCCGGCCAAGTTACGGAGGTTCGCAGGCGACGCACCTTCTTCCGCAACGCGCCAGTCGACTCGCTCCGCCAGCGACCTAGAAGTCGAGCGGCTCCTGCAGGCGGCTTGCCACCTCCGCGATCCGCTCCGCTTCGACATTGGCGAACGCGACCCGCAGATAGTCCTCCTGGTCCGGGCCGAAGGCCGAGCCGGGGAGCGTGACGATCCCACGTTCGACCGCGAGCGCCTCGGCCACCTGCATCGCCGCGTGTCCGGGATGAGGGTGGCGGATATAGGCGAAATAGGCGCCGCGGCTCGCCATCTCCCATCCCGGAAGCCGGGCGAAGACTGCCGCCGCGGCCTCGCCCCGGCGGTTCATCAGGGCGCGGTTCTCCTCGCGCCAGCTCGAAAGGGCCGGGATCGCCCAGGCGAGCCCGGCCTGGCCCGCCCGCGCCGCGCAGATCTGAACGCAATCGAGGATCTTGGTCAGCTCGGCCAGCACCGGGCCGGATGCCGCGATCGCGCCGAGCCGATAGCCGGGAACGCAGTAGCTCTTCGAAAACGAATAAAGCTGGATCAGGTAGTCGCGCCAGGATGGATCGCGGAAGAGCTCGTGCGGTCGGGCGAGATCCGCGGGCCGGAAGTCACGATAGGTCTCGTCCAGGACGAGCGCGATGCCGCGCCGGCGGCACAGATCCGCGAAGCGGGCGATCGTGCCGGGCGGGTAGACGGCACCGGTCGGGTTGTTCGGCGTGACGAGCAGGATCGCCTTGACCCTGTCCGTGAGAAGGCGCTCGGCCTGGTCGGGATCCGGCACGAAGCCGCTCTCCGCGCTGCAGGGGAGCGGCACGACCTCCACGCCGAGCATCGCGGCGTTCATCTGGTGGTTGAAGTACCAGGGCACCGGCAGCATCACGGCCTCGCCGGCCTTGGCCAGCAGCATGGTCGCCGCGAAGGAGCCCATATTGGCACCGGTCGTGATCGCGGCCTCGGCGGTGCCGACATCACCGGCATAGAGAGCGTTGATGTCGGCCGCATAGGCCTCGCGCAGCGCGAGGTCGCCCGTGATGTCGCCGTAGCCGAAGCTCTCCGGGCGCGCGGCCGCCTCGGCCAGCTTCCGCACCAGGTCCGGATGCGGGGCGTAGCCCGGGACTGCCTGCGTCAGGTCGATGAGCGGCCCGTGCCGGCCGTCATACCGCGAGGCCCATGCCCGGGCCTCCGGGATCGGCGGCGGGGCGACGGCCGCGACGAGCGGGTTGATGAGCCTCACGCAGACGCGCCCCTTTTGCGCTCAGTCCTTGGCGCGTTCCACGTAGGAGCCGTCCGTCGTCATGATGACGACGCGGGTGCCGGTGGCGACATGCGGCGGCACCATCGTGCGGACGCCGTTCGACAGCACGGCCGGCTTGTAGGACGAGGAGGCCGTCTGCCCTTTCACGGTCGGCTCCGTCTCGACGATCTCGAGGGTCACGCGCTGCGGCAGCTCGATCGCGATCGGCACGCCGTTATGGGTCGAGAGCATCACGGCCATGCCCTCCTGGAGGTAAGGCGCCTGATCGCCGATGATGTCCTTCGGAACCGCGACCTGGTCGTAGGTCTCCGGGTTCATGAAGTGGAAGCCTTCGGCGTCGTTGTAGAGGTAGGTGTGCTCGCGATCCTCCACGAAGGCGCGCTCCACCTGCTCCGTGGTACGGTAGCGTTCCGACACCTTCACGCCGTCCGAAATGCGACGCATGTCGAGCTGGGTGACGGGCGTGCCCTTGCCGGGGTGGATGTTCTCCGCCGTCACGATGACGTAGAGCTTGCCGTCGACCTCGACGACATTGCCTTTCCGGAGGGAGGAGGCGATGACCTTCACGAGAATGATCCTTGCTGTGTAAGCGACGCGGCCGGGCGGGCCCGCGGGAATTGACTTGGGGCCCGGTTAGCCGATCTTCCCTTTCTTCGCCAGTGACCGGCGCTTCCCGGGCGGCCTGCAGGTGAGCGGCCGTCCGCCCTGGTGGTCGCGGGACGAGCATGCCCGCCGGCGGCCCTTCCTCCTGCAGAGAAACCGGATCGTCGCGGCGACCCGGCGCTGGTTCGCGGCGCGCGAGTTCGTCGAGGTGGATACGGCCGCCCTGCAGGCTTCGCCGGGAAACGAGGCGCATCTGCACGCCTTTGCGACCGAAGCCCTGACGACGGCCGGCGAGGGGCGCCCGCTCTACCTGCATACCTCCCCGGAATTCGCGGCCAAGAAGCTGCTGGCTGCCGGCGAGGAGAGGATCTTCTCGCTCGGCCACGTCTTCCGGAACCGCGAGCGGGGCGCGCTGCACCATCCGGAATTCACGATGCTGGAATGGTACCGCGTGGAGGAGGAATACGACCTCGTCATGCAGGATACCGCCGAACTCGTGCGGCTCGCGGCCGAGACGACGGGCCGGCCGGTCGCGAGCTTTCGCGGCCGAACCTGCGACCTGACGGCCTGGCCCGAGCGGGTGAGCGTCGCCGATGCCTTTCGCGAGCATGCCGGGATCGACCTCCTGTCCACGGTCGGGGCCGACGACACGGACCGGGATGCGCTCGCTGCCGCGTGCCGCGCCTCGGGGATCCGGACCGCAGCGGACGATACCTGGTCGGACATGTTCAGCCGCGTCCTGGTCGAGAGGATCGAGCCCCGGCTCGGCGAGGGCAGGCCGACCCTGCTCGACCGCTACCCGGTGGCGGAGGCGGCGCTCGCCCGCCGCTCGGAGGACGATTCCCGTGTCGCGGAGCGGTTCGAGCTCTATGCCTGCGGGGTGGAGCTTGCGAACGGCTTCGGAGAGCTGACCGACGCGGCCGAGCAGCGGCGGCGCTTCGTATCCGAGATGGACGAGAAGGCGCGCGTCTACGGCGAGCGCTATCCCCTGGACGAGGACTTCCTCGCTGCCCTGGAGGCCATGCCGCGGGCATCGGGGGTGGCGCTCGGGCTCGACCGCCTCGTCATGCTGGCCAGCGGAGCGGAGCGGATCGACGACGTGATCTGGACACCGGTTGCTTGACTCGCACCCGGCCATCCCGGCGAAAGCCGGATCGATGAAACGGCTCGACGGCGAAGACGCCTGGACCCCGGCTTCCGCCGGGGGTGAGCGGAATGATGATGCCTTGCCCGTGACCAAGCCACTGCGCACCTACGATGACCTCGCGTCGGCGGGCCTGGCCTCTCCGGGAGACCTCGCCGAGCTCGACGCCGTCGCGGCCCGCTATGCCGTCGCGATAACGCCGGCGCTCGCCGAGCTGATCGACGTCGCCGACCCCGCCGATCCGATCGCGCGGCAATTCGTCCCCTCCGCGGAGGAGCTGGACATCCGGCCCGAGGAGCTGGCCGACCCGATCGGCGACGAGGCGCATTCGCCGGTCGAAGGCATCGTGCACCGCTACCCGGACAGGGTCCTGCTGAAGCCGGTCCACGTCTGCGCCGTCTATTGCCGGTTCTGCTTCCGGCGCGAGATGGTCGGTCCCGGGAAGGCCGAGGCTCTGTCGCCCACGGCGCTGCAGGCCGCCCTCGACTACATCCGCGCCCGGCCGGGGATCTGGGAAGTGATCCTCTCCGGGGGCGACCCGCTCGTGATGTCGCCGCGCCGCCTGCGGGAGATCACCGCCGCGCTCGCCGCGATCGAGCACGTCCGGGTGATCCGCATCCACACGCGGCTGCCCGTCGCCGATCCCGAGAAGATCACGCCGGAACTGGTCGAGGCTCTCAGGGTGCCCGGCAAGGCGACCTGGCTCGTGCTGCACGCCAACCATGCCCGGGAGCTGACGGCGGCCGCCCGCGCCGCCTGCGCACGCATCGTCGATGCGGGCGTTCCGGTGCTCTCGCAATCGGTACTTCTTCGCGGCGTGAACGACGATCCGGCCACGCTCGAGGCCCTGCTGCGGGCGCTCGTCGAGACCCGGATCAAGCCCTACTACCTCCACCACGGAGATCTCGCGCCCGGCACGTCGCATCTGCGGACGAGCGTCGCCGAGGGCCAGGCGCTGATGCGCGCGCTGCGCGGCCGCGTCTCCGGCCTCGCCCAGCCGACCTATGTGCTGGACATCCCGGGCGGCCACGGCAAGTCGCCGATCGGTCCGAGCTATCTCGCCGACGACGATGGCCAAACGCTGGTCGAGGACTGGCAGGGCATGAAGCACCGCTATTGAGGCCGGTCGCCCGGGGCGACGTTGCAGCATCGGGGCCGGTGAGTCATGGCTTGCCGGACATCGAGGGACGCCCATGAGCACCGAAACCGCACCGGCCCTGATCTCCCCCGCGGAACTCGCGAAGCGGCTGGGGCAGCCAGGCCTTGTCGTGCTCGACATCCGCTCCGCCGGCTATGGCGGCGGTCGCGCCGCCTATGATGCCGGCCATATCCCGGGCGCGATCCATTCCGACTACGTTGCCGATGGCTGGCGCCAGCAGAAGGGTGCGGCGGCCGGGCTCCTGCCCGATCCCGACCGGCTTGCCGCGCTGTTCGGCGGGCTCGGCATCACGCCCGAGAGCTGGGTGGTCGTGGTTCCGGCCGGGATGTCCTCGGGCGATTTCAGCGTCGCGGCCCGGATATTCTGGACCTTCCGGGCGGCCGGGCACCGCCGTCTGTCCATGCTCGACGGCGGCTGGGAAGCCTGGGTCGCGGCCGGCCTCCCGGTTGCGACGGAACCCACCGAGCCGCCGGCCCGGACCGAGTATCCGGTCCGGCTCGCCCCCGACGTCCGCGCGACGCTGGACGAGGTCGAGCGGGTGGTGGCGGATGGCGGCGCAACCCTGGTCGATTCCCGCGGGCCCAAATCCTTTGCAGGCGAGGAGAAATCCCCGCAGGCGGCGCGTGCCGGGCGGCTGCCCGGCTCGGTCAATGTCGAGGGCGCGCAGGCTTTCGATGCGGAGCGCCATGGCCTCAGGCGTCGCCCCGAGCTGGAGACCCTGTTCGCGCCGGCCGGCGAGGGGCCCGTCATTTCGTTCTGCAATACCGGCCAGGCCGCCGCGACGGATTGGTTCGTGTTGTCGGAAGTCCTCGGCCGGCCGGACGTGAAGCTTTACGACGGGTCGATGTCCGAATGGACGGCGGACCCGGCACGCCCTGTCGAGACGGGACCCGCGAAGCCGACCTGACGCGTTTGGCCGATTCAACCCTCGCGCGTAAGGTCTCGCCCGCGGAGGAACGTGATTCTGCGTGGGCGGATCAGATCATCGACGGCAGCCCTGGCTCTGCTTGCCAGCCTCGAGACTGGCTTCGCACGCGCCGAGGAGGAGCAACCGCTGCGGTTCACGGTAGGGCCGTCGGCTGCGCAGGGCGAGGAGACGCTCGACCAGAAGCTGGCCCGGCGCGACCGCTTCCGCTTCATCTGCGTCGGCTGCGTCCGCGTCCCGGGGCAGCCCAATGGAGCGACCTTCAGGCCGATCGAGACCCTCAACGCGCCCCAGCTGACGCGAGCGCTCGCGCCGCCCCCGCCGGACCCCCAGGAGGACGAGGGCTCCGCCGCCCCGCCCTGAGGCGCAAGGCCGCGCCGGCCGCCCGGCGCTCATCTTGCTCGCGACATGAAGCCCGCCGGCCGCTATCGTGCCTCTCGATGGGGAGAGGGGCGAGTTGAAGCCGGCCGTTGTCGTTGCCGCCGTTGCGCTGGCGCTTTCAGCCTGCGGCACGCGGGCTCCCGATGCGATGCTGCCGGTCCAGGCGGAGGCGATCGGGGCTCAGCGCGTGCCCATGCTCGTCGCGACCACCCGCAATCCTCTGCCCGATCCGGGCGTGCTCTTCGGGGGAGAACGCTCCACGCGCGTCTCGTTCCAGCGGATCGACGTCTCCGTGCCGCCCACCCACCGGGTCGGCGAGGTGGAATGGCCGGATACGAGCCCCGGCGATCCCGCCCGCCATTTCGTGACGCTCCGCTCGGAGCCGCTCGAGGAGGCGGGGCTGAGGGACAGCGTGCGGGAGATGATCCGCAAGTCCGGCCAGCGCCGGGTCCTCGTCTTCGTGCACGGCTACAACAACCAGTTCGACGACGCCGTCTTCCGCTTCGCCCAGATCAAGCATGACAGCGCCGCCCCCGGCGTCGCCATCCTGTTCACCTGGCCGTCGCGCGGACGGCTGCTCGCCTATCCGTACGATCGGGAGAGCGCGACCTACTCGCGAGGAGCGCTGGAACGGCTGCTCAACGGCCTTGCCGCGGAGCCGAGCGTGGGCGAGATCAACGTGCTTGCCCATTCCATGGGGAACTGGGTGACGCTCGAGGCGCTCCGGCAGCAGGCGATCCGGAAGGGACGGGTGCCGGAGAAGATCCGGAACGTGATGCTCGCGGCGCCCGACGTGGACATCGATGTCGCCCGCACCCAGGTCCTGGACCTCGGCCCGCGGCGGCCCAAGATCACGCTCTTCGTCTCGCAGGACGACCGGGCGCTCGCCTTCTCACGGCTGTTCTGGGGAAGCGCTGTCCAGCTCGGGGCGATCGATCCCGAGGCGGAGCCGTACCGGACGGCGCTCGCGCGCGCGAACATCACGGCCGTCGACCTCACCCGGATCAACTCCGGCGATCCGCTGCACCACGCGACCTTCGCCGAGTCGCCGGATGTCGTGCGGTCGATCGGGGCCCGCCTCGCCACGGGCCAGGCCGTCGGTCACGAGCAGAGCCTCGGCGAGGGTATCGGCCTTGTCGTGGGCGGGGCCGCCCGTTCCATTGGCGCGGCCGCCACCGCCGCCGCCTCCATCCCGGCCGCCGCGGTCGACCCCGCGAGCCGCCGCAACCTCGAAGACAACTTCAAGTCGATCCTGCCGGGCCTCACAGACCGGCAGCAGGGTGTGGCGACCGACTAGGCCGACCCGGCCCATGGCGTGGTGGTCGGTCCGATCACCACGCGGCGGGCAGAGCCCAACCCGACGCGGGACGCTGGGTTGCTCAGCCCAGGGAGCGTCGCATCACGCGTCCGAGGCGCTGGGAGAACGCCTTCGGGTCGGCCGGCAATTCCCCGTCCAGGACCCTGGCCTCGTCATAGAGCAGGTGAGCGGCATCCTCGCTCAGCGCGCGGTCCTCCTCGCCGATCGCCGCGAGGGCGGTGATCAGGTCGTGGTTGGGATTGACCTCCAGGACGGGCTTCGCGCCCAGGCCGCCCCGCCCGGATTGCGCCAGGATGCGCTCGAGCTGGCGATCGAGCCCGCTCTCGGGCGCCACGAGGCAGACGGGGCTTTCGGTCAGCCTCTCGGAGGCCCTGACATCGGCCACCTGATCGGCCAGCACGGTCTTGAGCGAAGCGATGAAGCCGGCGACGGCCTCGCTCGGGGCAGCGCCGGCATCGGCGCTGGTGTCGAGCTTCGGAATGAGCGAGAGGTCCGCCCCACCCTGCGTGACCGACTTGAAGGGCTTCCCCTCGTAGTCGATGCCGGCCGTGACCCAGAAACTGTCCACCGGGTCCGGCAGGAGGAGCACCTCGACCCCCCGCGCACGGAAGCCCTCCAGTTGCGGCGAGCTCTCGAGGCGCGCGAGGTCCGATCCGGCCGCGTAATAGATCGCGGTCTGGTTCTCCCGCATGGAGGCCGCGTAGTCCTTCAGGGAGCGCCAGCCCTCGCCGGACGAGGTCGTCTTGAAGCGCGCGAGCCCGAGAAGCTGCCCGCGCCTCTCGAAATCCTCGTAGAGGCCTTCCTTCAGGACGGGCCCGAAATTGTCCCACACCTTCGCGTAGGCCTCGGCATCGTCCTTCGCCAGCTTCTCCAGCTCGCCGAGCACGCGGTTGGTCACGCCCTTCTTGATCGCCGCCAGGATCGGGCTCTCCTGGATCATCTCCCGCGACAGGTTGAGGGGGAGATCGGACGAGTCGACGAGGCCACGGACGAAGCGGAGATACCTGGGGAGGATCTCCGCTTCGTCGGTGATGAAGACGCGCCGCACATACAGCTTCATGCGCCCCGACCGCTCGGGGTCGAGGAGGTCGAACGGCTTCGTGCCAGGCACGAAGGCGAGCGCCGTGTATTCGTGCCGGCCTTCCGCGCGGAAATGGACCGTCAGGGCGGGCTCGTCGAACTGGCCCGCGAGGCTGCGGTAGAAGTCCGTATATTCCTCCGAGGTGATCTGCGCGCGCGGCTTGGCCCAGAGCGCCGAGCCGTCGGCGATCTCCTGCGGCTCGGCATCGGGCTTCTCGGCGAACGCGATCGGTACCGGGACATGGCCCGACTGCGCCTTCACGATCCGCTCGAGGTTGAAGCGCTCGGCATAGGATTTCGCGTCCTCCATCAGGTGGAGGGTGACGCGCGTGCCGCGCTCGGGCGCCTCGCCGGCTTCCGCTGCCCGTACCGTGTACGAGCCCTGGCCGTCTGAGGACCAGAAGGCCGCCTCGTCCTGGCCGGCCCGCCGGGAGGCGACGTCGACCCGCTCGGCGACCATGAAGGCCGAGTAGAAGCCGACCCCGAACTGGCCGATGAGCTGTGCGCCCTCGGCGCCCTGCGCCGATCCCATCCTGTCGATGAAGGCCTTGGTGCCGGACCGCGCGATCGTGCCGAGCGCTTCCACCATCTCGTCGCGGGTCATGCCGATGCCGTTGTCCTCGACGACGAGCCGGCGGGAATCGGCATCGGCCTTCAGCGTGATCCGGAGCTTGCTGTCCGCGCCGAGCAGCCCGGGATTCGCAATCGCTTCGAACCGGAGCTTCTCGCAGGCGTCGGCGGCGTTCGAAATGAGCTCCCGGAGGAAGACGTCGCGGTCCGAATAGACGGAGTGGACCATCATGTGCAGGAGCCTCGAGACATCTGCCTCGAAGCTGCGGTTCTCGGGGGCTGTAACCTGGTCTGTCGACACCGTTTTCAATGCCTTTCGAACAATCCCTGGCGGCAGGTAGGTGCCCTGCCGGGCGGGAAGTTTCAAGCGAGCGGTTCTGCCCGCGGCGACGCTGCCGGAGCGTGCCCCGCTCCCTTCGTCCCGGAGATCCGGAAAGGGCCAGCGCCGCCCGGGATCGCAAGCCCCGTGGGAGCGGATCCGCTCCCATGCGGGCCAATTCTTTCAGATGATGGAAACGAGCCCGGAGGCGAAACACTCTGGCTGCACGGCCGGCCTAGCGACCGCTCCTCACTCAACGAGGAGCAGGTTGATGAAGCGTCTGATCGGTCGGCAGGCGGTGGTTGTCGGGGCGGGAATCGCTGGCCTTGCGGCGGCGCGGGCCGTTGCAGACTTCGTCGAGCACGTAGTGGTTCTGGAGCGGGACAAGGCCCCGGCCACCGGAGAGCCGCGGCCCGGCGTCCCGCAAGGACGACAGCCGCACGCCCTCCTGGGCGGGGGGCTGGCCGCTTTCGCGTACCTCCTGCCGGGCATCGAGGCTGACCTCCACCGCGCCGGGGCGCTGCCTCTGGCCCCGGGCCGCGACATGCGATCCGAGATCCCGGATGTTTGCGTCCTGCCGAGGCGGGAACTCGGTATCGTGAGTGTCGCGACAACCCGGCCGATCCTCGAGCAGGTCATCGCCCGAAGGGTCGCGGCTCAGGAGAACATCACGTTCCGCCGCGGGGCCCGGGTCGTGGAGGTCGTGACGACGGCGAAGGGCGAGAACGTGGTCGGCGTCCGCTTCGAGGATGAGCGCGCCAATCTCGACATGATCGAGGCCGATCTCGTCATCGATGCCTCGGGAAGAGGGGGCGTGACGATGGCCTGCATCGCGCAGAATGGCCTCGAGCCGCCGCGCGAGACGAGGATTGGGATCGATCTCGGCTATGCGACGGGGATCTTCACCTTTCCGCCCGAGGCCAACCTCGATTTCATTGCCCTCATAACCTACCCGAAGGTGCCGGAAAGCAGTCGCGGCGGCCTCATGATGCAGATCGGGCAGGGGCGCTGGCAGGTGATCCTGGCCGGACATGGCGACGAGTTGCCGCCCGGGACCCTGCCCGACTTCCTGGCCGCTTCCGAGTTGCTCCCGACCCGGACGATCGCCTCGGCCCTGCGGAGAGCGGACTCGGTCGGCGAAATCGCACAATTCAGGTTCGGAGAGAGCGTCTGGCGCCATTTCGGCGTTTCGGGTCGCCTTCCCGGCGGTCTCATCCCGATCGGGGACGCGATCTGTCGCTTCAACCCGGTCTATGGTCAGGGGATGAGCATTGCGGCCATCGAGGGCAAGCTGCTGCACCGCCTCCTGGCGACCCACGCCGCGACGGGTGCCTCTCTCGGCGAAGTCGTCACGGAATTCCTCGGACGAGCCAATGACGTGATCGAGCCGGCCTGGCGCGTCTCAGCCGTGCCGGATCTTGCCTTTCCCGGCGTGAGCGGAGACCGCCCGGCCGATCTCGAAGAACAACTGCTCCGCCAAAAGGAACTCTTTCAGCGCGCCATGCACGACGACGATGCGCACAGGTCGCTGGTCGAGGCTCTGCATCTCACGCAGTTCGAGCGTGCGATGGAAATGGCGTAGGAGGCCAAGCCCTCGATCGGGCTTGGGACACTCGAACGGTCCGTCCTGCCGAAGGCAATTCAGGCGAACATGCCGTTCTGCCTGCGGTGACGCTGCGGCAGCGTCCCCGCAGGCATGGCTTCCAACGGTCGCCGCGCGACCTTCATCTCGGGCGTCTGGCGAGCCCGACGGCCATGCCGAGGGTCATCAACGCCCATCCCGCGAGGGCCAGCGCCGCCCGGGACCGGAATTGCGTCGCTATCATCGTTGCAGGACCCGGTCCTAGGCGGCGAGCGCGTCGGCCACGCGAAACTCGGCGGGAAACGCCGCCGCGGCGGGACGAGGCGGTGGGTCGTCGTCGCGATCCTGCCGCCGCCGCCTGACCCGCAGGCGGGAGAGGAGGCTGCCCCGCTTGCGATCGAAGGCCCGCCGGGCCTGCCGCATTCGCGCCGCGGCGCTTTCGTCCTCGCCATCCAGCGCCCTGAGCGCGGCCAGGATCTCGTCCACGCCCACGATGGCGCCGTCGTCCAGTTGGCGGAGCGCCGGCGCATTCTCGACCGCATGCGCGTCCGATGCCCAGCGGGCGAGCACCTCGCGTTTCTCGGCGAGCGTCAGATCCGGGCTGCGAACGACATCCTCCGGACTGCCGAGACGGGTCCGCGAGCCTTCTGGGATGGTGATGGTGGTGGTCGTGCTGTCGGCTGTGCTGCTCACATCTGGGTCCTCCGGACATGAGCGGTCCAGCCCGCCCGGAGCCGGGCGACCGGACCGCAATGCTGAAGGGAAAGCTGCGTTACGCGGCCTGCCGCCCGGGCTCGGCCTCGATCTGCGCCGGAGCGTTGTCCTGCGCGACGCCATGCCTGCTCGCGGCGCCGATCTCGATCCGGCGCGGCTTCAGCCGCTCGGGGATCTCACGCACGAGTTCCACGGTCAGGAGGCCGTTCTCCAGGGTGGCAGCCTCGACGCGGACGTGCTCCGCGAGGCTGAAAGTCTGCTTGAAGGCGCGCGAGGCGATGCCCTGGTGCAGGAACTGCCGGCCGGCTTCGTCCTTGCGCAGGCCCGCGACCACAAGCTGCGTGCCCTGCTGGGTAAGCTCGATGTCATCCGGCCCGAACCCGGCGACCGCCATCGTGATGGCGTACTCGTTCTCGCCCTTCTTCTCGATGTTGTAGGGCGGCCAGTCGGAGCGGGCGCCCTCGTTCAGCATGTCGAAGAGCCGGTCGAAGCCGACCGAATGGCGATAAAGGGGGGAAACGTCGAAAGTTCTCATGACCACATCCTCCTGAAGAGCAACATGGATGCGAGGTGCGCCCCCGCGGGCAGCGCACCCCTGTCGAGCCCTGAAGCGCCTCGACGGCGAGCGATTTAGGAACGTGAGTACGTCCTTCAAGAGGGCCGCCGATTTCGACTTTTGGCGAATGCAAAGGCGGGGACTTCCCGCTGTCGCCATTCGGAAGTCGGGCGACACAGCCCTCCCCGGGCCAGGTTGGGGCCGTGTTGCCCCGGGGTGATCAGCCGGCGGGCGCGTCGGGTCGATCCCTATGCGCGCCCACCCTCCGTGGGGTCGCACCTTCGGCCGACGGCGGCGGAGACCGGCTCTCCTGCCCGAACCGAGCTGCCGCGATAGAGCCGGACGGGATGGTTCATCCCCCGGAGCGCGTGCGTCCCCTCATCCGCGAACTCCGCGGCGAGGTGATCGCTGCCTTCCTCGAGAAGCCGCGCGACCACGGAACCGCTGACCAGGATCTCGGCATCCAGCCGCCGGCAATAGCTCTCGATGCGGCTCGCCAAGTTCACGGTTTCGCCGAGCACGGTCAGCTCCAGCCGGTCCTCCGTTCCGACATTCCCGAACACGACCTCACCGAAATGGATGCCCATCGCCATCCGGATCTCGGGCTGGTCACCCCGTCGGTTCTCCTTGTTCCAGGCAGCGATCCTGCGTGAGATGTCGCCCGCACACAGGACGGCATTCGTGGCGTCGCGAGGTCCAGGCACCGGTACGCCGAAGACCGCCAGCAGGCCGTCACCCAAGAACTTGTCGATCGTCCCGTGGTTGCGGAACACCGCGTCAGCCATGATGGCCAACACCTCGCGCAGGACCGCCACCGCCTCTCCTGCTGGCATGCGCGAGGCGAGGTTCGTGAAGCCCACGATGTCCACGAACATGACAGCAGCCGGTTGCTCCCGCGCGAAGCTCGCCGGGACCTCGGCGTCGGCGAGCTGGTCGACCATCGAGGGGGAGAAGAACCGGCTGAGATTGGCCCGCTTTCTTTCGCTTGCGGCGAGGCGCTCCGCAGCCCTGACCATCCTAAGGGCAAGAAGGGTCGTGATGCCGATCGCCGACAAGCTCACGAGGGCGCGAAGCTCTTCCACGCCCGCAGCCTGTCGGCCATGCGTGATGGCGAAGCTCACGGTCGTCAGGAAAACGCAAATGGCGCCCGCGCCGAGTACGCTCCGCCCGCCGCCGTCTGCGGCCAGCATCACGACGAAGATGTACAGGACAGCTACGGCGAATTCGAGCGAGCTTAGCGTATCGACAAGGAATATCGCCGCCGCAACAATCAGCGCCACCGAATTACCGCAGACCCATCAGTCGGATGTGGTCTATCTGGCCGCCGACCTGAACTGGCAAGAATGCCGTATCTCTTCCGATGCACGGGGGCTCACCGGCCGGTGATCTGAAGGACGATTTTACCTTTGGGAGCGCGTCCGGCGTCTTCCATCATCTTGTGCGCCTCCCGAGCCTGCGAGAACGGAAGAACGGCTCCGACCCGCGTCTTCAGTTCGCCACCGTCGAGGAGCTCGGCGATCCTGGTCAGCCGCTCCGATGTGACCGCGACGAGAAAGAATGCCGCCGAGATCCCCCGTTCGCCGGCCTGCCGCTGGTCAGGCTCGGATACGGTGGAGATGAGGGCGCCTCCGGGGCGCAGCACGGCGAAGGACCGCGCCTGGGTCTCGCCGCCGACCAGATCGATGACGGCATCGATATTGTCGATCTCGTCCTCGAACCGCTGGCGCCGATAATCGATCACCTTTTCGGCCCCGAGTTCCTTGACGAGGGCAGCATCCTGCGAACTCGCAGTCGCGATGACGCGCAGTCCGGCCCGGCGGCCGAGCTGGAGAGCGTAGCCGCCGACGTTCCCGCCCGCCCCATGGATCAGGACTGTCTGCCCCGCCTTGAGCCGCGCCTCTTCGAACAACGCCTGCCACGCCGTGACCGAGACCACCGGCACCGAGGCGGCTTCCTGGAAGCTCAATCGGGCGGGCATCCTGGCGATCATCGCAGCCTCGGCCAGGGCGTACTCCGCATAGGCTCCGACGAAGCGCGGATTCGTGACGCCGAACACGGCCGTCCCGAGGTCGAGCCCCCGAACCTCAGGCCCGATTCCGGCAACCACGCCCGCCAGATCCGAGCCGAGCGTGAGAGGCAAGGGCTGCGGCAACGCGCTTCGGCCGGCGCGGATCCAGGCGTCCCAAGGTCCCACCCCGGCGGCGTGGACCTGGACAAGAACCTCTCCGGGCCCAGGCTCCGGACGCTCTACCGCCTCGAGGGACATGGCGTCGGGGCCCCCGAAGGCATGGACCCGCCATGCCTTCATGCTCTTGCTCGCGGCGTTCGGGCCTGATGTCATCGCGTGATCTCCGTCACCTGCCAACATGCGTCCCGCCGATCGCTACGGCTGCGGATCGGGCAGCGTCAGCACGTCGTCGTGCTCGTCGAGGACAAAGACGGCCAAGAGGCTTGCCGCCTCGCTCCCGCTTGCATTGGCGCTCACCTGGTGGCGCGAGCCAGGCTCCTCGAAGAAGCCCTCCCCCGCCCGGTACACGCGCTCGGGCCCATCGTTCACGCGGCTCCGGATCGCGCCGCTCAAGACGTGTGCGTAGATGAAGGCCGAAGGCGCGTGCCGAAGTGCTGGTGAGGCGCTCCCGGGCGGGTACGTGACGACAACGGCCACGAGCCGCTTGCCGGGCGCGTTCGGGAGCGTGCGCTCGAAGACCGTCCTTACGCTCTCCGCCGCTTGCCCGGGACCCACCGCGACAGGCCCGAGTGCGAACAGGGCGCCGAACAATGCGGTCGTCCCCACCTTCGACCAAGAAATCATGGAGACCTCCCGGCGCTTTCGACCTTGCAGGCTCTTCCGCGCGCAGCCCGCACGGCAGCAGCCGGTCACTCGGCCCAAGGCGCGTTGAGGATGCGGGTGCAGGCGTTCGGCCTCCGAAAGGTCGGATCGCGGTATTCGATGTAGTCGAAATTGACCGTGCCGAACGTCGTTTCCGGCTTCTTCAGGGCCGAGCACGTCTGGGCCCGGATGAACGCGCCCTTGAAATCGTGGCGCGGGAAGGCTGCGACGACCTCGTCTCGTTGCCCGGGCGTGAAATCGTCAAAGCCGATACCAATTACATCCATCAGAACGCCCGCGTTCGTCAGTGCGATTTCCGGCTTCATGTACTGGGGAATGCCAGGCGTCGTGTGCAGCGCGATCGCCTCCCACACCAGATCGGCCTGCGGGTCGGCGATACCGTGGCTCTTGAGGAAGTCCCGGGCAGCGTCGGCCCCGTCGACCTCGAACCGCTTCGTCGGACTGTGATGGCTGTCGACCAACCCGAGGTCGTGAAAGAGCGCCGCGACGTAGAGCAGCTCTGCGTCGAACGGAAGATTGCGCCTCATGCCGTTCAGGGCGCCGAAGAAATACACGCGAACAGAATGGTTGTATAACATCTCGTCTTCGAGCTGCCGCACGAACTCCGTTGCCTCGCGCGCCATCTTGCTGTCGGGGATCTTCACCCCGGAGATCATGTCGAGCATCGTACCGTTCCAGTGCTGCTCCGATTGGTCCGGCCCGCCACGCGTTGCACCGGGACTGCGTCGCAGCCTCCGAGGGCGGGCTCTGCCTGCGCCACAATCTTATGGTTCAGTCCCACTCCCACAACGGGAGCCGCCCAGCGGATCAGGACAACCACGCGCCGCTTCGCGCCAGAATGTCTGGTGGTGCCATGACCGTGCAGAAAGTCGGGATCATCATCCACGAAGGCGTGCAGGCGCTCGATGTCGCCGGCCCGCTGGACGCCTTCGGCGAGGCCAACAAGTTCACGCCCTCGGATGAGCGCTACGAGGTGGTCCTGGTAGGGGCGAGCCGCGATCCCGTCAGGGCGTCCAACAACATGCGGGTGCTGGCCGACGCCACCTTCGCCGAGGCGGAGGACGCGTTCGACATCCTTCTCGTCGCCGGTGGGCCGAGCCTTCCGCGGGGAAGGCCCGACGACCGGCTGATCGAATACCTGCGCTGCGCCTCGCGCAGGGCGTCGATCTACGGCTCGGTCTGCACCGGTGCGTTCCCGCTGGGGCATGCCGGGCTGCTTGACGGCCGCCGCGTCACCACGCATTGGCGGATCGCTCGGGAGCTGGCCGAACGCTTCCCGGCCGCGCGCGTCGAGCCCGATGCGATCTTCATCCAGGACGGGAAGCTGATCACGTCGGCCGGGATCACGGCGGGGATCGATCTGGCCTTGGCTTTGGTGAACCGCCGCTACGGCCCGGATGTCTCGGTCGCGGTCGCGAAACATCTGGTCGTCCTCGCTCAGCGCCAGGGCGGCCAGTCCCAGTTCAGTCCCTATCTCATGGCCCCGGCCGACCCGACATCGCCGATCCGCCGCGTGCAGGACCACGTCATGGCGAATGTCGGCCGGCGACACAGCCTGAAGTCGCTCGCAGATGTTGCCGGAATGAGCAGCCGGAGCCTCGCGCGGCACTTCGTTCAGGAGACCGGCGTCACGCCACACAGGTTCGTCGAGAATGCCCGCCTCGACGCGGCCCGCAAACTGCTCGAAGGCAGCGACCGCTCGCTCAAGGCCGTCGCCTACGACACCGGGTTCGTGACGGCCGACCACATGCGGGTCGTCTTCAACGATCGTCTCGGGATCGGACCCGCTCAGTACCGCAGGAGGTTCAGCATCCCGGTCTGCGCCGACTGGCCCGCTTCGTCGACGCACCGCGGCGATTTCCGACCTTAGCGCCTGGCTCCCTTCGGCCAGGTGAACGGAGCTCACCCCCGCACGAGTCCATCTCGTTTGAAACCCGCAGGTCGCGACGTGATCCTCCCTCTGGACCAGCCAGGGAGATCACATGTCCGACCAGATCCTGTTGCGAACCGACGAGGGCGGTATCGCGACGCTCGTCCTCAACCGGCCGGACAAGCTGAACGCGCTGGATTATCCGCTGATCGACGCACTCGCCTCGGCCCTCGACGACATCGAGACGGACGACGCGATAGGCTCCGTGATCCTGACCGGGGCCGGGCCCAAGGCCTTTTGCGCCGGGGCGGACATCAAGTGCTTCTCGTCGAGCGTCAACGCGGGCGTCGAGACCGCGCTGCGGGATTTCGTCCGGCGCGGCCAGCGCCTGACCAGCCGGCTCGAAACCTTCCCGAAGCCGATCATCGCGGCCGTGAACGGGCTCGCCTTCGGGGGTGGCTGCGAGATGACCGAGGCCGTGCCCCTGGCGATCGCGGCCGAGAGCGCCAGCTTCGCCAAGCCCGAGATCAGGCTCGGCTTCCCTCCCCCGTTCGGCGGAACGCAGCGGCTGCCGCGGCTCGTGGGCCGCAAGCGCGCCCTGAAGATGCTGCTGACCGCCGAGCCCATCACGGCCCGTGAGGCCGCCGGGATCGGGCTGGTCAACGACGTCGTGCCGGACGAGGAGCTCCTGCCGGCGGCCCGCGAGCTCGCCGGCAAGGTGATGGCGCATTCGCGCCTCGCGGTGGCGGCCTGCCTGGCGGCCGTCACGCGGGGGATCAACCTGCCCATCGACGAGGGGCTCGCCGTCGAGGCGACCCAGTTCGGACGCATGGTGCCGACGCGGGACATCCGGGAAGGCATCGGGGCGTTTCTCGAGCGCCGCCCGCCATCCTTTGGCGGCCACTGAGCGAGCCGGCCCGACGGCCACGGACAACTGTTTCAGCCCTGCAGAAGGAAACCCATGAAGCGTCGAGACATTCTCGGCGGCGCCGCCGGCGCCGCCGCCGCAACGATCGTGGCCGCTCCGGCGATCGCCCAATCCGCGCCTGAAATCCGCTGGAGGCTGACCTCCGGCTTCCCGAAATCGCTCGACACCATCTATGGCGCGGCCGAGGTGTTCTCGAAGCTGGTCGGCGAGCTCACCGAGGGGAAGTTCCAGGTCCAGGTCTTCGCGGCCGGTGAGATCGTCGGAACCTTCCAGGCCGCCGATGCCGTCTCGAACGGAACGGTCGAGATGGCGCATACCGCCTCGTACTACTACGTCGGCAAGGATCCGACCTTCGCGATCGGCACGACCCTGCCCTTCGGCCTGAACGCCCGCCAGATGAATGCCTGGCTCTATCACGGCGGCGGCAACGACCTGCTGAACGAGTTCTACGCCGGCCACGACCTGTATTCGCTGCCCGGCGGGAATTCCGGCTGCCAGATGGGCGGCTGGTTCCGGAAGGAGGTCAGGAATCCCGGCGACCTCAAGGGCCTGAAGATGAGGATCGCGGGCATCGCAGGGCAGGTCCTGCAGAAGCTCGGGGTCATTCCGCAGCAGATCGCGGGCGGCGACATCTATCCTGCGCTGGAGCGGGGGACCATCGACGCCGCCGAATGGATCGGCCCCTACGACGACGAGAAGCTCGGCTTCAACAAGGTCGCGCCGTTCTACTACTACCCCGGCTGGTGGGAAGGCAGCGCCAACTTCCAGTTCTTCATCCGGCGCACGAAGTGGCAGGAGCTTCCGAAAGCCTACCAGGCGGCAATCGTCGCGGCGGCCTCTCACGCCAACCTGGACATGCAGGCGAAGTACGATGCCCGGAACCCGGCCGCGCTGCGCCGGCTCGTCGGTGCCGGGGCGAAACTCCGGCCCTATGGCGGCGAGATCCTGGAGGCCTGTCACAAGGCCGCCAACGAACTCTACGACGAGATCTCGCAGACGAACCCGGGCTTCAAGAAGATCTACGACTCGTACCGGGCCTTCCGCAACGAGGAGTATCTCTGGTTCCAGGTTGCCGAATACACCTACGACACGTTCATGATCCGGGCCCGCACGCGCGGATGAGGGCCGCTCCGGCCGGGGACGCTCAGTTCCCGGTCCAGGGCTGCACCGAGATGTCACCGTCCGTGTAGAACACGATTCGGAGCACTCTCTCGCTCCGGCCGACCTCGCAGACCACGCGTATCACGCGTCCATCGTTCTCGAAGCCGAGTTCGGTCGCGGACCGAACATCCTCGCAGGGCTCGTACATCGTGCGGATGTGATCCGCGAGGCCCTGGCGCCAGAGCCGGGAACTCAGCTCGTCCCCGGACAGGGTGGCCGTGGGTACGAGGAGTGCCCCCACGAGGGCCGCCGATCCCTTGGGCATTCGTCTACGCCCCCCTCCGACAAGCGCCACGGCGCCGGGACGCCGGCCTACCGGTCGGGCCTGTCTATGAGGCACATGAGGGTTTGTTGCCCGGTTGCACAGAGGGTCCAGCCCCGCCCGGTCAGGACCGACGCCTCGAGATTGCAGAAGGTGAGCGTTCGGCCGGACCGGACGACCTGGCCGGCGGCGCGTAGCGTCGTGCCGGCGGCCGGCGCGATCAGGTTCATCTTGAACTCGACCGTGAGCACGGAGCTGTTCGGCGGGAACAGCGTGAAGCCCGCATAGCCTCCGGCCGTATCCGCGATCGCGCTGGTCACGCCGGCATGGAAGAACCCGTGCTGCTGGGTGAGGTCGCCCGAATGATCGACCTCGATCTCCACCCGGCCCGGGGCCACCGAGAGCAGCCTCGCGCCGAGGTGGGCCATGAACCCCTGCCTGCCGAAGCTCTCGCGCACGCGCTCCGAGAAGTTCTGGTCCCTGGCCGTGAACATGAGCGCGCGCTCCTTCTGAGAACCCCGTCTCAGTAGGAAGGGTCGGACGCCCGGAGAACACACCGGCAAGTATACCCGCGGCGAAACGAGGCGTCCTAATGAGGCGCCTCGGCGAGACAGCCGCGCGACGCGGATGCCGCCATGGCGAGGGGACCCGATGAAGCTTCATGTCCTGGGTTGCGGAGACGCGTTCGGGAGCGGCGGCCGCCTCCAGACCTGCTTCTTCGTCGAGGGGTCGAGCAGGGGCTTTCTCGTCGATTGCGGCGCCACGGCGCTCGTCGCCATGCGCCGCTTCGGCATCGACCCGAACGAGATCGGTGCGATTTTCCTGACCCACCTTCACGGCGACCATTTCGGGGGGCTGCCGTTCTTCATCCTCGACGGCCAGCTGGTGAGCCGCCGGACGGCCCCGCTGCTGATCGCCGGGCCTCCCGGATTGCGGGAGCGGCTCGCAGTCCTGATGGAAGCCATGTTCCCGGGCTCGAGCTCAGCGCACCGGCGGTTCCCGTTGACCCTGGTCGAGCTCTCGCCCGAGACGCGAGCGGAGATCGGCGGCGTCGAGGT
>JAFAEL010000261.1 GCA_023423995.1 Pseudomonadota bacterium | reverse complement strand
GGAGCGTCCTCAACTATCGCTATCACCGGGCAGGCGGGACGCCGGACGGGCTCTTCGGTCCGCCGATCGAAGACACGATCCGCCTCACGATGGAACCCGGTCAAGCGCCAGGCGAGCGGACCGTCATCGTTCAGATGTTCACCGGCGCGCTGCACAGGGCCGCCGGCCCGTTCGACAACGCGAGCTCGAATCCGGCGCTCCTGCTCTTCCTGGAGCATCATCTGAGTGCGTTGGCGAGTATCGTCGGCGGCAATCCTCGCTATCTGAAGAACGCCATCCGCGCAGCGCTTCGGGACAAGGCGACGGTCACGCCGGCTGTAAGCCAGGTGGACGGGAAGGCCGAGCCCGGCTGGGCCGTCGAGGTGCAACCCTTCCTGGATGATCCCAAGAAGGACCTCATGCGCGGATTGCACGTCCTGCGCCTACGCTTCCAAACGGCTGAGGCCGTGCCGGGTCACATCGTTTCGACCACCGCGGAGGCGGAAGCGCCCGAGGGGAAGCTGCTCGATGAGAGCCTCACTTTTGAGAGCCTGCACTAGGACCGGCCGATGGCCGGCACTCGTGACGGTCAGCGTGACGTGGCTGGCCTCGACCGCTCTCGCCCAGGACCTGATCCAATCCGAGAACGATTATCCGACCGTAGCGCGGGCGGATTACGTGTTCGGCTGCATGGCCGCGAGCGGCCAGACGCGCGAGAGCCTCGAGCGCTGCTCCTGCTCGGTGGACGTGCTCGCCACCATCCTTCCCTACGACAAGTACGTGCAGGCCTCGACGGTGCTGTCGATGCGGCAGGGGCTCGGTGGGCGAGCCGGAACGTTCCGCAACGTCAAGATCTTCGACGACATGGTCGCCGACCTTCGCCGGGCGCAGGCCGAAGCGGAGGTCCGGTGCTACAGGTGATGTCAGGAGCCGGCGGCCGGGAATTCCTTGCGGAAGACCTGACCCTGCGTGTCCCGCGCCTCGACCGTCACCGGCTCACCGGTGCTGGCGTAGGAGAAGCGGATCGTCGGATCCTCGCTCAGCGATATGCCGCCCGTCATCGACAGGAGCGGCCGATCCCCCTGGCGGATCTCGAGTTTCTCCACGTACCAGGCCGGCGTGTAGAGCCGAGTGACCTGATCCATCTGCAGCCCGGAATAGTTCGGGTGGCGAAGCTGCGCTTGCGCCTCCCCGCGTTCCGCAAAGACGCGGAACCGCATCTCGCCGAGATGCGCCTTCGCCTCCACGGGATCCTTCGCAGCCGGCGCGGAGCAGCCTCCGGCTGCCTTCACGTAGGATTTCACCATCATGAGGCGACCGTCCTCAGTCTCAGCGATCGCCCGGACGAAGGAGTAGGAGTTCACCCGGATGCGGGTGGAGAACGCGAACTCGCCGCCTGCCCTCCCGAGGTTGATCGTTCCCACCACGGGCGCCGGGTTCTCGTCCACGACGAGCGTGATCCGGCTGACTCTGGCTACCGTATCGCCCTTGAGCCGGACGGTGAGCGGAACAAGGGCCGCATCCTCAGCGCGCGTCGGCGCCTCCAGCGCGATCGTGCCGGCCCCATCCTCGATCGGCCTGGTCCCGAGGATGTTCGCGCGGATCTCGCTCCAGGCCGTCTCGTCCTGGGCGGCGGCGGGGGCCAGGCTTCCCAAAAGGAAGGCGGCGGCGAGCAAAGTACTTCTCATCCCGGTTCTCCCGGCGAGACCAGCTCATATAGCACGGCGGCAGCTGAGGACGTAGTGTCTCCACGTCGCTACGGCGAGCATCGGGGATGAGCGAACCGAGCCGCCCGGGGCAGCCGAGCGCGCCCCTCCTTTCCGAACTTGGTCGCCGGACGCTCGTCATGGGCATCCTGAACGTCACGCCCGATTCCTTCTCGGACGGCGGCCTGTACCAGGCGCGCGAGGCGGCGCTCGCTCATGCGCTCCAGCTCGAGGCGGAGGGGGCCGACATCCTCGACATCGGAGGCGAGTCCACACGCCCAGGCTATGTTCCCGTTGCCGCCGAGGAGGAGCAAGCCCGTGTCATACCGGTGATCGAGGCGGTGGAGCCCCGGCTTGGGATTCCGATCTCGATCGACACCTACAAGGCCTCGACGGCCCGTGCGGCCCTCGCCGCTGGTGCAAGGATCGTGAATGATATCTGGGGCCTGCAGCGGGACCCCGACATCGCCAGTGTCGCCGCCGAGCACGGCGCGCCGGTGATCGTCATGCACAATCGCGAGACGATCGATCCCAGCCTCAACATCATGGACGAGATGCGAGCCTTCTTCGGCCGGTCTCTGGAGATTGCACGACGAGCAGGCATCCCTGATCGTCACGTCATTCTCGATCCCGGGATCGGCTTCGGAAAGAGCTGGGAGCAGCATCTCGAGGCCTTGCGCCGGCTGCCGGAACTGAAGGCGCTCGGCTTCCCCGTCCTGGTCGGCGTATCGCGGAAATCGATCCTCGGGCGCGTGCACAATGCGAGCACGGTTCCCCGAGAACGCCTGTTTGGCTCGATATCCGCCCACGTCCTGGCGGCGACGCTCGGTGCCGATATCGTGCGGGTCCACGACGTGCGCGAACACGTGGAGGCGATGCAAGTGGTCGACGCAGTCATGAGGCGGCCGGGATGAGGGACCGCATCATCCTGCAGCGCATCGCGATCTACGCCTATCACGGCGTGCTCGCGGAGGAGGAGCGGATCGGCCAGCGTTTCTACGTGTCGCTCGATTGTCGCCTGGACCTCGCCGAGGTCGGCCGGACCGACAGTCTCCTGAACGGCGTCTCGTATGCGGACCTCGCCAGGATCGCCACCGAGATCGCGACCGAGCGCCGCTTCCGGACGATCGAGGCGCTCGCGGAAACGATCGCGGGCGAATTGCTCGCGGGGTTCGCCCGCCTGGAGGCCGTGACCGTGAGGATTGAGAAGCCGGGCGCGCCAGTCCCCGCGATCCTCGACGGCATCCTGGTCGAGATCACACGCCAGCGCGCGACCTGAGCGAGCTCAATCCGCGGGCTCGATCACGACCAGCGGCAGCCCCGCCTCGCGCCATCCATCCGTGCCGTCCGGATACCAGTGCACAGACTTGTATCCCATGGCGAGAGCGCGCTTCGCACCGTTCCACGACATCCAGCAATCGCGCAGGCAGAAGAAGACGAGCGGCCGGTCGGCTCGGGCGGCGACGGCGGCGTTCAATCGGGTGCTGAAATAGCGCTCCGTCTCGGGCGCGAGCTCGCCGTAGCCCGTGTTCACCAACCATAACGCGCCCGGAATGCTCTCGTGCGGCGCCGTGCGCCAAAGCGTGCCTGCTGGCAAGTTTGCGGGCCTGGGTGCACGCGGCATGACGTCGATGAATATCGCTCCGGCCCGCCAGAGCCCTTCCGCCTGCTCGGTGGTGACCACGACGGCGCCCGCGAGCGTCGCCGGCGTGGACGTGCGGTAGTTGTCGAGCTTGTATCCCTCAGGCTCAGGCGGAGGCGGATTGGCCAACGTATAGCCGAGCGGAAGCAGCATGCATGCCGCGAAAAGGACTGCCCGGGCCAGTCCCCGCGCCACGCTCAGGATTGGCGCCCGGACATCAGGGCGTGCGGCCGGAAAGCGAGGCGGCGCCGATGAGATGGTTCTCGTCGTCGACGAGCGGAACATCGTAGTCCTGCAGCACCTTCTGGATCTCGGCCCGCTTCTGCCTGAGGATCCGGTCCAGCGTCCTTTTCCAGGCATGCTCGTTCGGTCGGACCGCGAGCGCGATGCGGAAGCTGAGCGCGGGACGGTCCGTCTCGTGCAGGAGAGGCACGACTTCGAGACCGCCCGCACGGCGGGCCAGGGCTCCCGCAGCCGGTCCCCATAGGACCGCGACGTCCAGCGTGCCGGATGCCACGTCGTCGATCATCGCCGAGGTCGGGGTTGCGTTGCGGTCGCTGCCGAGAATGTAGGGCGAGTAGGGCCGCACCTGCTCGATTAATCCATGTTCGGCCAGGTGGTCACCGGGAGGCGTCCCGGCGACCATCCCGATGCGCCTGCCCTTGAGCGCCGGATCGCCCAGGCTCGTGACGCCCGGAAGTGCCCCGCGCCGGGCGACGAGGACATACGTCGAGCGATAATAGGGGCTCGTGTGCAGGACGAGTTCCGTCCCCGTCGCATAGCCGATGATGACGTCGCAGAGCTTCATGCCGAGCGTGTTGTGGACGAACCCCGGTCCCTTCTGGAGCCAGAAATATCGCGTCGGCACCCCGAGGGCCGAGGCGATGATCTCGGCGATCCTGTTCTCGAACCCCTCGCCCTTCCGGTTGGAAAGCGGCAGGTCGGCAGGATCGGCGCAGACCCGCAGCACCTCCGGCGTGACGAGATCCGGCAGCTCCTGGGCAAAAGTGCTCGCCGCTGCGATCAGCGACAGTGCCGCAGCGATCGATGGCAGAGCGCGGTGCAGCCTAGCCGCCAAGGCAGGTCTTCTCAGCGGCGACCGCCGCCTCCGGCTTTTGTTCGCGCTCGTTCGGACGAACACGTCCGAGCGCGTCGTCTGCCCGTGCCCGGAGATAGACATAGATGTCGTCCAGATAACACATCACGTTCATGTTCGTGCCGAATGACGGCATCACGTTGTGTGCCGAGGCGTTCACGTTCTGACGCCCCTGGACGACGATCTCCGTGAATTGCTGGTAGGTCAGGTTCTTCGCAGAATCGACGAGCGAGGGCGCGTAGGTCGAACCCATTCCGTCCGGCCCGTGACAGACATGGCATTCGGCGTGGTAGCGGCGATAACCAGAATACGTATACCAATCGACCTTGCCGTCGGCCGAGATGTTGTATGTCGGCACGTCGTTGGCATCGAAGTACTTTCCGTCCTCCGATCTCGCCGGCTTCTTCGGCTCGGCCGCAGCGCCCATGACCAGGGCTCCAAGAGCAACGGCGCTCATGACGACTTTTCGTGAAGCCGCCCTCAGATGCATGTTCCTGAGCAAGGAAAACCCTCCACCGAGGCAGTCTTGGCCCGCAGGCCAGGCCTCTGCTGCGCGGAAATGAAGACGCGAATGACCGGCGCGGAAGTCCGCGCCGGTCAGGAGACTCAGGCCACGCTCTCAATCGGCGAGGGTGAAGACGGTCAGCTGCCCGCCGAGCGCCGTGTAATTGGCGAGCGCCGCATAGCCGCCCACCGCTCCGAGACCCGCGCTCGGATCCGTCAGGCCCGCCGCGAGGCCGATGCCAGCCCACCCGCCGACACCGGACAGCACACCCACATACTGCTTTCCGTTGTGGGTGTAGGTCATCACGTTGCCGATGATGCCGGACGGGGTCTTGAACTTGAACAGCTCACGTCCGGTCTTGGAGTCCACCGCCTTCAGGTAGCCTTCCAGCGTGCCATAAAAGACGATGTCGCCGGCCGTAGCCAGTGCGCCTGACCAGACCGAGAAGAGCTCCTTGTTGCTCCAGGCGATCTTGCCGGTCCGGGCATCCCACGCGATGAAGTTGCCCATGCCGCCATGGCTGTTCGGCGCGGGATACATCGCGAGCGTCGCACCCACATAGGGCTGTCCCGGCGTGTAGCTCACCCGGAACGGCTCGTAGTCCATGCAGACGTGGTTCGTCGGCACATAGAACAGGCCGGTCTTCGGCGAGAAGGCAGCCGGCTGCTGGTCCTTGGTCCCGAGTGCCGCCGGGCAGATCCCCTTCGTGTTCACGTCCTCGCCGTTCTGTTCGGTCGAGTAGCGAGAGACGACGAGAGGACGCCCGTAGGTCTTGGAGGACTTGTCCATGTCGACCTTCGTGGCCCAGTTCACCGCCGGATCGTACTTCTCGGCGACAAGCAATTCGCCGTTGATCCGATCGAGCGTGTAGGCAAACCCATTGCGATCGAAGTGAACGAGAAGCTTCCGATCCTGGCCGTTGATAGGTTGGTCGGCCAGGATCATCTCGTTGACGCCATCGTAGTCCCATTCGTCATGAGGGGTCATCTGATAGACCCACTTCGCCATGCCGGTGTCGGGATTGCGCGCGAAGATGGTCATCGACCACTTGTTGTCGCCGGGCCGCTGCTTCGGGTTCCAGGTCGAAGGGTTGCCGGAGCCGTAATAGACGAGGTTCGCCTGCGGATCGTAGGAGTACCATCCCCACGTGCACCCGCCGCCGGTCTTCCACTGATCGCCCTGCCAGGTCTTCAGGCTGGAATCCTTCCCGACGGGTTTGCCAAGTTCGGTCGTCGTCGCAGGATCGATCAGCATCTCCTCGTCGGGGCCCATCGAATAGGCACGCCACGCCTGCTTGCCGGTCTTCATGTCGTAGGCGGTCACGTGACAGCGTGCGCCGTATTCGCCGCCGGAAATCCCGACGATGATCTTGTCCTTCACGGGCAGTACGGTCGCAGTATTCGTCTCGCCCTTCTTCGGGTCGCCGTTCACGACCTTCCAGGCTTCCTTCCCGGTCTTGGCGTCAAGGGCCACAAGCGTCGTGTCGGCCTGGTGCAGGAAAATCTTGCCGTCAGCATAGGCAAGGCCGCGGTTGACCGTGTCGCAGCACATAACCGGGATCACGTTCGGATCCTGCTTCGGCTCGTATTTCCAGATGATCTTTCCGTCGCCGTTGAGGTCCAGCGCGTAGACGATGTTCGGGAACGGGGTATGCACGTACATTACGTCGCCGATGACCAGCGGCGATCCTTCGTGACCGCGGAGAACGCCGGTCGAGAATGTCCAGGCAACTTTTAGCTTGTTGACGTTCGACCCATTGATTTGATCAAGTTTCGAATAACGCGTATTCGCGTAGTCTACTGTCTGCAAGACTTGTTGATTTGGGTCCTGCGTCAACTTCATCACTTCGTCGTTGGCGAGCGCCGGCGACATACCGACCAACCCAACGGCGGCTAGCACTCCGTGAGCTCTCATTGCTTCCTCCCGACAGGACGCAACCGACGCTGCGCCGCAAGGCGCCTCGGCGGAACAATCCCGCAATTCGCAATGGGGATGTCGGAGCCTCGACAGCGTGTCACGACCGGCTGTCGCCTGGACTCACGCGGTGCCTGGGCGGCCGCCAAGTCTGCGAGACCTCACCTTCCCCCGATGAGGCCGTTTGAAGCCGAAGCTTAAGAGGAGCGTAAGACCGTTATCCTCTCGCCGTCAATACTAGCCTCAATTACATCAGAAGATATTGTCACCGTCTCGATCGAGACCATGTCGATGCTTCCTTGCGACGCAATATCTTCGTGCTGCGTTGCACGAGTATCTAGACAGAAAGTCATAGTACGATTCTGTCCTGTTTGGATTTCATTGTCGACCGCACAACAAGATCTTAATCAATATGGCTCCGATGCGTTCGGGGAGCAGAGCGCGGCCAATGACGCAACAACCCCTTGCTTCAAGCGGCCGCTCTCGCATGCGGGTCTTGCGCCGCCTCCGCTGGACCGTTGCCGGGCTCGCCGTCGTCGCGGTGGCGGCCGGTGCACCGAAGTCCGCCGACCTGTCGCAACGGGATCTCGCGCGCCTCGCTGCCGATCCGGAGAGGCTGCGGGCCGCGGATCTCGCCGGCAAGGATCTGAGCGCGCTCGACCTCAGCGAACTCGACCTGCGCGGCGCTACCCTGCCGTCCGTTGACCTGTTCGGCGCCGACCTGACACGCACGGATCTACGCGGCGCGAAGCTCGTCGGCGCGCGTCTCGATCGAGCCGTCATCATCGGCACCAGCTTCGCCGACGCCGATCTATCCCAGGCCTCGCTCCTGCGCGTGGCGGCGTTTTCCGGGCTCGCCGCAAGCCGCGACGAGGCCCCTAACTTCGCCCGCGCGAAGCTCGCCGGGGCGATCATCATCGGGCGCCTCGCTCACGCGGATCTTCGAGGCGCGGATCTCCGCCACGCCCGCATCGGGCAGACTGCCCGCCCGGATCGAAACCCGATGATCGAGGCGCTGACGCCCACCGACCTCACGGCCTCGGACATGAGCGGTGCGCGGCTCGAGGATGCAGACCTCAGTGGCGTGCGGCTGGCGTTCGCTTCGCTCGTCGGCGCAAATCTGCGCGGCGCCAAACTCTACCGGGCAGACCTGACCGGCGCGAACCTTACCGGGGCGGATCTCACGGGAGCGGACCTGACCGGAGCCGTTCTGGACCAGGCGTTGGTTGGTGGTGCGCTTGGCCTTGACCCGTCGTTGCTCGCCAGCGCGCGGCCCTGATGCGCGTCGCGGTGCTCGTCTTGCTCCTTTGCGCCGGGCTGGCGGTGGCCGCCCTCGGCGAACCTGCACCGGCACCACTTCCGGCCCGCATTGGAACGGCCCTCATCCTCGCGGTCGACGTATCGGGATCCGTTGATGCCGAGCGATTCCGCCTGCAGCGCGACGGGATCGCGGAAGCCCTCTCTGATCCGGCCGTGCAGAACGTCCTCCTGAGCCCCGCCGCGGCCCCGCTGGTGATCACAGTCGTGACCTGGGCCGATCGTGCCCGTATCGCCATTCCCTGGACGCCGCTCGCCACCCTCGACGACGTGAGGGCCTTCGCGCTTCGGGTAGGCAGGATCGATCGGGTGGGCGGCAGCTTCACCTGCGTGTCCGCGATGCTGGGCTTCATCGCTGATCGGGTTCTCGCGAGCCTGCCCTCCCCTGCCCGGCACAGCATCGTGGACGTCTCGGGTGACGGGAGCGAGAACTGCAATCCGAGCGCTCCCGCCTCGGCTCGGCGCGACGAACTCGTCGCACTCGGGGCGACGATCAACGGGCTGCCGATCCTCGAGGGACGCGAGGCCGCGACGATCGAGGACTGGTACGCCCAGAACGTCATCGGCTGGCAGAGCGCCTTCACCATCGCTGCACGCGACTTCGGCGATGTCGGGCGCGCGATGCGGCTCAAGTTCACGACCGAGGTCAGTCGCTCCGGGCAGGACGACAGCGCCGTGCGTTTCGCGGATCATGCGGCGGGATGGCCTTAGCCGCTACTCCCATTCCAACTCGTGATAGGCGGAGGTGGCGTTCCGGGCATTGAACGCCTCGAACAACTCCCAGCGCCCCGCCTCCCCCCGCGCCGCGCCTCGCGCGGCTTCCTCGATCGTGCCTCCCCCCTTCACGACCGCCCGCACATCGGCCTCGAGGCTCTGGAGATAGCGGCCGAGCGGCTCGGCGGCCTGCGGCCATGGCATCGACGCCGGCCCATGACCGGGCACCACCCGCGCGGCCTGCCGAGAGACGAGGGTCCGCAGGTTTGCGATCCAGCCCCTCAACGAGCCGTCGAGCGCCGGGACATGGCGGGCAAAGAGCAGGTCGCCAAGGAACCAGGTCCCTGTCGCCTCGTCGAACACAGTGAGGTCGCTATCCGTATGGCCCGTCGGCCAGGCCTCCAGCCGGATCCGGCGCAGCCCGAGGTCGAGAAGCAGCGGTCCAGAGACGAGCCGGGACGGCGGCACGATTCGCGTGCCCGCGAAAGCCGAACCGATCACGGCCTCGTTGGCCGAGAGGTACTGGGCAGCCCGCGCGGCAAGCGCGTCTGGAAGGCGCGCGTGGCCGAGGAACTCTGCCCCGGAACTCGCGAAGGCGGCGTTGCCGAGGAGGTGGTCCGGATGGACGTGCGTGTTGACGACATATCGGATCGGAAGAGTGGTTCGGGCCCGTATCGCGGCCAGCAGGCGCTCGCCGACACGCCTGCTCCCGCCCGTGTCGATCACCGCCACCGCATCGCGCCCGACGATGAAGCCGAGATTGGCGATCGCACCCTGATTTCCCGGCGCGGCGAGTTCGATTGGCGCCTCGAATACGAAGACCCCTGTCGCGATCTCCTGGACCTGCAGGGGATCGTCGGCTTGGGCCGGAGCGGGCGAGATCCGCCATAACCCGGCACACAGGAGCGCGAGGCCGAGCCAGGCGCCACTCAGGACACGTCGCGTCATTCGGCCACCACCTCGGGATAGGTCCGCGCCAGCTCCGCCCGCATGCGCTCCGCCCAGCCACGGCTTCGCGCCGCTGCCGGCTCGTGGATCGCGAGGTCGGCGAGCACCGTCGCCGGACGCGGGCTGAGCAGCAACAGGCGATCCGCCGCCTGTACGGCCTCGACCAGGTCGTGGGTCACCAGCAGCACCGCGCAGGAGTGGCGCTGCGCCTCCGCGAAGACGAGCCGCCGCAGCTCCGAGGCGGACTGATCGTCGAGCGATACGAACGGCTCATCCAGGACAAGCAGTTCCGGTTCGATCGCCAGCGCGCGGGCGAGCGCGACGCGGCGCGCCATGCCGAGCGAAAGTTCCCCTGGAAACCGCCTGCGCCAGGGCTCCAGGCCAAGGCCGGCGAAGAGCAAATCCAGGTTGCGATCCCGATCGCGTCGCGGCAGGGCGAGCCGCACGTTCGTCTCGACGTCGCGCCAGGGCAGGAGGCGCGGCTCCTGGAACACCGCCGCGCTCCTGATGCGCGATGGATCGGGTTCCACCTCCCCGTCGAAGTCGCGGTCGAGCCCCAGGACGATGCGGAGTGTCGTGCTCTTTCCCGCGCCGGAGGCACCCATGATGCAGAGCGTCTCTGCCTCCTTGATCTCGAACCGGAGATCCCGCAGCGCCTCCACCTCGCCCGCCCGCGAGTGATACACCTTCCGCCGGATCTCGACCCTAAGCGGGAACGGCGCGCCAGCGGGCAGCATGCGTCTCGATCGGCCTCAGCACGAAGAGGTCGAGGGCCAGCATCACGGCAGTGAATACGAGGCTGTAGCCGAACAGCGCCGCGATATCGAAGAGCTGGAAATAGTAGGAGATCGCGTAGCCGACGCCGTTCGGGCGGCCGAGGAGTTCCGCGACCAGCACGATCTTCCAGGCCAGCGAAAGCCCCGAGCGGGCCGCCGCGATCATGTAGGGCTGGAGTTGCGGCAGGAGGACGTGCCGCGCCCACGTGATCCGGTCGAACCGGAAGGCGGTCCGCATCTCTTCGAGCTGCGGGTCGATGCTCCTCGCCCCCTCCCGCACGATGACCGCAACATTGGGCAGCTTGTTGACGGCGACAGCCACGATCGCAGCGGTCTCGGTGAGGCCAAGCCACACGTAGCAGAGCACCGTCACGACGAGCGCCGGCGTGTTGAGCAACAGCCCGAGCCACGTGTCGAACACACGGTTTGCCGCACGAGACCGCCCGAGCATGATGCCGAGGATGGTCCCGAGGACCATCGCCAAGGCGAAGGAGGCAGCGACCCGGATCAGCGTCGCCCCCACATTCCGCCCAAGCTCGCCCGATCGTGCCTCGCTGGCGACGAAGCTGGCCACGGCCGCGGGGCTCGGAAGAGCGCGCGAGTCGGCGAGTGCGGAACCGAGTTCCCAGGCGACCAACAGAGCCGCGACGGAGAGGAGACGCGCGGCGACCTCGCCTCCGATTACTCCCTTGCCGATTGCCGCGAACTGCTCCTTCAGGTGCGTGCCGCGCCCGCCGGTGGCATGACGCTGCACTCGCGGGCTCACACCGGGGGATCCCAATAGAGGCCTGGAGGAAGCGACGCACCGCGCCCGACGAGTTTCTCGCCCCCGACCCCTGCCAGCACCCGGAACAGCCGCTCTGCATCGGCCCGCTCCGCGGCCACCGGCCGCCTAGGAATGCCTTCGAGGAAGTACCGGCGAAGGGCCTGGAAGCTCGCTTCGTCCGGCGCCTCCATCAGGGGGCGTACGAGCGCCCATGCGGCATCGCTGGAGACAAGCTCTCGCTTCGCCGCTTGTGAGGCACGAAGGAACCCCTGGATGAGCCGGATCCGGTCGCCTCCCTGCGGCTCGTCCACCAGGTAGCCGAGCAGCGCGATCCGATCCGTCACCCCGAAGCGGCCGGCAATCTGGTCGGCCCCGATGAGGCGCCGGAAGCCTTTCGCCTCCAGGCGGGCGCAGAAGGTCCAGTAGAGCAGCGCCGCGTCGAGTTCGCCGCTCTGCAGCTTCTCCGCCAGAATTGGGGGCGCCCCGTAGGCGATCGAGGCGGCGTTTGGCAGATCGAGCCCTTCGCGCTCCGCCGCGGCGCGAAGCAGGAGCCAGTTCTTGTCGAGCGCGCCTCCGGCGATCCCGATGCGCTTGCCTTTCAGGTCGCCGAGCCGCGAAATCTCGGTCTCGGGAGGCACCATCAGCGCGCCTTCCGTCGCGGAGAAGGGCAGGAAATGCACTGCCCTGCCCTCGTTGCGGAGGCGCGCTGCCCAGAGCAGGTCCGACACGATGGCGTCCACCTGGCCGCCGAGGAAAGCGATGCGCGCGGCGTCGTTCCCGGCCAGCCGCACCTGCTCGAGCCTGAAGCCCTCGGCCTCATCGAACCGAAGAGATCGGATCACCTCCGCCTCCCACGACACTGTACCGAAGGGCAGCACCCCCAGGCGAAAGCCCGAGGGATCGGCAGCAAGGACTGGTCCGAGCAGGCCGACACCTGCTGCTGCGGCGAGAACCTGCCGGCGGGACGTGGTCACGGTCGCAAACTCGCCGGCCCTTGCGCGCGCCAGCAACGCGCCGCATCGTGCCGGGGCCGAGGAGGGAGGAAGCAATGGCCCAACCGCGCGAGCCCACCCTCGACCAGCCGGAGGTTGTCGACAGGCTCCGTAGCGAGCTGCCGCGCTGGCGGCTCGAGGGCGGGTGGATCAGGCGAACCTACAAGACGAATGGCTGGAAGGGCACGTTGATGGTCATCAACGCCGTCGGCCATCTCGCCGAAGCCGCTTGGCACCATCCCGACATCACCGCGTCCTATGCATGGGTCGAGGTGCGGCTGATGACCCACTCGGCGAAGGGCATCACCGAGAAGGACCTCGCGCTCGCGCGCAAGATCGAGGAGGTCGTGGCCTGGAACCCCGCGGCGGAAGGCGGGCCGCTCGAAGGAACCCCTTCGGACCCACGCTTCGCCTACATCAAGCATGACAAGTAGCCTCCCTCGTCAGTGCGGCACGGGCGCATTGTCGAAGGTGTGCAGGTAGGCGATCAGGTCGCTGACGCGCTTCTCGTCCTTGAGCCCCGGATAGACCATCTTGGTGCCGGGTATCTTCGCCTTGGGGTCCTTGATGTACTCCCGGAAGGTGGCCTCGTCCCAGGTCAGGCCGGAGTTCTTGTTTGCATCCGTATAGGTGAAGCCCGCGACGCTTCCCGAGTGCCGTCCGAAGAGGCCGTTCAGCACCGGGCCAACGCCGTTCTTGGCGTTGGGGCCGACCTGATGGCAGGCCTTGCACTGGAGAAAGACCTTCTCGCCGGCCGCTGCATCCTGGGCATTGCCGGAAGCGGGGGCGAGCAGCGTGAGCCCCAGCACCAGCGCAACGTGAGTCCGCATTCGTATCCTCCCGGCATTCAAGAGTGACCATTCAGAACTAAACGGTCACTCTCTTATTATTTTCACACTATCCAAATCCCACCCTGCAACAGTGATCACGATCGCTACTCACAAATCAAGGCACATCGGCGCATCGGAACTTCGCCTGTTTCGTCGGCATTTTCGTCAGACGGATCGGGAGGGAACAATGCATAGCCGGACACTTACCGCCATCGGCTTCGCGATGGCGGCAGCTCTTCCTGCAACGGCGGCTTGGGCCGGGCCCTGCTCGGACGAGATCGCGTCCTTGCGCCGGGCCCTGGCTGACGATCCGGCGATGGGCGCGCCGGTAACAGGCTCCATCTCGGGCACCGCCGCGCGGGGCGCGAGCGGAAGCACGGAGGCGATGACGTCAGGTGCACCGAGCACCTCCGCGGGCGGGCGGACCAGCGGGGAAGGCGGGCTGAAGGAGATGAATGCGGCGTCCGCTCAGATTGCGACGTCGCCCGAAGACGTGAGACGCCAGCAGCAGGGCTTGCCGACCGCGGCGCAGGATCCAGCCCGGGCATCACAGCCGGCCGATTCATCCTCGGCCGCCAGGAACAAGCTCGCCGAAGCCGCCGCGCTCGATTCTCGTGGCGATGCCGGTTGCAAGGCGGCCCTCGGCGAAGCCCGCCGGCTCAGCGGACGCTGACCTCGGCAGGCGCACCGCTGGTCAGCCATGCCGGATCGAACCAGCGGTCGGCTTCCCCGTCATAGGGAAGCCGGGTGATGTCCCAGTGCCGGACATACTGCGCATAGGCCGCCCAGACGGGCGGGCCGCCGCCGATGAAGACGACGCGGTCGCGGAAGCGTTCGAAGAGGTCGCCCGGCCGATCCGAGGAGCGTAGTTCCACGATCGTCCGATCGTGGCGCGCATGATCCGGGATGGAGCGTGCCGTCCCCGGGCCGGCCGCGATCACGTGTCCGCGCGTGAGCTCAAAGAACCGCGCGACATCCGCCCTGAACTCGCGCCTGGGGTCGCCCTCCCAGGGCATTGCGCCGCGAAGGCCGAGTTGTCCCCGCTGCCCGATTGCGCAGATCACGCGGATGTCGGCCATCGTCACCTCCCCGCGGGGCGTTCCGAGATGGCCGATCCTAGCTCAAACCGAGCAGTAGCGCGCCTGGACTTCCTCGTCGGCCCGCAGCGCGGCGGCGGTCGCATGGTGGACGACGGCACCGCCGTCCATGACGTAGACGCGGTCGGAGACGTCGAGGGCGAGGTCGACGTTCTGCTCGACGAGCAGGATGGTCGTTCCTGCGCGCTTCATGGCGACGAACTGCTCGAACATCTCCTCGACCAGGATGGGCATGATGCCCTCGGAGGGCTCGTCGAGCAGCACCATGATCGGCTCCGCCATCAGGGCCCGAGCGATAGCGAGCATCTGCTGCTCGCCACCCGACATGGTTATGGCCTCCTGCTTCAGGCGCTGCTTGAGGCGCGGGAACGTCTCCGCGATGGCCTCGACCCGCCGGGCCTCGTCGCGCCGGCCTGCGGATGCGAGGATTCCAAGGCGAAGGTTTTCCTCCACGGTGAGACCTGGAACGATCCGGCGCTCCTCCGGCACATAGGCGAGCCCCCGGTGGAAGCGGGCATGCGGCGGCAGGCCCAGGATCTCCTCGCCGGCGAAAGCGACACGCCCCTCGCGGCGCGGCACGAGGCCCATGATGGACTTGAGCGTTGTGGTCTTGCCGGCGCCGTTGCGGCCGATCAGCGTCACGATCTCGCCGGGCCGCACCTCGAGGGCGACGCCCTGGAGAATATGGCTGTGCCCGTACCAGGCCGAGAGGTCCTGGACCGCGAGCAGCGGCCCCTTTGCGGCGCTGCTCATGCCGACTTGCCCAGATAGACGCGCCGAACCTCGGAATGGGCGCGGATCTCGTCCGGCGTTCCCTCGGCCAGGAGTTCGCCCTGGTGCAGCACGATCAGCCGTTTGCAGAGGTCCATCACGAGCTTCATCTTGTGCTCGACGAGGATGAGCGTCCGCTCCGTCGCGAGCCGGCGAACGAGTTCCATCATCTCGCGCGTCTCCTCGGGGCTCATGCCTGCCGTCGGCTCGTCCAGAAGGAGGAGCGAAGGCTCCGCGGCAAGCGCCATCGCGATCTCGAGCGCACGCTGCTCGCCATGCGCGAGTTCCCGCGCGAGGCGGGACATCCTGGCGCCGAGCCCCACCTCCGTCAGCAGCCGCTCCGCGGTGTCGGTAAGCTCCGGATAGGCGGAACGGTCGCGGAAGAGCTGGAACCGGACGGACCTCGCCTGGGCGGCGACCCGAACGTTCTCCCGCGCCGTGAGGTGCGGGAAGACGTTCGTGATCTGGAAGGACTTCGCGATCCCCATGCGGGCAAAGGCATGCGGCGGCGAACCGGTGATGTCCCGGCCGCGGAACAGGACGCGACCCTCGCTGGGCGCGAACGCGCCGGAGATGACGTTGAAGAAGGTCGACTTGCCGGCACCGTTGGGGCCGATCACGGCCGTGATCCCCCCCTCGGGGAAGGTAACGGAGACGTTCGACAGCGCCCGGAAGGCGCCGAAGCGCTTGCCGACGCCCTCGGTCGCGAGGATCGGCGCCGTCACAGGCCGGCCCTCTTCATGCGTGCCAGGAGTTCTCCCCAGATGCCGAGCGGCAGGAAGAGCACGAAGGCGATGAAGATCGCGCCGACGAGAAGCTGCCAGTGGCTGGTGAGGCTCGAGAAGACGTCCTGCAGAAGCAGGAAGACGCCCGCGCCCACGAAGGGGCCGAAGAACGTGCCCATTCCGCCGAGCAGCGCCATCATCACGGCCTGGCCGGAGGTCGAGTAGTGCATCGTCTCGATCGGCACGATCGACAGGTGAATGGCCTGGAGCGCGCCCGCGAGCCCGCAGAAGGCCCCGGACAGGATGAAGGCGACGAGCTTCGTCCGGCGAACGTCGTAGCCGCAGGCCTGCGCCCGGTTCTCGTTCTCCCGGATGGCCTCCAGCACGGCCCCGAACGGCGACGATAGGATACGGGAGAACAGCCAGATCGCGAGTCCGACCACAGCCAGCATGGCGTAGTACTTCGTGGTCGGGTTCAGCAGGTTCAGGCTGAACCCGGGGAGCGACAGGCTGGGCACGTTGATGCCCCGCAACCCGTTCTCGCCACCCGTGAAGCGCTCCGCCTGGTAGAAGGCGTAGTAGACGCACATCGAGAGCGCGAGCGTCGTCATGGCGAAGTAGATGCCGCGGGTGCGGATCGCGAGGTAGCCCATGACGACCGCAATGCTCGTCGCCAGTGCCGTGCCGGCCACCATGGCGAGCAGCGGGTGCCAGCCGTAATGGGCGATGGCGATGCCGCAGCCATAGGCCCCCGCGCCCAGCAGTGCCGCGTGCCCGAAGGACAGGAGGCCCGTGTAGCCGAAGAGCAGGTTGAACCCGAGCGCGAAGAGCCCGAGCACGAGGATGTTGGCCGCGAGCGCCTGGTAGGGCGCGATCCAGGGGAAGATCACCAGGAAGGCGAGCGTGAGCGCGACGCGGTGGCGGGACGCGAAGGCGAGGACGCTCCCGGTCCGGCCCGAGGCGGGCCGCTCGGCCGGAACGGTTGGTGCGAGGGCGGCGTCGCTCATCCCAGGGCTCCCGCCCGGCCGAGAAGGCCGCGAGGACGAACAAGCAGGACGAGCGCCATCAGGGCGAAGATCGCCATCTTGGTGAGGTCGGGTGCAATGAGCGAGGTCATCGAGACGACGATGCCGACGAGCAGCCCGGCAAGAACGGCCCCCGCGAGTGACCCCATTCCACCCACGACCGTGACCACGAAAGCCTCCGCCAGGACCGGAATGCCCATCTCCGGCGTCACGCCCTGGAGCGGTGCAGCGAGGATTCCAGCGAGCCCCGCGAGGCCGCAGCCGAGCCCGAACACGACGAGCCAGATCTTGGAG
>JAFAEL010000020.1 GCA_023423995.1 Pseudomonadota bacterium | reverse complement strand
GCCGTCCGGCAGGAAGGCGACGGCATTCACCTGGCCCTGATGGCCTTCCAGCAGCCGGGCTTCCCCGCCCCCGACAGGGCCAACGCGCGCGGTCCCGTCCCATGATGCGGAGGCAATCCGCCTTCCGTCCGGCGAGAGCGCCAGTCCCACGACCGGCCCTTTATGGGCCTGGAAGACCTCGACCGGTTCGCCCCTGTCCCGCCGCCAGAGAGCGATCCGCCCGTCTTCGCCCGCGGTCGCGAACTGCCCATCGGGGAGGGCCAGGACGGCGTTTACCGAGCCTTCGTGGAAACGAAGGACGGCCGCCGCCTCTCCCGTTCGGAGATTCCAGAGGATTGCCGACTGGTCGAAACTGCCGGAGACGGCTGCGGCGCCACCTTCGAGGATGGCGAGGGCGCGGACGGGACCGCCATGTCCCCTGAGTTCAGCTGCCGCGGGAGCGGCCAGCGCAAGCGCGACGATCAGGGGCGCGAGACGGGGCATGAGCATTGAACGGCTATGTCCGCGGCGATTGTTGTCGCCGACATATCGCATCGAGCCGCAGCGGCGGACAACGCGGCGGATCTGCGGGGATGGGTCGCGCTGCACCGCCCTGGCCCGGACGAGTCCGGCCTCGAGGCCGGGCCATCTCCCCTGTCACTAACAACCGTTAGAGCTTCCGGCCTCCTCCGGTGATGTAGTCCGAATCGGGCTGCGAAATCGGCCCTGGCCGGCCTCCGCTCTTCTCCGTGGTCCTTGAATCGCGGGGGTCGGCCTACAAATTCGGATGTGACAATGCCAGCCACTCTCCTCCGCAATGCCGGTGCCGTCTTCGGCCCGGCCGAGATCGCCAACCTGACCCAGGCCTACGAGACCGCTCTCTCCTCGATCGACGAGGGGAGCGTCCAGCTCGACGTACCGAGCCATGCCCTGCGTCGGAAACTCGCGTCGCGGATCATCGACGAGGCGCGCCAGGGTTATTCGGATCCCAAGCTCCTGGCCGAGCGAGCCCTCGCCGGCCTCACGAGCTGACCTTCAGCCTCTCTTCTTGGAAGGGGCTGCCTCTCTCAGCCCCTTCCACCTGGGCGGCCCTCCTCCTCGGGGCGGCCTTTCTTGCAGTCGGGATCGTCTTCGCGGCCGCACCCCAGCTCGGCGCCTGGATCTTCGGCATCGAGACGAACCACCCCGTCGCTCTCGCCTATGTCCGGGCGATCGCCTTTCGTGATCTCGCACTGGCGCTGTACATCTTCGGCCTCGTCGCACTCGGCACGCGGGCCGCGCTGAGCACGGTCCTAGCTGGCAGCCTGATCATTCCCGCCTGCGACCTCGCCCTCGTCATGTCCGTTTCCGGAACGAGCGCCGGCGGCCAGATCCTCGTTCACCTTGCAGGCGCGGCTGCGCTCGCGGCCGTCTCGCTTTGGCTCAGAGCGGACCTCCGCCCGCTAAGTCACTGAAGCACTTCGCCCGAGCAGGGTTGAACCCTTTCCGTAGTACCTCGTTGGCCCATACCTGCCCCGTTGATGGGCCTTCCAGAGATTGGGAAAGATGCGACAGATTCTGACCACGACGATTGCGGCTGCCGCGCTCGGCGCCGCGAGTCTCCTTTCCGGCGCCGCCACGACGAGCGCCTCGGCGGCGCCAATCACGGCCGAACGGCTCGACGCCTCAGGTGTGAAGACCGAGTACACGCAATGGCGCCGCGGCGTGCGCGGGGGCCGCGGATATTACGGCCGGGGCTATTACGGCCCGCGCTACGGTTATCGCGGCGGGTACTACCGCCGTGGCTACGGAGCGGCGCCGCTGATCGGCGGTCTTGCTGCCGGCGCGCTGATCGGCGGGGCAATCGCCTCGCAGGCCTCCCCGGCGCCCGGCTATTATGCAGCGCCGCCGGCCGACGATGCGATCGCTTACTGCATGCAGCGCTTCAAGTCGTACGACCCGGCTTCCGGGACGTATCTCGGCTATGACGGCATACGCCATCCCTGCCCTTGAGGCATCTCGTGGCCGGGCCCAGCGCCCGGCCATTTACGTCAGGTGAGCGTCGTATCGAACCGCTCGAGGAGCAGCCTGGCCTGGCTTGGATCGGCCCGGATGGCTTCGATCAGGCGACGTAGCCGCGCCACCTCCGCCTCGAGCTTGGCAACACGGTCCTCACCCGGGCGCTCGGCGGCAGCCTGGCCCTCGCCGTCCTTCTCGAATTCGACACCGGCGAACCCCTCGCGGTGCCAGCGGAGCATGGCCTGATACCGCCGCGCATGCTTGGGCACGAACAGCGTGAACCTGGGCGGCAGCACGGCGCTTTCCGGGATCTGCAGGCGAGCCCCGCTTTCGGACAGGTCGCGCACCGTGCAATCGACGGTCTGCGCCCCACCGGCGAACTCCACCCGCGCCCGGAGCAGCGTCCGGGTCCTTGGTGTTGAGCGCTCGGACATGCCTTCGGCCAACGGTCTACCCAGGCTCCTCGATTTGGCGGTAGAATCGACGTTAACACATCCAGGGCGGCCGGGCGGAGAACTTGGCGCGCCCTCCGCCGCCCGCGAGCTCCGCACTCAAACCGAACGCGTGACTCTCTTGTCGGCCCGGGCGCGCGGGGCGCCTTGGCTGCTCCGCGTTTCGGCCTGCCGCGCCAGCGAGCGTTCGACCACCCGCGCCATGCCGATCATGATGCGGTCGAGCTCGTAATCCTTCGGCGTGTAGACCGCCGCGACGCCCATGTTGCTGAGCACGAGTTCGTCCTCTGCCGAGATGATCCCGCCGACCACCACCGGGACATGGTCGAGGTTCTCCAGCCTGAGTCGCGCCATGACCTCGCGGACCAGGGGAACGTGCGAGCCGGACAGGATGGAGAGCCCAATGAGGTGGGCGCCGGTCTCGGCAGCCCGTGCGACGATTTCCGCCGGAGTCTGGCGAATTCCGTCATACGCCACCTCCATGCCCACATCCCGCGCGCGAAGTGCGATCTGTTCCGCGCCGTTGGAGTGGCCGTCCAGCCCGGGCTTGCCCACGACGAGGCGGGGCGTTTCGCCGAGCTTTTCGCCGAGTTCGGCGATGACGAGCTTCACGTCCTCTCCGGCCGCCTGACTGCGCGTCTCGACCGTTACCCCGGTCGGAGCGCGGTACTGCCCGAAGACCTCGCGCAGCGTCTCGCCCCACTCGCCCGTCGTGACG
>JAFAEL010000176.1 GCA_023423995.1 Pseudomonadota bacterium | reverse complement strand
TGCCGTCCATCGAGATCGTGTCGCGCGACACGGCGGCCCAGCTCATCGGCGAGCGCGAGGACTCGACGCTCGTCGCCATCCACCAGGATTTCAGCGGCGCCTTTGCGGGCCAGGCCCTCCTCATCTTCCCCGAGCGGAGCAGCCTGGAACTCGTCCGCGCGGTCACGGGCGGCGAGCTGGGGCCGGACGAGCTGGTGGAGCTGGAGCAGGAGGCTCTCGCCGAGACGGGAAACATCATCCTCAACGGCTGCCTCGCCACGATGGCGAACATGCTTGAGCGCTCGCTGACGATGTCCCTGCCGGAGGTGTTGCGTGGACGAGGGCCCGAGCTGTTCCAGATCTCGCGGGCGCAGCCGCCGGCGTCGACGGTCCTGTTTCTCTACATCAACTTCTCAGTTCGCGAACACGACATCCGTGGTTTCATCGCGATGCTGATGGACCTCCCCTCGTTGACGCAGCTCAAGCTGCTGGTTCGCAACTTCATCGAGCGGGTCGCCGGGTCCGATGCCTTCGGCTGAACGAGCGGCCGCCCGTGTCTGACCCCGCGCAATCCGGAAACGACCGCCCGGGGATCGGGCCGTTCAGCCTGGATCACCAGCAGCTCCAGCTCGTGCTCACCGCGGCGGGCTCGGTCGGCAGCTGGGACTGGGACCTCGCCGGCGGCCGCCTCTACGCCGATGCGCGCTTCGCCCTGCTCCACGGGGTGGATCCCGCGGAGGCGGCGCGCGGCCTTCCGCCCGAGACCTTCTTCACGCGGATCCATCCCGCGGACCGGCTCAGGGTCAAGATGGCCGTGGCCGGCGTCCTGGAAGGCGCCGAGCTGTTCTCGCGCGAATACCGCCTCCTCGCGCCCGACGGGACCACCCGTTGGGTCGAGGCGCGGGGCCGTGCCCAGCACGACGAGGAGGAACGCCCCGTCCGGTTCAGTGGCGTCCTGGTCGACATCACGGAGCAGAAGCGGACCGAAGAGCGGCTGCGGATCGCGCAATCGGCGGGCGGAATCGGCACGTTCGAGTACGTGCCCGGCTTCGCCACGGCGGAAGTGTCGGAGCAGTTCTGCCGTCTTCTCGGCTTGCGGCCGAGCCGGGTCGTACCGATCAGGCTGGTCAATGCGCTCTCGATGTCGGGCGAGGCGATCTTCGCGCCCGACATGGACAGCGGCGAGCCCGGGCGCATCGTGCATGCCGAGTTCCAGGTCAGGCGTCCCGGAACCCAGGAGGTTCGCTGGGTGGCGCGGCGCAGCGAGGCCGTGGCCGACAGCGAGAATGCGGGCATCCGTCATGTCGGCGTGATCTACGACATCACCGACAGCAAGCTCGCCGAGGCGGAGCTGCGCGCCTTCAACGAGCAACTCGGCAGCATGGTCGAGAGCCGGACGCGTGAGCGTGACCGCATCTGGCAGAACTCGCGCGACCTCATGGTCGTCGCGGACACCTCCGGACTGCTGGAGGCCGTCAATCCGGCCTGGAGCGAGCTCCTCGGCTACGACCTGCGTGAGACGGTCGGAAAGCGCCTGCACGACTTCGTCCATCCCGAGGATGTCGAGCGGACCTCCATGGGCCTGGACGCGGCCGGCGACCGTTCGGCGGCGAGCTTCGAAAGCCGGCTGCTGCACCGCGACGGCAGCCCGCGCTGGTTCTCATGGACGGCGTCGTCGGACCGGGAAACCGTGTACGCCAATGGTCGCCACGTCACGACCGAGAGGGCGCAGGCAGAAGCGCTACGGCAAGCCGAGGACCAGCTTCGGCAGGCTCAGAAGATGGAGGCGGTGGGCCAGCTCACGGGCGGCATCGCGCATGACTTCAACAATCTCCTGACAGGCGTGATCGGTGCGCTCGACCTGCTTCAGACACGCCTCGCCCAGGGGCGCACGGAGAACCTGGAACGCTACGCGAAAGCGGCGATCTCGTCCGCCAACCGCGCCGCGGCCCTGACCCATCGCCTTCTGGCCTTTTCCCGCCGCCAACCGCTCGACCCGAAGCCGGTCCAGGCCAACCAGCTCGTCACGGGCATGGAGGACCTGCTGAGGCGCACGCTCGGCGAGTCGATCCGGCTCGAGATCGTCACCGCGGGCGGGCTGTGGCTGACGCTGTGTGATCCCAACCAGCTCGAGAACGCGCTTCTCAACCTTGCCATCAACGGCCGCGACGCCATGCCGGAAGGCGGCACGCTGACGATCGAGACCTGCAACACGCATCTCGACCGGGCCTATGCGGCGCAGCACCAGGGCGTCTCGGCTGGCCAATACATCTGCGTGAGCGTCACCGACACCGGCACGGGGATGACCCCGGACGTGATTGCGCGTGCATTCGATCCCTTCTTCACCACCAAGCCTCTCGGCCAGGGAACCGGGCTCGGCCTGTCCATGATCTACGGCTTCGCCCGCCAGTCGGAGGGGCACGCCAGGATCTACTCGGAGGTCGGAAAAGGCACGACGGTGAAGATCTACCTCCCACGCTATCACGGCGAGGTTCCGGACCGGGCGCCGCAAGCCTCCAATGAGAAGCTGCCGTTCTCGCCCTCCGGCGAGACCGTGCTCGTGGTGGAGGACGAGGCCGTCGTCAGGGACCTCATCATCGAGGTGCTGGAGGATCTGGGCTACCGGCCGCTCCAGGCGCCTGACGGGCCCGGCGGGTTGCGCATCTTGGAGACCGACCAGCGCGTGGACCTTCTCGTCACCGATGTCGGGTTGCCCGGGCTCAATGGCCGCCAGCTTGCGGATGCGGCGAGGGTGCGCCGCCCGAACCTCAAGGTCCTCTTCATCACCGGCTACGCGGAGAACGCAGCCATCTCCTCGGGCTTCCTCGAGCCCGGGATGGAGATGATCACCAAGCCCTTCTCCGTCGATGCGCTGGCGCTCCGCATCCGCCAGATGATCGAGGCGCCGGCCCAAAAGAGCTGATCGACGCGGGAGAGCGCGGCCCGCGCCCTTCCGGAGTAGCGCCATCGCTGCGCGTACAGGCGATCGGCTTTCGGTTACCTTGGAAGCCGCGGGACGAGCACCCGCTGGGAACTCGGCGCAGGTAAGAAGCTTGTATCCCTAAACAGATCGTGAAGGGCGGGGAGATGACATCCCTCATTCTCAAGCTGCTGACGTTTCGACGGCGCACGGGAACAGAATTCCAGCGCGACCCCGAGATCGAGCGCAAGATGCTCGAGCTACTCAGCGCCGGCTGAGCTGACCCAGGCGCTCAAGCCGTAGATTTCGGGCCCCGGCACATCCCGTCGACAAAGACATCCAGAAGTTTTGTAACGCTGGCCTGCCAGCCAGGCTGGTCGTGCATGTAGCACATCCCGACAAGAGCCCGGAGCACGTCCTCCGGGCTGATATCGGCACGGATCACGCCCGCCTGCACAGCCCGGTCCAGCAGGCTTCCGACCGAGCTCGTCAGCCGCTCGAACGAGCAGGCGGCGAGATCGGACGTGTTGTAGGCCGCCAGCGCGAGCGTGGCTGACATCCCCTTCTTCGTCGCCACGAACTCGACAACCGCCCGGAGCCACTGCCGCAGTGCTTCACAGGGATCGGACGTGGCTTTCAGCTGCTCCGCCAGATCTGCCAGTTGATCGACTTCGCGGCGGTACACAGCCTCGAAAAGAGATTCACGCGTGGGAAAGTGACGGTAGAGCGTGCCGATTCCGACTCCTGCCTCCCTGGCGACTGCTTCCAGGGTCGCGTCTGCGCCGCCCGCACTGAACACGGCTTTTGCGGCCTCGAGCAGGCGCTCCCGGTTTCTGACCGCGTCGGCTCTCGGGCGCTTAGGCGGGGGCCTCGGTTCCGCTCTCATACCTTTTTCCAGTTACAGACTCTTGTAAAACGGAGGGCGCCTCCGTATCGTTTAGACATCGGGGACAGAGCGGGCAGACGCCCTTCGTCGATCCCTTGCCAGCCGGGGCGGCACTCCCACCCCCTCACGCGCCGATCCGCAGAGGACCGGCCCGTCACCGCATCTTCTACCGCATAGCAACAGCTCTCAACGGAGCGCGATATGACCTTACGGATCACGCTCACAATCAATGGTTCGCAAAGATCGGTCGAGTTGGACGATCCTCGCGTCACGCTTCTCGATCTCTTACGCGAACGCCTGGACCTGACCGGCACCAAGAAGGGATGTGACCGGGGACAATGCGGCGCCTGCACCATTCTGGTCGATGGACGGCGCATCAATTCCTGCCTCGCCTTGGCGGCAAGCTACGACGGCGCCGAGATCCTGACCATCGAGGGCCTCGCGCAGAGTGGAGAGCTCCACCCGGTCCAGGCAGCCTTCATCGCGCATGACGGGTTCCAGTGCGGTTTCTGCACGCCGGGCCAGATCATGAGTGCCGTCGGGCTGATCAGCGAAGGTCAGGCCGGAAGCGATCCCGAGCGGGTGCGGGAGGGCATGAGCGGCAACCTGTGCCGCTGCGCCGCCTATGCGGGCATCACGGAGGCCGTCCTCGACGCCCAGGGCGTCATGACGGCCGGCGAGGAAAGGCGGGCGGCATGAACGGCTTCGACTATCTCAGGCCCGCGACCGTCGCGGAAGCCGTTGCGGCAGGTTCGGAGCCCGGCTCGGCCTACCTTGCCGCCGGCACGAACCTCCTGGATCTCATGAAGGGCGGGATCGCCCGTCCGACCCGGCTCGTCGACGTGAACCGGCTGCCGGGGCTCGATGAAATCGAGTTCCTGCCCGACGGGGCCGTCCGGATCGGAGCCCTCGTCCGCAACGCGGACCTCGCTCACGACGCCCGCTTCGCCCGGAGCTTCCCGGCGGTCGCGGAAGCGCTGCTCTCGGGTGCGTCGGCGCAGCTTCGCAACGCCGCCACGGTCGGGGGCAACCTCCTGCAGCGGACGCGCTGTGCTTACTTCTATGACCCTGCCAGCGCCTGCAACAAGCGCCAGCCGGGCGCCGGCTGCGACGCGATCGAGGGCGAGAACAGGCTCCACGCCGTGCTGGGATGGAGCGGAAGCTGCATCGCCACGAACCCGTCGGACTTCTGCGTGCCTCTGGTCGCCCTCGGCGCCTCCGTCGAGATCGAGGGCCGGGGCGGCCGCCGCGAACTGCCCCTGGAGAGCTTCCATCGCCTCCCGGGCGATGCTCCGCACCTCGAGAGCCTGCTCGAGCCGGGCGAACTCATAACGGCCGTGCGCCTGCCGGTCGAAGCGGCCGGGTTCGCTTCGCATTCGCGCTACCTCAAGGTCCGGGAGCGAACTTCCTATGCCTTCGCGGTCGTCTCGGCCGCAGCGGCCCTCACGGTCGAGGCAGGCGCGATCCGCTCGGCCCGCCTGGCTCTCGGCGGCGTCGCCCTAAAGCCGTGGCGCGCGCGAGAAGCGGAGGCCCTGCTGGCAGGTGCCGAGCCGGGACGGGAGGCGTTCGGCCGTGCCGCCGCCGCTGCTCTCGCCGAGGCACGCCCCTCCGGCGACAACGCGTTCAAGATCGAGCTCGCCCGCCGCATCGTGGTGCGCGCCCTGACGCTCGCGGCAGCCGGTACGCCGGACCGCATCCCCGCCCTTCCCGCCTCGCCCTTCGCATCCGGAGTTCGTCTCGATGGCTGAACTCGTACTCACCCAGGCGCCGGCGCATGTCCGGCACGGCTCCAATATCGGGCAACCGCTGACCCGCCGCGACGGCATCCTCAAGGTCACGGGCGGAGCGCGCTACGCGGCCGACAACCACCCGGCCGGCATGGCCTACGCCGTGATGGCCGTGAGCAGCATCACCAGGGGCCGGCTCGTGTCGCTCGATGTCGAAGCGGCGAAAACGCAGCCCGGCGTGATCGCCGTGATGACGCCCTGGAATGCGCCGCGGCTGGCCGCCGATCCCGACGGGAAGGACATCCCCTTCTCGTTCAAGCTCGACGTGCTCCAGAGCGACGTCGTCCGCTATCCGAACCAGCCGATCGCGGTCGTCGTCGCCGAGACGCTCGAGGCGGCCACGGCGGCGGCCGAGTTGCTCTCGCCCCGCTACGAAGCCGAGCCGGCCCGGGTCGGCCTCGATGCGGACGAGGCCTTCGTGCCGCCCATCGTGGGTCCCGGAAAGCCCGCGACGGTCCAGCATGGCGACCTGGAGGCGGGCCTCGCTTCCGCGTCGCGCCGGATCGAGGCCACCTACGAGACGCCGGCGCAGTACCACAATGCGATGGAGACGCACGCCGTCGTGGCGCGCTGGGAGGGCGACACGCTCAGCCTCGACCTGCCGAGCCAGGCACTCGCGCTGACCCAGATGCGCCTGGCGCAGCTCTTCGGGATTCCGGCGGAGAAAATCCACATCCGTAGCCCGTTCCTGGGCGGCGGCTTCGGCTCGAAGGCCGGTGTCTCCGGGCCGCAGGTGCTCGGCATCATGGCGGCCCGGCTGGTGGGCCGGCCCGTGAAGCTGGCGCTCCGGCGCGAGCAGATGTTCGGCCCGGTCGGACATCGCGCGCCGACGCGCCAGACGCTCCAGCTCGGGACCGACGAGAACGGCAAGCTCACGGCCATCCAGCACCACACGAGGACGACCTCGAGTTCGTTCGACGACTTCTTCGAGCCCGCCTCGGACGCCTCGCACACGCTCTATGCGAGCCCGGCGATCGCCACCTCGCACGAGGTGGTGCGCGTCGACACGGGCACGCCGCTCTTCATGCGCGCGCCAGGCGAGGCGACGGGCTCGATCGCCCTCGAAAGCGCCATCGACGAGATGGCCGAGGCCTGCGGCATGGATCCGCTCGCCTTCCGGCTGGAGAACTATGCGGAGGCCGAGCCCATCTCCGGGCGGCCCTTTTCGTCCAAGGCCCTGCGCGAGTGCTACGAGCAGGGGGCCGAGCGGTTCGGCTGGTCGCGGCGGCCGCTCGCCCCGCGGCAGATGCGCGACGAGGCCGGGCTCCTGGTCGGCTGGGGCGTGGGAACCGCAACCTTCCCGGCCCTGATGTTCCAGGCGCAGGCACGGGCGGTGATCCGGGCCGACGGCACGGGCCTGATGGAGACGGGCGCGCACGACATGGGCCAGGGCGCCTGGACGGCGCTCGCCCAGATCGCGGCGGACGGCCTCGGGCTCGACATCGATCAGCTCGAGTTCCGGGCGGGTACGTCAGATCTTCCGGATGCAGGCATCGCGGGCGGCTCCGGCCACACGGCGACGGCCGGCATGGCGCTGCACTCGGCGGGCGCGGACGTCATCGCGAAGCTCGCCCAGCTCGCGACCTCCGACGACCGCTCGCCGCTCTTCGGCGGCGGCAATGCCGGCGTGATCGCCCGGGCGGGACGCCTTCACCGTCGGGACGATGAATCCCGCAGCGAGAGCTATGCCGACATTCTCGCGCGCGCCGGGCTTGGCGAGATCGAGGGCCGGGGCAGCGCTTCGGCCGACCCGGCATCGCAGGAGAGCTACGCGATGCACGCGCACGGCGCGGTCTTCGCGGAAGTGAAGGTCGATCCCGAGCTTGGCCAGATCCGCGCGTCCCGCATCGTCGGGGCGTTTGCGGCTGGCCGGATCATCAATCCGCGCCTCACCCGCAGCCAGCTCTATGGCGGGATGATCTGGGGCCTCTCCTTCGCGCTGCACGAGCACGCGGTCACGGACCGGCGCTCGGGCCGAATCATGAACGCCAATCTCGGCGAGTACCACGTGCCCGTGAACGCCGACGTGCCACCCATCGAGGCGATCCTCGTGCATGAGGACGACCCGCATGTGAACGCACTCGGCATCAAGGGCGTCGGCGAGATCGGCATCACCGGGTCGGCCGGCGCGGTGGCGAATGCCGTCTGGCACGCGACCGGCGTGCGGGTCCGGAACTTCCCGATCACCCTCGACCGGCTGCTCTGAGGGGCGCCGTGAAGCCGTGGCGGGCCAGGATCGCCTGGCCCTCCGCCGACAGGACGAAGAGGGCGAAACGATAGGCCGGCTCGCTCGCGCCGGCCATCACGGCAAGGCCGTAATCGGCTCCGACCGCCAGGGGTTCCGGCAATGCCACGACGGCAGCGCCGGGGACCTCCCGGGCGGCAGCCTGCGCATTCGTGCAATAGGTCAAGAACAGGTCGGCATCGCCCCGCGCGACGATCTCGCCATAGAGGCTGCGGCCCGGCGATGGCTTCGGGCTGTTCGGCCCGCCGGTGAGCTGGAGCGCCTTGGCCTCCATGGCGGTTCGGCTGCCGGGCCGGAGGGCCTCCATCCTGCCGAACACCTCGAAGGCGTAATCCCCGGAGGGATCGGCCTTCGGGGTCGATGTGCCGACCTTCACGGTCGGATCGAGCAGCCGCTCGACGAGGATTTCGGTCGAGACCTGCAGGCCCGGCCGCACGAGGGCGCAGAGGCGATTGCGGGCGAAGAGGACCGTCGGTCCGGCCTTGCCCGCGCGCGTGAGGGACGCCGGGTGCTCCGTGTTGGCGGAGGCGAAGACCTCCGCGCGCTCGCCGCCCACGATCGCATCGCGCAGCAAGCCCGATGGTCCGAACTTCGCCTCCACGGCGACCCCGCGCGGGGCCGCTTCGAACGCGCGCGCGACCTCCGTCAGGGCATCACGCAGGCTGCCGGCGGCGTGGAGTCGGACCGGCTCGGCGACCGCACCCTTCGTCATGGCGAGAACCGCCAGCGCCGCAAACGCCGCCTTGATCACGACCGGGCCGAGCCGGTCGCGTTCGGGAAGAAGAGCTGCTCGCCCTCGATCTTGTAGTCGCCGATCGCGCGCTGCCCCTCGGGCGAGACGAGCCAGTCGATGAAGGCCTGGCCTTCGGCCGTCTTCACATGCGGGTGCTTCGCCGGATTGACCAGCATCACGCCGTATTGGTTGAAGAGCCGCTGGTCGCCCTCCACCAGAACGGCGAGATCGCCCCTGTTCTTGAAGGACAGCCAGGTCCCGCGATCCGCCAGGACATAGGCGTTCTGGGCCGATCCCGCGTTCAGGGCCGGGCCCATGCCTTGGCCGATCTCCTTGTACCAATCACCCTTCGTGGCCGCGAGATCGACGCCGGCATCCTTCCAGTAGCGGAGCTCGGCCGCATGGGTGCCGGAGCGGTCGCCCCGCGAGATGAAGGGCGCCTTGGCGGCCGCGATCTTGCGCAGGCCCTCCAGCACGTCCTTTCCGGCCGCCTTCGCGGGATCCGATTTCGGACCGACGATGATGAAGTCGTTGTACATCACCTCCTGGCGCTTCACGCCGAAGCCCTCGGCGACGAACTTCTCTTCGGCGGCCTTGTCGTGGACGAAGACGACGTCGGCGTCCCCGCGGCGGCCGACATCGAGCGCCTGACCGGTCCCGAGCGCCACGACCTTCACGTCGATTCCCGTCTTCTGCGTGAAGCGCGGCAGGAGGTGCTTGAAGAGTCCGGACTGCTCCGTCGAGGTGGTCGAGGCGACCGTTATCGAGCGCTGCGGCGCCTGGGCGAGAGCCGGCGTCGCCGCAGCGGCGAGAAGCGCGAGCCCGATCAGGCTGCGGCGAAGGCGATCCATGGCAATTCTCCCTTGATGTAGGCCCGAGCCTCGGGCGTTCTCGGCGCTTGAAGGACGGCCTGGGCGGGCCCGTGCTCAACCGCGCGGCCGGCATCCAGGACCAGGATGTCGTCTGCGAGCCGCGCGACCTGACCCAGGTTGTGCGAGACGAGGATCGCCTTCGTGCCCGCCCGCGCAGCCTCATGGACGAGGCCTTCGATCGCCTCCGTGGCGCCGGGATCGAGATTCGCGGTCGGTTCGTCCAGCAGCAGCAGTTCCGGATCGCCGACGAGCGCGCGGGCGAAGGCGAGGCGCTGCTGCTCTCCGCCCGAGAGCTTGCGGGCCGGATCGCGCGCCCTGCCCTCGAGGCCGACGCGCGCCAGCACGGCCGCGACACGCTCGCGCACGACGCTCCGCCCCAACCCCAGCGGCTGCAGGGCGAGAGCGACATTGGCCTCGACGCTGTCCCGTACGAGGGCCGGTCGCTGGAACACGAAGCCGCGCCGCACGCGTTCCGCATCCCGCCCGCCGAAGCTGATCGTGCCTGCGCTGGGCTCCAGCAGGCCGTCGATGAGGCGCAGCGTGACGCTCTTGCCGGCGCCGTTCGGCCCCATGATGGCCGTCACGCCCCGAGAGGTGATGGTCGCCGTCAGTCCGTCCACGACGTTGCGACCGGACGCCCGGAACACGAGGCGGCGCAGTTCGATGGGCAACACCGCGCTCATCCGTAGGCCCGCATGGCAAAGCCCCGCACGGCCGAGGCGAGCGCGTTCACGGCGAGCACGATCCCGATCAGGACGATGCCCAGCGCGAGCGCGAGCGGAAGATCCCCCTTCTGGGTCTCGAGCGAGATCGCGGTCGTCATGGTCCGGGTGGAGCCCGCGATGTTGCCGCCGACGACCAGCACGGCACCGACCTCCGAGATCGCTCGCCCGAAGGCCGCCAGCACGGCGACGACGAGGGAGAAGCGGACGTCGAGCAGCAGCGTCCTGGCGCGCTGCCACAGGTTCAGGCGCATGGAACGCAGCTGCTCCCCGAGATCCCGGTCGGCATCCTCGACAAGCTGGCGCGTCAGCGCGGCGATCAGGGGTGTCACGAGGACGGTCTGGGCCACGATCATGGCACCCGGGGTGAAGAGCAGCCCCATGGGCCCGAACGGACCGGACCGGGACAGCAGCAGGTAGACGAGCAGGCCGACGACCACCGCCGGCAGGCCCATCATGGCATTGAGGAAGGCGACGACGGCGCCGCGGCCCGGGAAGCGGGCGAGCGCCACCAGCGCACCTGCAGGCAGGCCGATGATGCATCCGAGCGCCACGGCCGAGAGACTGACCCGCAGCGACAGCAGCGCGATCGCTCCGACCTCCCGGTCGAGCGAGCCGATCAGTGCGACCGCCTCTCCGAGCGTTGCCAGCATGGCGCGATATGATGAGGTGGCCCTTTCAACTTCAATATGAAACATTGTTCATATGAAGGTACGGCTCGAAATCGGCGGAAGCATCATGGCCGAGCGAGGGCGGCTCGAAGTCGGACCGACCCTCGACCTCCTCGACGGCATCGCCCAGGAGCGGACCGTGCGGGGTGCCGCCATCCGGCTTGCGCTCTCCTACCGCTCGACCTGGGGCAAGGTCAGCGAACTGGAGCGCGCCACCGGCAAAGCCGTGGTCGTGAAGACCAAAGGTCACGGCACGGTGCTCACGCCGTTCGGCGAGGGCCTTCGCCAGGAACTGCGCTCCACGTTCGAGCGCCTGGAGGCGGCGCTTGCGCGGGAGCAGCGGGACCTCGCGGCGAGGCTCGAGCGCCTCGACCGGCAGATCGCCCCCCGCCTCCAGGTCGCGGCGAGCCACGATCCGCTGCTCGTCCAGGCCCTCGCGGCCGTCCCGGGAGTCGAGCTCAGGGTGACGGGGAGCAGCGAGGCGCTGCGGCTTCTCCGGGCGGGCGAGGCGGAGATCGCGGGCTGCCATTTCGGCACCGCGCAAGGCCGGCCCGGATCATCCCTGGCAGCATCGGCGATGGCGGGGCTCGTCAGCTATCCGGTCTTCAACCGGGACCAGGGATTCATCCTCCCGCGCGGGAACCCGCTCGGCATCCGGTCGGTGCAGGACATCGCCCGGCTGAAGGCGCGCTTCGTGAACCGCCAGAAGGGCTCGGGGACGCGCGCCTGGTTCGATCGCCTGCTGGGACGGGCCGGGATCGAGCCGAAGGAGATCGCCGGCTACTCGCTCGAGGAGTTCACGCATCAGGCCGTGGCCGCGACGGTCGCGGCGGGCGGCGCGGATGTCGGCTTGGGCGTCAGGGTCGTCGCCGACGTGCTCGGCCTCACCTTCGTGCCGGTCGGCGAGGAGACCTACTATCTCGCCGCCAGGGACGACCGCGTCGCCGATGGCGCGGAGGCGATCGCGGCACAGATTGCGGCCCTGATCGGCTCGTATCCCGGCTATCGCCTGCCGGGCCCGGCCCGTGCCGGGCGAACATCCAGAGGGAAGACTGCCGCCGTTCCATCCGGCCGGGACGAGAGCCGCCGGCTCGATGCCGGCGGCGAGTGAGCTCTACTTCACCAGCGGGCAGCCGCCCTCGCCGAGAGGCCGGAACGCCTGCTCGACCGGGATCGTCTCCATCAGTTCGTAGATGTCGTCCTTGCTCTTGGACTGGTCCGGGCTCTTTACCTTGAAGACGTACATGTCGTGGGTCGCGCGGCCGTCAGGACGGACGACCACCTTGCCCCAGAGATCGTCGTTAATGTCCATCTTGCGCATGGCTTCCACGACCTTGTCGCCCTCGATCGCGTTCGCGGCCTTGGCGGCGCGGAGATAGGCCAGGGTCGCCGAATAGGCGGCGGCATGGTTCACGGTCGGCATGCGGCCGCCCATCCGCTCCGCGAACCGCTTCGACCAGGCGCGCGTCTTGTCGTTCAGGTCCCAGTAGAAGGCTTCGGTCACGATCATGCCCTTGGCCTGATCGAGGCCGATCGACTGCACGTCGATGATCTGCAGGAAGAGGGCGGCGAGTTGCATCCCCTTCTGGATGACGCCGAACTCGTTCATCTGCTTGATGGCGTTGATGGCATCGACGCCCGTATCGCCGAGCGCGATCACGTCCGCGCCCGAGGCCTGCGCCTGCAGGATGTAGGACGAGAAGTCGGTCGTGCCGAGCGGGTGCTTGACGCTTCCGACGATCGTCCCGCCGGCCTTCTTCACGGCTTCCGACGTGTCGCGCTCGAGCGCCTGGCCGAGCGCATAGTCGAAGGCGATGAAGAACCATTTCTTGCCACCCGCCTTGGTGACGGCGCGGCCGCTCGCATTCCCGAGCGCCCAGGTGTCGTGCGCCCATTGCACGGTGGTGTTCTTGCAGAACTTGCCGGTCATGTCGGACGTCGCGGTCGCGGACGCCATCGTGGTGCGGTTCTTCTCGTTCAGCAGCGTCGAGATCGCGAGGCCGACGGCCGAGTTCGGCAGGTCGACCACCGCGGTCACGCCCTCCTGGTCGATCCATTTGCGAGCGATGCCGGAGCCGATATCCGGCTTGTTCTGGTGATCGGCCCCGACGATCTCGACCTTGAGGTCCCCGGCCTCCTTCTGGAAATCCTCCGCCGCCATCTTGGCGGCCGTGAGCGAGCCCTCCCCGGCCTGGCTGGCGAAGGGGCCGGACATGTCGGTGAGGACGCCGACCTTGAGGAGCTTGTTGGGGATCTCTGCCAGGGCGCCCCCGCTGCCGAGCGCGAGCATGGTCGCACCCAGGACCATCGATCGAAGCTTCGAGCCCATCCGTTTCCCCTCTGTCCTTATGCGCATCATTGTCGATGCGGGTGTCGCGTCGTGCAACGGGCCGAACTCGCTGCCGGCCGCAATGCGGCATCGGATTTTCGGCTTAGATCGTCTGGCGGCGGCCATGTCCCGCCCTTAGCGGCCCGGGGCGCCGGCGTGAAGAAGCCCGTCAGGGCGCCTCGAACAGATCCGGATGTTCCGCCTCGACGCGCGGCATGGCCCGGAGAATCTCCGTCAGATGATCCCGCATGGCCTCCGCCGCTGCATCCGGATCGCCGGCATCGATCGCCGCGATGATCGCCCGATGCTGCGCCACCAGCCCGAGCATGGTCGGTGCATCGAACAGGGTGAGCTGGCAGAGGCGGTCCATGTGGCTCTTGATGTCCCGCACGACATCCCAGGCGAGCGAGCAGCCGGCACCCTCGGCAAGCGCCACATGGAAGTGCTCGTCGTAACGCTGGAACGTGTCGTGGTCGCCGGCCGCCGCAAAGCGCTCCTGCACTTCGATCAAGCCGTCGATGCGCTCGCGCGCATGCCGGTCGAAACCCTCGCAGGCCCGCCGCACCACCGCGGTCTCCACGGCCTCGCGCACGAAGCGCGCCTGCATGAGCCGGCCGACGGAGATCTTGGTCACCACCGTCCCGCGCTGCGGCAGCACCTCGACGAGGCGCATGCGCGCCAGCCCGATCAGGGCCTCGCGCGCCGGCTGCCGCGAGACGCCGTGGCGCTCCGCGATCTCCGCCTCCGACAAGCGCGCGCCGGGACGCAGCTCGAGCCCGACGATTGCCCGCTTGAGCTCGGCCTCGAGACGCTGGGCGGCTGAGGCAGCCGATCCGTTGGAGCCGCTACCGGCCAACAAACTCTCCTTGACAGTTCTCGGCATCTGTCGACACTACCATACAAGTCCGCGGCGATAATGCCAGCCGGTCCCGGCCCAGCCGGAGAGACCAAGGCAGGACGGGCCCGAGTGGCCAGGGAGGAAACGCGAGATGAAGCGCAGGACGGTTCTCTCTTTGCTCGGCGCCGGGGCGCTCGGCGCAACCTCGATCGGTCATGCGAGGGCCCAGAGCAAGCTGGTTCTCAAGGCGAGCGACGTGCACCCGCTCGGGTATCCGACGGTCGAGGCCGTGGTCCGGATGGGCAAGAAGCTCGATCAGGCCACCAATGGCCGGCTCACCGTCCAGATGTTTCCCTCCATGCAGCTCGGCGGCGAGAAGGAGGCGCTGGAGCAGGCCCAGGTCGGCGCGCTCGCCCTCGCACGCGTCAGCGTCGGCGTGGTCGGCTCCATCGTGGACGACGTGAACGTCTTCAACCTTCCCTTCGTGTTCCGCGACGTCGCGCATATGCGCAAGGTCATCGACGGGGAGATCGGCAAGGAGCTGCTCGACAAGATCAGCAGCAATCCGCAGGCGCGTCTCATCGGCCTGTGCTGGATGGATGGCGGCTCGCGCAACGTCTACAATACGAAGCGGCCCGTCCGCACGGTCGAGGACCTGAAGGGCCTCAAGATCCGGATGATGGGCAACCCGCTCTTCGTCGACACCATGAATGCGCTCGGCGGCAACGGCGTCGCGATGGGCATGGACCAGGTCTACAGCGCCCTGCAGACCGGCGTCGTCGACGGCGCGGAGAACAATCCGCCGAGCTACGACAGCTTCGGCCACTACACGATCGCCAAGCATTACTCGATGACAGAGCACCTGATCATCCCGGAGATCCTGGTGTTCTCGAAGCGGACCTGGGACGGATTGTCGAAGGGCGACCAGGAGCTTCTCCGCAAGGTCGCGATCGAGGCGCAGCAAGAGCAGCGCCAGCTCTGGGATGAGCGCGTCGCGGAATCGATGAAGAAGATCAAGGATTCCGGCATCGAGGTCGTGACCTTCCAGGACAAGAAGCCCTTCCAGGACGCCGTGAAACCGGTCTGGGACAAGTACGGCGCCAAGCACGCGGCCCTCGTGAAGCGCATCCAGGCGGTCCAGTAGCCACGCTTCCCTTCTCCCCTTGCGGGAGAAGGTGGCATCGCGAAGCGATGACGGATG
>JAFAEL010000092.1 GCA_023423995.1 Pseudomonadota bacterium | reverse complement strand
GGGCCACCCTGCCCGCGCGTTCGTCGTTTTGGCGTTTCCGCCGAGACATCCCGCAACTGCAAAGAAGCCGGACACGCGAGAGCGGAGATCCGGATAGAACACGGATCAGAACGATGTTCGCAGTGATCAAGACCGGCGGCAAGCAGTACCGCGTCGCCGCCAATGACGTCATCCAGGTCGCCACCCTCGCGGGCGAGGCCGGCACTGACGTGACCTTCGACCAGGTTCTCACGCTCGCGCACGAGGGCGGCGTCGAGGTCGGCGCCCCGGCGGTTGCCGGCGCGACCGTCGCCGGGACCATCGTCGAGCAGACGCGCGGCCCGAAGGTGATCGCCTTCAAGAAGCGCCGCCGCCAGAATTCGCGCCGCAAGCGCGGCCACCGGCAGGACCTCACGGTCGTGCGGATCGGCTCCTTCACGCTGAACGGGAAGACGCTCGCCGCCCCGGCGGTTGCGGCTTCGGAGCCGGCCCTGGCCGAATCGGCCTCGGCCGAGTAACCTCGGAACAAGTTCAGGAACACGCGTCATGGCACATAAAAAGGCAGGCGGTTCGTCCCGCAACGGCCGCGACTCCGACGGCCGTCGTCTCGGCGTCAAGAAGTTCGGTGATGAGCGCGTCATCGCCGGCAACATCATCATTCGTCAGCGCGGCACCAAATGGCATCCCGGCGCCAATGTCGGCATGGGCAAGGATCATACGATCTTCGCGACCACGACCGGCCGCGTCCGATTCCTCACGAAAGCCGGCCGAGCTTTCGTAGCGGTCATTCCCGCCCAAGAGGCGGCAGAGTAACGGCGGAGAGTCCAACTGGAGCTCCGCCGATGTTCCCACGGAACCGGCGGAAGAAGCTCCAGACAGGCCCGTAAACGGCCGAGCTTCGATCCAAGGGGGAGGTGGGAGACCACCTCCCCCTAGTCGTTTGGGCTCCACCCCCGGCGCAGCCGGGCAGCCCTTCAGGATCGGAGCAGGACAATGTTTCCCGACCTCACCCGTGACGACGTGTTCCGGCTCGAGACCCGCCGGCTGTGGCTCCGTTGGCCCCGCCTTGCCGACGCCGCCGCCATCGTCCGTCTCGCCGGTGAGAAAGTCGTAGCCGACATGACGGGGATCATTCCGCATCCCTATCCGCCGGACGAGGCCGAGAAATTCGTCTTCGCGGCCCGGCAAGCGAATGCGGATGGCAGGCGGCTCGTCATGGCGATCACGCCCCGGGCGAAGCCGAACCAACTGATCGGCACCGTCGAGATCCGCTGCGACGTGCCCTCCGCGCCGGTGCTAGGCTACTGGCTCGGGACGCCGCATTGGGGGCAGGGGCTCGCGACGGAAGCGGCACGCTCGCTCATCGACGCCTTCTTCGCCTATACGGAGGGCAAGGAGCTCCTGGCCTCCGCCCGGGTCGTGAACCCGGATAGCCAGCGGGTTCTCGAGAAGTGCGGCTTCTCGCATGTCGGGTCGGGGCTGGACAGCTTTCCGGCGCGGGGAGGGCTCCTGCCGGTCGACAAGTTCCGGCTGGACCGGCGCAAGTGGCAGAGCCTCAAGACCTGGAGCTCGTCCGACTACGTGCCGCACGGGCCCGAGGAGGCCCAGCTGAGCGCGGCCGCGCATTGAGCGCTGCCGCCCCGACCCCATCTTCGTGGTTGCCGCAGGGTCGGGGCGGCGGGAGTTTGAGCGTGCAATGAAGTTCCTCGACGAAGCCAAGATCTACATCCGCTCCGGCGATGGCGGGAACGGCATCGTCGCCTTCCGGCGCGAGAAGTTCATCGAGTTCGGCGGGCCGAACGGGGGCGATGGCGGCAAGGGCGGCGACGTCTGGGCCGAGGGCGTCGAGGGGCTGAACACGCTCATCGACTACCGCTACCAGGTGCATTTCAAGGCCCAGCGCGGCCAGCACGGCATGGGCCAGAACCGTGCGGGCGCCAAGGGCGACGACATCGTCCTGAAGGTGCCGGTCGGGACGGAGATCCTCGACGAGGAGGGCGAGGAGCTCATCGCCGACATCTCCGAGCCCGGGCAGCGCGTGCTGCTCGCCAAGGGTGGCAATGGCGGCTTCGGCAACGCCCATTTCAAGACCTCGACCAACCGCGCCCCGCGCCACGCCAATCCGGGCCAGGAGGGCTCGGAGCGCTGGATCCGCCTGCGCCTGAAGCTCATCGCCGATGCCGGGCTCGTCGGGCTGCCGAATGCCGGCAAGTCCACCTTCCTGGCGACGGTCACGGCCGCGAAGCCGAAGATCGCCGATTATCCGTTCACGACGCTCCACCCCGGGCTCGGCGTGGTGCGCAGCGCCGGCCGCGAATTCGTGCTCGCCGACATCCCGGGCCTGATCGAGGGCGCGCATGAGGGTGCGGGCCTGGGCGACCGCTTCCTGGGCCACATCGAGCGCTGCCGCGTGCTCCTGCACCTGGTCGACGGCACGAGCGAGGAGCCGGGCCAGGCGTACGAGACCGTGCGGGGCGAACTCGAGGCCTATGGCGCGGGCCTGGCCGAGAAGCCGGAGATCGTGGCTCTGTCGAAGGCGGATGCCCTGGACGAGGAAACCCTGGCCGAACGCGTCGCGGATCTGGCGGACGCGGCCGGGCGGACACCGCTCGTCATCTCCTCCGCATCCGGCCTTGGGGTCGAGGAAGTGCTGGGCCAACTGGCCGACGTGATCGGCGCGGCGAAAGTCGAGGACAAGGCGGAAGCGGAGCCCGAGCCGGCCTGGCGGCCGTGATTGGTTGTCCCCGAGGCGCGTGCTAGCGTCTTCCCCGACGGAGCTAGCATATGGCGCAGCGTCAGCTGAATATTCGCAGTGACGAGGCCGTCGAGCGGGCGGCCAGACTCGCGGAAGCTCTGGGCCAGACCACCACACGGGTCGTAGAGGACGCCCTCCGACGCTACGAGGAAGAGGCAGTGACCGCAGCTCCCCCCGATGCGCCTGGCCTCACCCCTGAGGCCCGCCGGAGATCCGATGCCATCATGGCCGCCGTGAGGAGGGCGCGGGCGCACATCAAACCGGACGCCGATTGGGACGAGTCCTGGATGTACGACGAGAACGGGCTGCCGAAGTGATCGCCGTCGACGCGTCCGCGATCGTCGCAACGGTCAAGGAGGAGCCCGACAGCGAACGGTTGGGCAACCTTCTCGCGGAGGGCAACTCGGTCATGGGTGCGCCGTCTCTGCTCGAGACGAAGATGGTGCTGTCGAAGGTGCTGTCGGACGCTGATCTCGACCTTCTGATGAGCTCCTTGGTTGGCGGCGGCCTCCGCGTCATCGACTTCACACCCGCGATGGCGGACGTCGCCGCTGAGGCCTTCCGCCGCTACGGGCGGGGTCGGGGCCATCCGGCCAAGCTCAATTTCGGCGACTGCATGTCGTATGCAGTCGCAAAGGTGCACGGCATCCCGCTTCTGTATAAGGGCGAGGACTTCAGCCAGACCGACATCGTGTCCGCCCTCGCATGATCCCCTCCCTCACCCAGTTCCGGCGCGTGGTCGTCAAGGTCGGCTCGGCGCTTCTCGTCGACCGGGTGCGCGGGCGGCTCAATCACGCCTGGCTCGCCGCGCTCGCCGAGGATCTTGCCGAACTGCATGGCCGCGGGGCGGACGTTCTCGTGGTCTCATCGGGAGCGATCGCGCTGGGGCGCAGCGTCCTCGGGCTGGGAACCGGCGCCCTCAAGCTGGAGGAGAGCCAGGCGGCGGCGGCCGTCGGCCAGATCGCGCTCGCCAGGACATGGTCCGAGGTGCTCGCGCATCACGGCATCACGGCGGGGCAGATCCTGCTGACCCTCTCCGACACGGAGGAGCGCCGGCGCTACCTCAATGGTCGCGCGACCCTCTCGAAGTTGCTCGAGATGCGCGCGGTGCCGGTCGTGAACGAGAACGACACGGTGGCGACCAGCGAGATCCGCTACGGCGACAACGACCGCCTCGGTGCGCGCGTCGCGACCATGATCGGCGCGGACCTCCTGATCCTGTTCTCCGACATCGACGGCCTCTACACGGCGCCGCCGGCCGCCGATCCGGCCGCGCAGCACATCCCCCTCGTCCGGCAGATCACGCCGGAGATCGAGGCCATGGCCGGCGAGGCCGCCTCGAACCTCTCCCGCGGCGGCATGCGGACCAAGATCGATGCCGGCAAGATCGCGACCTCCGGCGGCACGCATATGCTGATCGCGGACGGCCGCTCCAAGAACCCGCTGCGCCGCGTGCAGGAGGGCGGCCGCTGCACCTGGTTCCTTACCTCCTCCTCGCCCGCGACGGCCCGGAAGACCTGGATCGCTGGGGCGCTCGAGACCAAGGGTGTTCTCGTCGTGGATGCCGGCGCCGAGCGGGCGCTGCTCGGGGGAGCGAGCCTCCTGCCCGTCGGCGTAACGGCGATCGAGGGCGCCTTTTCGCGCGGCGATGCCGTGCTGGTTCGCGGGGCGACCGGAATCGTGCTTGGCCGGGGCCTCGTCGCCTATGATGCCGAGGAAGCCATGCGCATCGTCGGCCGGTCCAGTCGCGAGATCGAGGCGATCCTCGGTTACCCGGGTCGCGCCGAGATGATCCACCGGGACGATCTGGCGATCGCGACGAGCCTGCGCGGCCCGGACACGGCTACGGCAGCGTGAGCGCTGCGAGGCGCTGCGCATCCGCCGGCGCTGCCGCCTTGATGTCGTTGTCGAAGAACGAGAAGACGTCGCGGCTCTCCTGCCGCCATGCCGCGATGTGGCGCGCCCAGTCGGCCAGGGCCTCGTCGTCGTAGCTGCCGTGGTAGCGCCCGCTCGGGCCGTGTCCGCGGACATAGACAAAGTCGGCGGTGGCTACCCACGGCGCCGGCGCATGCGCATGGTCCGAGATGCAGAGTGCGCAGCCGGTGTCGCGCAAGACACTGAGGACCGGGTCCTCGTACCAGCTCGGATCGCGGAACTCGAAGACGTAGCGTCCGCCCTTGGGGAGGGCGTCGATGAAGGAGGCGAGCCGCTCCCGGTTGGCCTTGAAGCGGGGCGGGAGCTGGAACAGCACGGGACCACCCTTCCGCCCGAGGCCGCCCATACGGCCGAGAACGTTCGCGATCGGCTCCTCGGGATTCGTGAGCCGGCGGTAATGCGTGATCACGCGGTGCGCTTTCCAGGCGAAGATGAAATCGTCCGGCGTGGTGTCGCGCCAGCACGCGACAGCTGCCTCGGTGGGCAGCCGATAGAAGGACAGGTTGATCTCGGTCGCCGAGAACACGCCCGCGTAGAACGCGAGCAGCTTCGGCTTCGGATAGCGATCTGGGTAGAAGGGCCCTAGCCAGGACTCGTAATGCCAGCCCGAGGTCCCGATGTAGCTCTTGGCCGGCATTCCTCCTCCCTGGATGTGGCGTGCGCCAGGCCGGGCAGGTAAGATCGCCGGTATCGTCACAAGGTTCCCGAGACATGAGCGCCGCCATCACCGCCGACCGGACCGACTTGCCGTCCCGCGCGGGGGAGCCGCCGCTCGTCGAACTCATGGCCGATATCGGCCGGCGGGCCCGGGCGGCGTCGCACCGGCTTGCGCTCGCCTCGACGGAGGAGAAGCGTCGCGGGCTCCTCGCGGTGGCCGACGCCATCCGCAAGGCGGAGCGGGTGATCCTCGCCCAGAACGCGCTCGACCTCGCCGATGCGCGGGCTGCGGGGCGACCCAACTCGTTCGTCGATCGGTTGATGCTCGATCCCGCTCGTGTCGAAGCCATCGCAAAGGCCGTCGAGGACATCGCGAACCTGCCCGATCCGGTCGGGCGCGTGCTTGCGAGTTTCGAGCGGCCGAACGGGCTCAGGATCGAGCGCGTCTCGACACCGCTCGGCGTCGTCGGCGTCATCTTCGAGAGCCGGCCCAACGTGACCGCGGATGCGGGCGCGCTCTGCCTCATGGCCGGCAACGCCGCCATCCTGCGAGCGGGATCGGAGAGTTTCCGGACCTCGTCCGCCATCGCGGCCGCGATGTCGGAGGGGATCGCCCAGGCCGGCCTGCCGGCCGATGCCATCCAGCTGGTCCCGGTCCGTGACCGGGACGCCGTCGGCCTGATGCTGACGGGGCTTGGCGGCTCGATCGACGTGATCGTGCCGCGCGGCGGGCGAGGCCTCGTCGAGCGGGTCCAGGCCGATGCACGGGTGCCGGTCTTCGCGCATCTCGAGGGTGTCAATCACGTCTACGTGCAGGCCTCCGCCGATCCCGACATGGCGAGGTCGGTCCTCCTCAATTCCAAGCTGCGCCGGACCGGCGTCTGCGGGGCGGCCGAGACGCTGCTGGTGGACCGGGAAGCGGCCGTGACGCATCTCCGGCCCCTGGTGACGGCGCTGCTGGACGCGGGTTGCGAGGTACGGGGTGACGAGGCTGCGCGTGCCGCGGATTCCCGCATCATCCCAGCGAGCGAGGCGGATTGGGCGACCGAGTACCTGGACGCCATCATCTCGTGTCGTGTCGTGGACGGGCTCGACGGAGCGCTCGGCCACATCGCCCGCTATGGCTCGCATCACACGGACGCGATCCTGACGGAAGATGCGGGCGCTGCCGAGCGCTTCCTGGCCGAGGTCGATTCCGCGATCGTCCTGCACAACGCCTCGACCCAATTCGCCGATGGCGGCGAGTTCGGGTTCGGGGCGGAGATCGGCATCGCGACGGGCCGCATGCATGCGCGCGGACCGGTCGGGGTCGAGCAGCTGACCTCGTTCAAGTATCGCGTCCGCGGCTCGGGTCAGATCCGGCCCTGATGCATCACGGCCGACGCGGGGGCGGGTTGATCCGCCTCCCGCCACATGCGCCCGGCATGTGGATCGGGCTCTATGGCGGGAGCTTCGATCCGCCGCATGCGGGGCACCGGCATGTCGCGCTGCTCGCCCTACGGCGCCTGCATCTCGACCGCGTCTGGTGGATCGTGGGGCCAGGAAATCCTCTCAAGGACAGAAGCCGGCTCCCGTCGCCGCAGGAGCGGCTCGAGGCGACGCGCCGGATCGCGCGCCATCCCCGCATGGTGGTGACTGATTTCGAGGCGGTGCTGGGCGCGCGCTACACGGTGGAAACGGTCCGGTTCCTCGTGGGGCGATGCCCGGGCGTCCGATTCGTCTATATCCTCGGCGCGGACAGCTTCGCGGGGCTGCATCGTTGGCGGGCTTGGCGCGAAATCGCCTCGCTGGTGCCCGTCGCCGTGGTCGACAGGCCGGGGTGGACGCTTCCCGCCCTGCGGGGTAGGGCAGCCCGAACGCTTGCGGGCGACAGGGTTTCGCCCCGAACATTCGCGGAGCGTCCGGCGCCGGCCTGGGCCTTCATCGAAGGTCCGCGATCGAACCTGTCATCCACTGCCCTCAGGGATAAGCTCCTGAAAACGCTTGATTGCCGTTGAAAACTCGCGCTGTCGCATTATTTTCTTGATGCGGCGTCAAGACTTTGGGCCTCAATGTCTTGGAGGACGCCTAGGAGATTGGGCACTGGATCACGTTTCTATCCGCGAGGCGGATATTGCTCCGCTTCACCTCGTCGCCGCAGCTGAGCCTTCGGCAGGCGAGAGCATCATCTCGGTGGCGCGGGCCTGCCTCGAGGACATGAAAGCCGAGGAAACGGTCGAGATCGATCTCGTCGGCAGGACGTCCATCGCTGACGCGATGATCATCACCTCGGGACGCTCGAATCGGCACGTCGGGTCCATCGCCGAACGCCTCATCCAGGCCTTCAAGGATAACGGCTTTGGCCGGGTTCGGGTCGAAGGCTTCCCCGCTTGCGACTGGGTGCTGATCGATGCGGGCGACATCATCGTCCATATCTTCCGGCCTGAGGTCCGCGGCTTCTACAATCTTGAGAAGATGTGGGGCGCGGATCGTCCGAGCGAGCGCGCCGCCGGCTAACCTGCTCCGGTCCATGTTGTGAGGCTGCAGATCCTTGCGGTCGGCCGCCTCAAGAGCGGTCCGGAGCGTGAACTCGTCGAGCGCTATCGGCAGCGGGCGGAGGCTCTCGGGCGCAGCCTGGGGGCTAGCGCCCTGACGATCGCCGAACTGCCGGAGGCGCGGGCGCGCAGCGCCCCGGAGCGGGTCTCCGCGGAGGCTGCCGCGATCCTGGCGAAAGGCGAGGGCACGAGGCTGGTCGTCCTCGATGAGCGTGCCCCTCCTCTCACGAGCAACGATTTCGCCGCCCGCCTGCGCGCTTGGCGTGATGGGGGCCATTCCGTATCCTTCATCATCGGCGGGCCCGACGGGCTCGACGAGTCGCTCCGCCGCCGGGCGGATCTCCTGATGTCGTTTGGTCAGCTGACCTTGCCGCACCAGATCGTCCGCGTGCTGGCTGCCGAGCAGATCTACCGCGCTTTGACGATCCTGGCCGGGCATCCATACCATCGCGGGGAACCCGGCGGAGAGTGATGCGACCTGCCAGCCTGCAGGGGATTTTCGGCGCAGCCTTGCTCGTTGCTCTCTTGCCCACGGGATTGGAACAGGCCGAGGCGCAGCCGGCAGCGTCCGCGGTGGCGGAAGCCGAATCGCGCGCCGCCGCCAAGGAGGCCGAGCGCAGGCGCCGAGACGAGGCGCTGCGCGAGGTAGAACGCCGGCTGTCCGAGGCGGATGAAGCCGCCACGAAGCTTGCATCCGAAGTCGAGACGCTGCGGGCCGACAGTGCGGCGCTTGCGGCCGCGCTCGTCGGGGCTGCCCGGAAGCGGCAGGCGACGGAAGCGCGGGTGCGCGCCCTGGAAGCGAACCTGGACGCGATTGCCGGCAGCGAGTCGGCCATCAAGGCCTCGCTCGAGAGCCGGCGCGATGTGATCGCCGAGGTGCTGGCGGCGCTGCAGCGCCTGGGGCGTGGTGCCGCGCCAGCCATCTTGATCCAACCGGACGATATCCTCTCGGCGCTTCGCAGCGCGATCCTGCTCGGCGCGGTCGTTCCCGGCCTACGCGAGGAGGTCGAGACCCTCGCCGGCGATCTCGCCGAACTCGTCCGGCTCCGGGAGATCGGGAATGCGGATCGGGCGCGGCTCGCAAAGGAACTCGAACTTCTCGATCAGGAGGGAGAGCGGCTGGACGCCCTCGTCCGGGTCCGGCGCGAACAGATCGCCACGGCAGAAGCATCGCTCCGCGACGAGCGGAGCCGCAGCGCGGCGCTCGGCCGGGAGGCCACGAGCCTGAAGGACTTGGTCGAGAGGCTCGACGACGAGCTTGGGGCAGCTCGCCGCGAGACGGAGGCGGAGCGCCGGCGGGCAGAGGCCCAGGCCAGCGCGGTGCGAGAGCGATTTGCCGCGGCCGGAACGCGCGATCCCGTTCACCTGGCCCCCCGCGTTCCTTTCGCCGGGGCCAAGAACTCATTGGCTTTTCCGGTGAGCGGATCGGTGATCAGGGAATTCGGGGCTCCCGATGGGCAGGGGGGTGCTACACGCGGAATCGTGATTTCGGCGCGCCCGCGGGGGATTGTCACGGCTCCGGCGGATGGCTGGGTGTCCTATGCGGGACCGTTTCGGTCCTTTGGCCGACTCTTGATCATCAACGCCGGGGACGGGTACTATCTCCTCCTCGCCGGGATGGACCAGATCAACGTCGATACTGGGCAGTTCGTCCTGGCGGGAGAGCCGGTCGGTCAGATGGGCGAGACGTCCCTCCTCTCTGCGGCCTTGAGCGTCGTTGAGAGTAGCGCCCCTGCTCTCTATGTTGAGTTTCGCAAGGATGGCGGGTCCGTGGACCCCCGTCCCTGGTGGGCAAGATCGCCGAGCGGAAGGGTTCGCGGCTGATGCGGAAAGTATCTCTCGTTCTGGTCGGCGCGCTCATCGGCGCGGGTGCGGCCACGGTCACCACTCAGACCCGTCTCTTCTCGAGCACGAGCGCGATCGCGGCTTCGGCCGAGACCTATCGGCAGCTCTCGCTGTTCGGCGACGTCTTCGAGAAGGTCCGGACGGATTACGTCGAGAAACCCGAAGAGGCGAAGCTGATCGAGTCGGCCATCAACGGCATGCTCGCGTCGCTCGATCCCCATTCCTCCTACATGGACCCGAAGAGCTTCCGGGACATGCAGGTCCAGACCAGCGGCCAGTTCGGCGGCCTCGGCATCGAGGTCACGATGGAAGAGGGCCTCGTGAAGGTCGTCACCCCGATCGACGACACGCCGGCCGCCCGTGCGGGTATCATGGCGAACGACGTGATCGTCCAGATCGAGGAGGATCAGGTCCAGGGGCTGACGCTCAACCAGGCCGTGGACAAGATGCGCGGCCCGGTGAACACGCCCGTGCGGCTGAAGCTCCAGCGGCCCGGCCAGAAAGACCCGATCACCGTCACGCTGACCCGCGATATCATCCGCATCCGGCCCGTCCGTTCGCGGGTCGAGGGAGATGTCGGCTACCTGCGCGTCACCCAGTTCAACGAGCAGACTTTCGAAGGGCTTCGCAACGCTATCGAGAAGCTGACGACCGACATCGGCGGGGACAAGCTGAAAGGCTTCGTCCTCGATCTGCGCAATAATCCGGGCGGTCTTCTCGACCAGGCGATCCTCGTCTCGGATGCATTCCTGGACCGTGGAGAGATCGTCTCCACCCGTGGGCGCAATTCGGACGAGAACCAGCGCTTCAACGCCAAGGGCGGCGACCTGACGAAGGGCAAGCCGATCGTCGTGTTGATCAATGGCGGCTCGGCCTCGGCTTCGGAAATCGTTGCCGGCGCTCTTCAGGATCACAAGCGGGCCATCCTCATGGGCACGCGCTCCTTCGGAAAGGGCTCGGTCCAGACCGTGATCCCTCTGGGCGGGAACGGCGCCGTCCGCCTCACCACGGCGCGCTACTACACGCCGTCCGGCCGCTCGATCCAGGCCAAGGGCATCGACCCCGACCAGGAGGTCCTGCAGGACATCCCGGATGAGCTGAAGGGCAAGGACGAGACGAAGGGCGAGGCGGGGCTCCGCGGCCATCTCAAGAACACCGAGGAGAAGGGCGGTTCGTCGGCCTACGTTCCGCCGGATCCGGCCAAGGACAAGCAGCTCATCGCGGCGTTCGACTACCTCCGCGGCGTGCGGAAGGGCGCGGAGAACACCGCAGCCCCGGCACCATCCGGGAGCGAGAAGTCGGCAGCCACGAGCGTGCCGAACTGACCAGACGGGACCGAGCCCACCAGGCTCGGTCACCCGGCAATTCATTGCCGGGGTTGAAGGCTTGATTGCGCCTGACATGATGGGCTGCGCCGATTCGGCGTGAACCGCTGGGGGTGCTCTCGCCCCCACGTCTCCCTCAGGCCGATTGTCTTGGACGCCACCTCGGACGATCTGACACGCCCGCTGGGCCGCTCACGCCCTCGCCGGGAGGGCGGGGCGGGACGCACGGGCATCCGGATCGCCGGCTCGGTCTGCGCGGGGCTGGTCGCGCTCGTCGCGGGGTATCTCTACTTCTTCGGTGACCCCCAGGGTGGGGTGCCGAAGGTGGCCGTCGAGATCACGACCCGGCCTCCCACGCCGTCCGAGACGCCGCGCAAGTCGGACCCTCAGCCGGGAGCCACGGAGCGGACACAGCGGGCCGACGCGGTCGAAGAGGCCTCTGGCGTATCCGTCGTGCGCCCGGATGGCTCCTCTGCACCGCAGGCCATCATCGTCCGGGTGCCGGACGAGGCCACCCTCGCGCTCAATCGCGCGCCCGACCCTCGTCTCGTCGAGCCGACCCGCTTCGGCAACCTGCCGCGGATCGGCCAGGATGGGGCACGGCCCCTGGACGTCTATGCGCGGCCAGCCATCGGGCTGCCCGGCGGCGCCAAGCCCGTAGCGCGGGTCGCCATCGTGATCGGGGGGCTGGGCATCAGCCGCAGCGGGACGCTCGATGCGATCGCCAAGTTGCCGCCGGCCGTCACCCTCGCCTTCGCGCCCTATGGTCAGGATCTCGATCGCCTGGTCACGCAGGCCCGGGAAGACGGGCACGAGATCATGCTGCAGGTCCCCATGGAGCCGTTCGATTACCCGGACAGCGATCCCGGCCCGCACACGCTCCTGGCCGCGGCGAAGCCTGCCGAGAACGCCGAGCATCTTCACTGGGCCATGGGCCGGTTTCCGGGATTTGTGGGCGTCATGAACTATATGGGCGGAAAGCTGACGGCCGACGCGCAGGCGCTCGCGCCGATCCTGAAGGAGGTCGGGGCGCGGGGGCTGGGCTTCATCGACGACGGCTCCTCGTCCCGCTCCGTCGCGACGGGTTATAAGGGCGGGACACCGATCGTCCGGGCCGAAGCCGTACTCGATGCAAGCGGACGGCCGGACGCTATCGATCGCGCGCTCGAGCGCCTGGAAACCGCGGCGCGGACGGGTGGCATCGCCATAGGAACGGCCACCGCGCTGCCGCTGTCGGTAGAACGGATAGCCCGTTGGGCGAAGGACCTGGAAGGGCGAGGCATCCTGCTCGTGCCGGCAAGCGCTGCCCTGCGGGCCGCCGGCTCAGCTAGCGCCTCACGATAATGAAACGGCCGCACAGCGTGACTTCCCCGGCAGATCTCCCGTACCGCCCCTGTGTGGGCGTCATGCTCGTCAATCGCGACGGGCTCGTCTTCATCGGCCGCCGCCTGCGCTCCGCCGGGCCCGAGCACGTCGACGACAGGCATGCCTGGCAGATGCCTCAGGGTGGGATCGATCCCGGTGAGGAACCCCTTCAGGCCGCGTTTCGTGAACTCTACGAGGAGACCAGTGTCCGGTCAGCCGAGCTCCTGGCGGAGGCGCCCGACTGGTATGCTTACGATCTTCCGCCCGAGATCAGCGGCCGGGCATGGCGCGGCCGCTATCGCGGGCAGACTCAGAAGTGGTTCGCGTTCCGCTTCACGGGAGACGACTCGGAGATCGACATCCTCAAGCCGGGCGGGGGCCGCCACAAGGCCGAGTTCGAGGCTTGGCGCTGGGAACCAATCGAGAACCTTCCGGAACTGATCATTCCGTTCAAGCGGCCAGTTTATGACGGCGTCGTTTCCGCCTTTCGTGACGTCGTTCGGCCTGATAGCCCAGTTGAATAAGGGGCTGCTGTCCCGCCGCCCTATTGGCGGGCCCAGATCACCCGCGCCATCCAGTCGACATCGCTGAGCGGCAGCACGCGGTCCGGGTGCTCGGGATTCAGCGAGAGCAACTCGAGGCTCCGCTGGGTCTTGCGCTTGAGCTCCTTGGCCATGACCTCGCCGTCCTTCGTGCGGACGACGACGCGGTCGCCACGGCGCACGCTCGCTGATGGCGACACGATGATGATGTCGCCTTCCCGGTAGAGGGGCCGCATCGAATCGCCCTGGACCTCGAGCGCGAAGACGCGCTCGTTCGAGAATTCCGGAAACTCGATCTCTTCCCAGCCGGGGCCGCCGGTGGGCATTCCGTCTTCGTTGAACAGGCGCCCGGCACCCGCCTGGGCCATGCCGATGAGCGGGACCTTGGGCCGGCCGGCACGCTCGGTGTCCTCGATGAGGCGCATGAACTCGTCCAGGCTCGCCCCCGTGGCGGCCAGGATCTTTGCCACCGACTCCGTCGAGGGCCAGCGGTCCCGGCCATCGGGACCCTGCCGCTTGGACTTGTTGAAGCTGGTCGCGTCCAGTCCCGCCTTGCGGGCGAGGCCCGAAGCCGATAGCCCGTAGCGCTCGGCCAGACGGTCGATGGCGGCCCAGATTCGTGCGTGCGATAGCATGGATTGCTCTTGGCGCCGTGAGAACATCGGCCTAATCTAGGAAAATAAGGCAGGTGGGGTGCCGATGCAACAGGCATTCGTCCGAAAGGCGTAAGCGCGCATGCGGCTCATCTACAAAATTTGCCCTGAGGAGCTCTGGCGGGCCGCCGAGCGCGTCGGCGAGTTCGCGGGCGCGCCGGTCGATGTCCAGGACGGGTTCATTCATTTCTCGACCGCCGGGCAACTCGCCGGCACGGCCGAGAAGCACTTCCGTGGCCAGAGCGGCCTGCTGCTGATTTCGGTCGACGAGACGGCACTCGGCCCGGGACTGCGCTACGAGCCGTCGCGCGGCGGCGATCTCTTTCCGCACCTCTATGGGGCGATGCCGCTACGGGCCGTGCGGAAGGTCGAGAAGCTTCGGCTGGGCGAGGATGGGCACGTCATTCTTCCGGCGCTCGGCAGCGCGCCGGCTCCCTTCGATCCTGCCGCGGAGGGATGGACGACGAAGCCCGAGGCCGGCCTAGTCGGACTTCTCGGGCCGTTCTGGACCAAGCTCGAAGGCGAGAGGCGCCTCTACGGCTTCCTGGCCGAGGCCCGGCATCTGAACCAGAGCGGGCTCGTGCATGGCGGCATGCTGACGGCCTTTGCCGACCAGACGCTTGGGCTGACGGCGTTTCGGGCGAATGGCGGCCGCCGCCAGGTGACGGTGCAACTCGACACGCATTTCCTATCTGCCGCGAAGGAAGGCGAGTTCGTCGTCGCGTATGCCGAGGTCGTCCGGCTCACCCGCTCGCTCATCTTCCTGCGATGCGAGCTCAAGGTCGGCGAGCGGGTTGTCGCGACGGCCTCCGGGGTCTGGAAGGTGCTCGGAGCCTGAGCGCTCAGCGCTTGCCGCTCATGAGGCGCATCAGCAGCCAGATCGGCACTACGACCATCGCGCCGGTGAGGATGTAGGCGCCGGCGTTCCGGAAGGCATCGAAGCCCAGGTTGAGCACCGATTGGACGGCCGCGACGACGCGGTTCGGCAGCGTGGTCGGCGTGAAGCCGAACCCTGCCATGATGGCGCCGATCACGAGTGACAGGAACAGCAGCTTGAAGAGCACCGCGATCGGCGAGCCGCCGAAGATGCGCTGAAGGCTCGCGCCCATGGGTTTCTCTCCTAGCCGTTCCGTTTGGCGAGCAGAGCGCCATAGACCGAAAGCGTGCCCGAGATCATCGTCTCGAGCGAAAAGTGCTGCTCGACATGCACGCGGGCCCGGCGGGAGAGGCTCTCGTGGGCGCTCGCCCCGAGCGCCATCACCTCGTCGAGCGCGTCTGCCAGCGCATCGGGGTCGCCAGCCGGTACGCGCCAACCGGTCCTGGCCGAGGCCGGGGTCTCGGGGGGCGCGAGGACGGTTTCGGGAACGGCCCCGAGATCGGAGACCACGACGGGGGTGCCCATCGCCTGCGACTCGACGGCGACGCGGCCGAAGGCCTCCGGCTCCGTCGAGGGGACGGTCACGACCGAGGCGGCGAGATAGGCGGCCGGCATGTCCGTGCAGTGTCCGACCCGCCTCACGGTCCCGGCGAGGCCGCGATCGGTGATCAGGCGGTCGAGCTCTTTCACATAGCCGTCGCGGCCCTGGTGGTCGCCGGCCAGGATGTAGACGAGATCCCGATGCCCGCGGTCACGCAGGCGCGCGGCCGCCTCGATCAAGACCTTCTGCCCCTTCCAGCCGGTGAGCCGGGCCGCGAGCAGGACGATCCGCTCGTGCGGGGCGACCTCCCATTTGCGCCTGAGTGCGTCGACGCGCTCGGGCGACACGGCCGCCGGGGAGAACTCGGTGAGGTCGGTACCGCGCTGGAGGGTGACGACCCGCTCCTCGTCCGCCCCATAGAGCGATTTCACGAGAGAGGCCGTGAAGGCGGAGTTGGCGATCACGGTATCGCCTCTTGCCATGACGGAGTTGTAGAGGCGCTTCGGGGCCGAGCGGCCGGCATAGCTGCCGTGGAATGTCGTGACGAAGGGAATTCCGAGGGCGCGAGCCGCACCGAGCCCGACCCAGGCGGGAGCGCGGGACCGCGCGTGAATGAGGTCGGCGCGCTCGTGATAGGCGATGCGCGCGAGCCTGCGCACGTTCGCCAGCATGGAGAAAGGGTTCTTGGTGCGGGCCGGGAATGGGATCCAGACGCCGCCATGCGCCTGCAACTCGCCGACGAGCCGTCCGCCTTCGCTGGCCACGAGGGCACGGGCGCCGACATCGGCGAGGCCTGCGGCCACGTCGATGGCGGTCCGCTCGGCGCCGCCGGCATCCAGTTCGGGGATAATCTGGAGGATGGTCCGGCCAGCGAGCGGGTGGACGCTCGACCGCGGGAATGCCGAACCCGATCGCAAGGCGGTAATCACGGGTATAGAGGCGTGAGGGAAGCTGGCATCAGGCGGCAACCCTGGGCCCGGCGAGTTGAGGTTCGGTTAACCATGACGTCTTGGATCGAGGTCGGAGAGGGCGCCGAGGCGCGACGTATCGCCGTTCTGGCGCGAGAGGGGGCAGCGCCCCCGGTTGTCTGGTTCGGCGGGTTCCGGTCCGACATGCGCGCCACCAAGGCGGAAGCGCTGGACGCCTGGGCTGCGGGCCGGAACCAGGCCTTCGTGCGCTTCGACTATTCCGGGCATGGCGAGTCGGGGGGCTCGTTCATCGATGGGACCATCTCGCGCTGGCTGGAGGAAGGCCTGGCGGTTCTTCGGGCCTATGCCCGCCGCAGGCCGATCCTGGTCGGCTCATCGATGGGTGCCTGGATCGCAACCCTGGCGGCGCTGCAGCTAGCGCGCGAATGTGGCGATGAAAGGCCGGCCGGGCTCGTCCTGATCGCGCCGGCGATCGACTTCACGGAACGGCTGATGTGGGATGCATTCCCGGCGGATGTACGGGACACGATCGTGCGGGAAGGGGTCTATCGCCGCCCGTCACTCTATTCCGAGGAGCCCTACCCGATTACCGCAAAGTTGATCGAGGACGGGCGCGGGCACCTCATCCTTGGCGGCCCGATCCAGACTGGAGCCCCGGTCCACATCCTGCAAGGCATGCGCGACCCCGACGTGCCCTGGGAACACGCCATGCATTTCGTCGAGCGGCTTCCGGGTGAGAACGTCCAATTGACGCTTATCAAGGATGGTGACCACCGGCTCTCCCGGCCGGAGGACCTCGAGCGGCTCCTTCGAGCCGTCGAGGCCGTTCTCGGACGCGAAACCGGCCGAGTCAGTTGAGGCCGACCGTCCGCAAATCTTGCGCCCACGCATTGGCCAGCGCGGCATCGCGCGAATCCGTCAGCAGGATGGGCGTGCCGCTCGCCGACAGGAGCGCGAAGAGCTCGAGGTCAGGGGCGAGGTCAGGCGCCTGCGGGAAGAGGCGCTTCACCTCGTCCGAGCGCATCGGCTTCACATAGGCGATCTGCCCTTCCCCAAGGCTCGCGAAGGCGCCGGGGTCGAGATGGAAGCCCGATCGCGCAGTATGGTTGGTGGTCGACATTAAGGTGTCTCCTTTCGAACGCTGGGCCCCCGCTCAGTCGCGCGACACAATCTCGATACGACGAGCTATGCGTGCGGGTTCCGGACGGGCGAGATCAATCGACAGAAGTCCGTTCGAAAGATCCGCCCCGAGTACCTCCATGCCTTCCGCGAGTAGGAAGGTGCGCTGGAACTGGCGAGCCGCGATACCGCGGTGCAGGAACTGGCGCGTCTTGTCCTCGATCTGCCGCCCGCGAACGACCAGCTGGTTCTCCTCGACGTGGATCTCGAGTTGTTCCGGCGTGAACCCGGCGACCGCAAGCATGATGCGCAGTCGTTCCGGAGCCTCGGAAGTCCGAGGCAGACGTTCGATGTTGTAGGGAGGATATCCGTCGCTGGTCGCCTTCGCGATGCGGTCGAGCGTCTGCTCGATCTCGTCGAAGCCGAGAAGAAACGGGTGCCCGAACGGCGAAGCACGAGACATACGTTGAAGCCCACATGGCACTTCGTGGAACCAGGGCCCTGACGGCGCCCCGTCCCACACCGGACAGATATGTGGGCCGTGCCCGGCGACATCAAGCCATCGAGCCGAGCCTGAGATCCTTGAGGTTTCCGCGCTCCACGTGATCGAGCGGGAACCGGATCTCGAACGAGGAGGAGCCATCATCCGGCTCCTCCAAGCCTCCCCCGATCTGCTGGACGAGCTTGCGCACGATCGTAAGGCCGAGCCTCCGGCGCGGTGCCGCCGCCCGGTCGAATCCGACGCCGTTATCCTTGATGACGAGGATGCCGAAAGGCTCGTCCCGCCTCAGCTCGACGGTGATGCGCCCCTGGCGGCCTTCCGGGAAAGCGTGCCGGTAGGCGTTCGTCATGAGCTCGACGGCGATGAAGGCAAGCGGGACCGCCGTGTCGAGCGGAACCCGCATCGATTCCGCGTGGAGCTCGGACTGGATGCCCCGCTCCTCGCCGCTGAACGCGTCGGACATCTCGCGCAGCAGCTCCTCCAGGTAGACCTTGAAGTCGATCGAGCCGAGATCGGGCGAGTTGTAGAGGAGAGTGTGGACCCGGGCCATCGCGCCGATGCGCCGGACGGCGTTCTCGAACGGCTCGCGCTGGTCGGCGCTGAGCTCGCGCGAGCCGAGGCGCAGCAGGCTCTGCACGATCTGCAGGTTGTTCTTCACGCGATGGTAGATCTCGCGCAGCAGCACCTCCCGCTCGGAGGAGGCCTTGCGCTGCTCGCCGAGCGCTTCCTGCGTGGTCCTCAGCAATCTGGCGTCGAGTTCCCCGAGGGCCCGCGACGCCGCGAGGCGCTCCTCGCTGACGCGGCGCTCCATGACCGTGTGGACGATGAAGACGGCGAGAATACCGGCCAGGATGAGACTGAGGGCGCCGGCCGCCGTGGTGGCCCAAACCGATCGCTTCGAGAAGTTCTCGATCTGGGCGCGATCGATCGCGGCCGAGGCGACCCAGCCGGTCAGGTCGGAGCGCACGAAGGCGCCCCAGATCTCCTTTCCGTCCCGTGAGTTGCCCTGGAACGTGCCGCTGTTTCGTCCTGCGGTGGCTTCCCGGTAGCTCGCCGCGATTTCGTCGCCGATTCCGGCGCCCGGCGCCTGGGATCGGGCCAGGAATCGATCTCCTCCGTCCGAGATTGCCAGGAGCAGTCCGGAATCCCGGCTCTCGAGGAGCAGGATCCGCTGCAACTCGGACATGTCGAATGTGGCGAGGAGCGCCAGCGTCACCCGATCGTCCCGTACGACCGGAACGGCCAGAAGCGCCTGCTCTCCCCGCTGGCCGGCCGGCGTGATGACGGTGATGTCCGGCCGGTGCGTCTTGCTGATGTCGGCCAGGACCGGGGCGGCCTGAGCCGGCGTCCAGTCGGGCCGTGCTCCCGAGATTACTCGTCCCGACGCCGCATCGACCACGCCGAACCCGGTCCAGTTCGGCATGATGCTCAAGAGGCGCGCCGAAGCTTCCGTGAAATCCGGATCGGGACCGTCGAAGGCGGGGAGCGCCGAGAGGGCTCGCAGCGCCAGCAATTGCTGTTCGAGAGAAGAATCGATGCGGCGCGACAGCATCGAGGCGCGCGCAGACAGATAGCTCTCGACGTCGCGCTCGCTCCTGTTCAGCTCCGAGCGGACCCAGAAACCGGCGAACAGGATCAGCGGCACGAGCGCGGCAAGACCTGCGGCTGCCACCATGTAGAGGCGCTGCAGCCGCTTCCGGCCCTGCTCGGCGTCGGTAAGCCAAGGCGCGACGCCTGATTCCACTGCCGTGCGCCGCAACAACCTCATGCAATCCGACCCGAACCCCGAGTGGCCGAAGGGTGCCGGCCGATTTCGTCCCTCGACAGAGCCTTCCGGCACCGGAACTGGAGAGTGCCCAGTCCTACCGGGTCACAATGCCGCCGGGACCAGGTTCTACGGTCCAGGCGAAACTCGCATACCCCGTGCCGGTTCCTGATCTCTACCCGGCAGGGCTGCACGAGGTCACGAGGGGAGCATCACCGCTCCATCCAGTCCGGCCGTGGCAGGCCCTTCGCAGCGAGAAAACTCGGATTGAACAGTTTGGATGCGTAGCGCGTCCCCGAATCGCAGAGCACGGTAACCACCGTCGAACCGGGACCGAGTTCACGCGCCAGCCGGATCGCGCCGGCCACGTTGATGGCTGACGAGCCCCCGAGGCAGAGGCCCTCGTGTCGCACGAGGTCGAAGAGCAATGGGAGGGCTTCCTCGTCGGGGATCTGGTACGCCCGGTCGACGCGCAGCCCTTCGAGGTTCCCGGTTATCCGGCCCTGGCCGATCCCTTCGGTCACGGAGGATCCCTCGGATCGGAGCTCGCCGCGCGTATAATAGCTGTAGAGGGCGGCCCCCATCGGGTCGGCAAGCCCGATGGCAACGTCCGGCTTCCGAGCGCGCAGCCCGTCGGCGACACCGGCAAGAGTGCCGCCTGTTCCCACCGCGCAGATGAAGCCGTCGATCCTGCCTCCGGTCTGTTCCCAGATCTCGGGCGCCGTCGTCTCGACATGGGCGGCCCGGTTTGCCGTGTTGTCGAACTGGTTGGCCCAGATCGCGCCGTTAGGCTCCGTTCTCGCCAGTTCTTCCGCCAGCCGCCCGGAGTGGCGGACGTAATTGCCGGGATTGGCATATGGCACCGCGGGAACCTCGACGAGTTCGGCCCCGACCAGCCGCAGCGCGTCCTTCTTTTCCTGGCTTTGGGTCTCCGGAATCACGATCACGGTCCGGAAGCCGAGTGCATTGCCGACTACGGCGAGGCCGATGCCGGTATTCCCGGCCGTTCCCTCGACGATGGTGCCCCCCGGCCTCAGTTCGCCCCGGCGCATCGCGTCCTGGATGATCCCGAGCGCCGCCCGATCCTTCACGGACCCGCCGGGATTCATGAATTCGGCCTTGCCGAGGATGTTGGCGCCGGTCAGTTCCGAGGCCCTTCGAAGCCGGATGAGCGGCGTCCGCCCGATTGCGCCGAGGACGTCGTCCCGGATGTCCATCCTGTACTCCCACGTCAGCTCACGCGGGGCGATGTCCACCAAGTTGGGGTCGGACACAAGCCGGGCGGATCCGAAGGAGCGTCCCTAGATTGTCGAACTGAACAAGGAGAATTGCATGTCGAAGCCGCTGATCATCGAGATTCCCCACCAGCTCGGGCGTGAGGAGGCCCGAAAACGTCTCGAGACCGGGCTCGGGCAGCTGAAGCACAAGTTCGGGGCGCACTTCACCTCGGTGGAGGAGCGTTGGGCAGGTGACCATCTCGATGTTGCCATCAAGGCCTTGGGGCAGCCGATCTCCGCGGGCCTGGACGTCGAGCAGGACCACGTCCGGTTGGAGGTGCACCTGCCCTGGATGCTTGCAATGCTGGCCGAGAAGGCCAAAGGATTCCTCAGCAAGGAGGGGAAACTCCTCCTGGATAAGAAGTAGCGCCCGCTCGTCCAGGCCGGGCTGGGAGGAGTGACCCGTCTTGCTGATCCCCGTCGACCGTCTGCTCGCGCTCGTTTCCGACATATTCGCGGCCGCCGGCTGCTCGCCCGCCGAGGCGCGCCGGGTGGCTGCCGGCCTGGTGGATGCGAACCTCACTGGCCATGACAGCCATGGGGTCGCCCGAGTGCCTCGATACGTGGATTGGCTCCAGGCTGGCGAGGTCGAGGCTGACCGCAGCGTCGAGATCGTGCGAGAGTCCGGCGGACTTTGCGTCGTCGACGGAAACTACGGGTTCGGGGCAACGGTCGGCCGCCAGGCGGTGGAGCTGGGTGTGTCCCGTGCGCTCGAGCAGGGCACGTCCATCGTTGCCCTCCGACACGCGGGCCATCTCGGCCGGATCGGGCAATGGGCCGAGCTGGCGCTCGAGAGCGGCCTTGTCTCGGTTCACTTCGTGAACGTCGCCGGCAGCGTGCTGGTCGCTCCGTTCGGAGGCGTCGACCGCCGCTTCTCGACCGCGCCGATCGCTTTCGGCTTCCCCCTCCAGGGGGAGCCTCCAGTCGTTCTCGATTTCGCGACCTCCGCCGTCGCGGAAGGCAAGGTTCTCGTCGCGTCGAACGGAGGCAAGCCGCTGCCGTCCGGCAGCCTCATCGATCCGGACGGCCGGCTCAGCACTGATCCGGCAACGCTCTACGGCTCGCTCGAGGGGACGACGGAGCGGGACGCTCGCCGAGGTGCGGGGGCGATCCGGGCGATGGGCGAGCACAAGGGCTCCGGCCTCGCGCTCATGTGCGAGTTGCTGAGCGGGGTTCTCCTCAGCTCGGGCACTTCGGGGCCCGAGAAGCACCGTTTCGCCAACGGCATGGTGTCGATCTACATGCAGCCTGCGGCCTTCGGCTCAGCGGAGGCCATATCTCAGGAGGCGCGGTCGTTTGTGGCGTGGGTTCGGAGTGCGCGGCCGGCGCCGCCATCCGAGCAGGTGCTCATCCCCGGAGATCCCGAGCGATCGACGAGGACGGAGCGGACGGAAGCCGGCATCCCGCTTCCGCCCGGCACCTGGGACGGCATCGTCCGGACGGCGCAGCGTTTCGGCGTCTCGACGTGACCCATTCGGGCTACCTTGAAGGTGGGCGTGGGGCCGCTTTCAGGCGGCGCAGCTCCGATCCGCAAGGCAACTCAAACACCGCTTGACCTGCGGTGCGGATTGACTCGTGGCGGCGAGTCGCCACATGTCGATTATGGCAGCCCGTAAGCTCATGCCGAACGCGGTCGGCTGCCGAACTGAAATCGAAGAGGAGTTGGCCCCATTCGCAGACCTATGAGAGCCATGCCAGTCCCGCAGAAGGAGGGGCCTCGCGCCAATCGGGACATTCGTGGCGTGCGCGAAGTGCAACTGATCGATCAGGACGGGCAGAATCGCGGGGCCGTACCGTTCCTCGATGCGCTTAGGCTCGCCGAGGAAGCGGGGCTGGATCTCGTCGAGATCGCCCCCAACTCGGTCCCTCCCGTCTGCAAGCTCCTCGATTACGGGCGCTTCCGGTTCCTCGAGCAGAAGAAGCAGGCCGAGGCGCGAAAGCGTCAGAAGACCGTCGAGGTCAAGGAGATCAAGCTCCGGCCGGGCATCGACAAGCACGACTACGACGTGAAGATGAAGGCCGTGCAGCGCTTCTTCGAAGAGGGCGACAAGGTGAAGGTCACCTTGCGGTTCCGCGGTCGCGAGATGGCGCACCAGGATCTCGGCCTGAAGTTGCTCGAGCGGGTGAAGGCGGAGACTGCCGAACTCGCCAAGGTCGAGAGCGAGCCGCAGCTCGAAGGCCGCCAGATGGTGATGATCCTCGCGCCTCGGTAGAATCTCAACCGCCGGGAATATCCCGCCCCAGAATATCCAGCGCCGCCCGCCAGCGGCGCTGTTTCGTTTCTGCACCTCGGTACGCCCGTTCCTGCCGCCCGGGCGGTTCCGACTGATGCTCAACCCTGCGGCGAATTGCGCCCGCGATATTCAACTTTAGGGTTGTTGGGCCGGACAGGGTTCCTTATGCACGCGGCCCAACGGCCCCGCCCGCACTACTTCGTTCCGTCTTCGGTGGATGTCGGTTGACGCTCCGAAGCAACCTGGGCGAAACATTCGGCCGCAACAATGGGGTAAATGGAAGAGCGCGCTGCCGAAACTGGTTGCGGCTTGTCTCTTCTGTGGTTCATCCTTGTCGGCGCGGGGCGTCGTCCTCCGCCGAGTGGAGCTGACGGCTTTCGTCCGACCGAGCACCGGAGATGCACGAATGGCCTCGGCCGCGAGCGCTGCTCAGAGCGCCGAGAATGGCAACAAGCGCGTCAGCCTCGGCTTCGCCCGAACCGCCTTTCTCGGGATAGCCCTCGTCACTGCGACGATCAACATTCTGTACCTGACCGGCTCGTTCTACATGCTCGAGGTCTACGACCGGGTCATCCCGAGCCGTAGCGTCCCGACGCTGATCGCGCTGTCGATGCTCGCCTTCGGCCTCTATGCGTTCCAGGGCATTCTCGACGTGGTGCGTGCCCGGATCCTCGTGCGGATCGGTTCGGCGCTCGATGGAACGCTCGCCAGCCGGGTGCACGAGGCGATATCCCGGCTGCCGCTGCGGACGCGCCCGTCCGGCGATGGGCTGCAGCCGCTCCGTGATCTCGACCAAGTGCGCGGCTTTCTCTCCGGCATGGGGCCGGCCGCCTTCTTCGACCTGCCCTGGATCCCGCTCTACCTGGCGATCTGCTTCCTCTTCCATCCATGGATCGGCATCGCGGCTCTGATCGGCGCGCTGCTCCTGATCTGCCTGACGCTGCTGACCGAACTGAAGACCCGTGGCCCCGCGCGCGAGACCGTGACGCTCGGCCAGAAGCGGAACGCGCTGGCCGAGGCGGCAAGGCGCAATGCCGAGGTCCTCCAGGCCCTCGGAATGCGGAGCCGCCTGGGTGCGGTGTGGGGAGAAACCAACGACCGCTACATGGAAAGCCAGCAGCGCACCTCCGACGTCGCCGGCGGGTTCGGGGCGGTTTCCAAGGTCATCCGCATGGCCCTGCAATCGGCGGTCCTCGGCCTGGGCGCATATCTCGTCATCCGGCAGGAGGTGACCGCGGGCGTCATCATCGCGAGCTCGATCCTGACAGCCCGCGCGCTCGCTCCCGTCGAACTCGCGATCGCCAACTGGAAGGGCTTCGTGGCCGCGCGGCAGAGCTGGCGTCGCCTCAGCGAACTGATGAAGGCCTTGCCGGCCGAGGACGACCGGATGGCCCTTCCGGCCCCGCGCGCCACCCTGTCTGTCGAGGGGATATCGTCCGCGGCGCCGGGTACGCAGCGGCTTGCGGTCGTGGATGCGAGCTTCACGCTCCGGGCCGGGCAGGGGCTGGGAGTCATCGGGCCGAGCGCGTCGGGCAAGTCGTCCCTCGTCCGCACCATCGTGGGCGTGTGGGCGCCCATGCGCGGGAAGGTCCGCGTCGACGGCGCCGCGCTCGATCAATGGCCGTCGGACGATCTCGGCCGGCACATCAGCTACCTGCCGCAGGATGTTGAGCTGTTTGCCGGCACGGTTGCGGAGAACATCGCCCGGTTCGAACCTGGCGCCGATTCCGCCGACATCATCAAGGCCGCCAAGGCGGCCGGCGTCCATGACCTGATCCTCCGCCTTCCCGAGGGCTACGAGACCCAGATCGGCGAAGGCGGGGCCATGCTCTCGGCCGGCCAGCGGCAGCGCGTCGCGCTGGCTCGCGCGCTCTATCGCGATCCGTTCCTGGTCGTGCTGGACGAGCCGAATTCGAACCTCGACGGTGAGGGCGAGCAGGCCCTCACGGAGGCCATCCTGGGTATCCGGGCCCGCGGCGGCATCGTCATCGTCGTGGCCCATCGTCCGAGCGCGCTCGCCGGGGTCGATCATGTGCTGATGCTGGCCGAGGGCCGCGTCCAAGGGTTCGGCCCCAAGGAGGAGGTGCTTGCGCGGGTCCTCCGTCAGCCGAAGCCGGCCGCCGCAGCCGGCTCGGAAGCGGGCGGCCCCACGCCGCTCCGCGTCGTGAAGGAAGGCCAGGTGCGCGCATGAGTCGGCTGATGGGCACGCGCCGCTCGATCCGGCACCACCTGATCGGGGGCGTCGCGGCGGTGACGTTTCTGGTCGTCGGGGTCGGCGGCTGGGCTGCGACGACCGAGCTCTCGGGAGCCGTCATCGCGCAGGGCATGCTGGTCGTCGATTCCAGCGTGAAGAAGGTCCAGCACCCGACAGGCGGTGTCGTCGGCGAGCTCAGGGTGCGGGACGGCGACAGGGTCAAGGAAGGCGACATCCTGCTGCGCCTCGACGAGACCGTGACGCGGGCGAACCTCGCCATCGTGACGAAGAACCTCGACGAACTGGCTGCCCGCCAGGCCCGCGACGAGGCCGAGCGCGACGGCGAGGACAAGATCACGTTCCCCGCGGATCTCCTGGAGCGCGCCAAGACCTCGCCCGAGGTCGCCCGCCTCATCGCGGGTGAGACCAAGCTGTTCGAGATCCGGCGGAACTCGCGCGAGGGCCAGCGCGCCCAGCTGCGCGAGCGCATCGCCCAGCTCGGCCAGCAGATCGACGGCCTCGTCCAGCAGACCCGCGCCAAGCAGACCGAGATCGACCTGATCCAGCCGGAGCTCGACGGCGTGCGCGAGCTCTGGAAGAAGGGGCTGGTGCAGATCAACCGCGTGACGAGCCTGCAGCGCGATGCGGCGCGGCTGGAGGGCGAGCGCGGCCAGCTCATAGCCGCGACCGCCGAGGCGAAGGGCAAGATCGTCGAGACCGAACTGCAGATCCTCCAGATCGACCAGGAGATGCGCTCCGAGGTTGGCAAGGAACTCGCGGAGATCCGCGGCCGCGTCTCCGAGTTCGTCGAGCGCAAGGTCGCCGCCGAGGACCAGCTCAAGCGTGTCGACATCCGGTCTCCCCAGGACGGGGTCGTGCATCAGATGAGCGTCCACACGATTGGCGGCGTCATCACGGCTCAGGGCGAGCCCATCATGCTCATCGTGCCCGAGGCCGACGCGCTACGCGTCGAAGCGAAGGTCGAGCCGCAGCAGATCGACCAGCTTCATGTCGGCCAGCGCGCCGTGCTGCGCTTCTCTTCGTTCAACCAGCGCACCACGCCGGAGCTGAACGGCGAGGTGAGCCACGTCTCGGCGGATGTCAGCCAGGACCAGAAGACGGCCGCGACCTTCTACACGATCCACATCAAGATCCCGCCTGCCGAGATGAAGCGCCTCCAGGGGCTGAGACTCGTGCCCGGCATGCCGGTCGAGTCCTTCGTCCAGACGACCCCGAGGACGGTGATGTCGTACCTGGTGCGGCCTCTCCACGACCAGCTGATGCGGGCCTTCCGGGAGAAGTAGGCTGCGCCTACTTCACCGAGGAGAAGCCGGTCGGCTGGAGGAAGCTGCTGGTGATGTTGGCGACGATCGCGCCATCGCGTTCGGACTCCGCCCGGGCCGCGATCCAGTCGGGGTCGCTCTGGAAGGCGTTCCAGCGCTGTTCCCGGTCCGCCATGCTGTCCCAGGCCAGCATGTAGGTCAGGTCCTGGTTGGACTCGCCGATGACCGTCGTCCAGAAGCCTGCCTGCCGGATCCCGTGCTTTTCCCACATGGCGAGCGTCACGGTCTCGAACCGCTTCAGCAGCGCCGGAAGGCGGCCCGGAACGCAGCGGTAAACCCTCAACTGGTAGATCATCTTCTCTCCCTTTGGGCGCAGCGAGCCTGCCCGGCCGGAACATGCCTGGAATCCACCCTGGAGAAAACAGCCGGGCTCCAGTAGCGTCCCGCGCCATGACGCAAGCGCCCGATCCCGCCGGCACCCCTGATCCCGTCCTGTCGGGCCGTCCCGGGCTGCTGCCCCGCCAGGCCATCCGGACGCTGGTCGAGCGGGGGTATGTGCGGGCCGGGGATCCCCTGGAGGATGGGCAGTTCCAGCCGGCAAGTCTCGACCTGCGGCTCGGGGCCAATGCGTACCGCGTCCGGGCGAGCTTCCTGCCTGGGCCGGGCAGTAGCGTCGAGGACAAGCTCGAGATCCTCAGGTGGGAGCGCATCGACCTGAGCCAGGGCGCAATCTTCGAGCGCGGGTGCGTCTATGTCGTGGAGCTGTCCGAGCGGCTGAGCCTGCCGCGCACGATCTCGGCGGCCGCCAACCCGAAGAGCTCGACCGGGCGGCTGGACGTGTTCACGCGCCTCATCACTGACCGTAGTGAGGTGTTCGACGCGGTCGAGGCGGGCTATTCCGGACCGCTCTACGCCGAGGTCTCCCCCCGCACCTTCAGCATCAAGGTCCGCCAGGGAACGCGGCTCAATCAGATCCGGTTTCGACAGCACGGCTCCGCGAAGGAAGAGGCCGGGCTGCTGGGCGACCACGCCCTACGCGACCTCCATGCCCGCTCTCCGCTGGTCGATTCCGGCGAGCTTGCGGTCCGCAACGGCCTCGTGCTCCGGATCGAGCTCGGCGGGCTCGGGGAGGAGAGGCTGGTCGGGTATCGGGCACAGCGCCACACCGACGTCATCGATGTCGAGCGCATCGGCGGCTATCACGCGGCGGATTTCTGGGAGCCGATCGCCGCCCGTCCCGATGGCCGCCTGATCCTCGATCCCAACGAGTTCTACATCCTCGTGTCCAAGGAGAAGCTCCACATCCCGCCGCACCTCGCGGCCGAGATGGTTCCGATCGATCCTGCAATGGGCGAGTTCCGGGTTCATTATGCCGGGTTCTTCGACCCTGGCTTTGGTTACAGCCCGTCAGGACACCCAGGCAGCCGTGCCGTGATGGAGGTGCGCAGCCACGAGGTGCCCTTCGCAGTCGAGGATGGTCAGGTCGTGTGCCGGCTCGCCTACGAGAGCATGGCCGAGGAGCCGGACGCCCTCTACGGCGCGATTGGTACGTCCAATTACCAGGGGCAGGCGCTCAAGCTCTCCAAGCAGTTCATCCAGCCTTAAGGTCGATCACGGGATTGTTCCCGGCTTATCGGCGGGATTGAAGATCTCCAGGCGGGCCCAAACGTTAGGGCCCGGCGACGGTGGAGGGGGCCCCGGTGCGCGCGGAGGCCTTGCGGTGACTACGCCAGACCGGACCGATCCGGCCAGCGCTCAGGAAGTAGCCGACCCGTCCCCAGTCGCGATCGCGAGCGCATTCCGGCGGCTTGCGAGCGGGTTCTGGCGCGGTCCCGCGCGGCGGCAGGCCTGGGGCCTGACGGCTGCCGTCATCGCGCTGGTCCTTGCGAATGTCGGCGTCGCGCTCCTCATCAATCGCTGGAACAAATTCTTCTTCGATGCCCTCGAGCAGAAGAACGTCGGCTCTGTCACGCTCGGGGTCGGGATTGTTCTCGGCCTGGCCTTTGCGGCGGCAGCGGTGGCCGTCCTCCAGGTCCATGCCCGGATGCGGCTCCAGCTCAGCTGGCGCCGGTGGCTGACCCACAAGCTCGTCGACCGCTGGCTGTCGGAGCGGCGCTTCTACCAGCTCACCATCGTGGGAGGCGATGGGGCCCATCCCGAGTTTCGGATCGCTGACGATGTCCGGCTCGCGGTCGAGCCCTTCGTGGATTTCGCGATCGGCCTCCTGAACGCGATTCTCGCTGCAGGTGCGTTCTTCGGCGTCCTGTGGGTGGTCGGAGGAGCGCTCCAGATCGGCCCAGTCTGGGTCCCGGGCTACATGGTCGTGTCGGCTGTGATCTATGCGGGGCTGACCTCGGCCGCCATGGTCCTCATCGGCCGCCCCCTGATCCGGGGCGTGGAGCGCAAGAACGCCGGCGAGGCCCAGCTCCGCTACGAGCTCACCCGCGTCCGGGAATCCGCCGAGAACATCGCGCTGATCGGCGGCGACGACGACGAGCGGGAGCGCCTCAAGGAGACCTTCGGGGCGCTCGCGCAACGCTGGCTTCGGGTCATCGCCAAGCAGGCGCACATGACCTGGGTCTCCAACGCGAACTCGGTGCTGGCGCCCGTCGTCCCGCTGCTGCTCGGAGCCCCGAAATACCTCGCCGGCGAACTCAGCCTCGGCGAACTCATGCAGATCGCCACCGCCTTCACGCAGGCCCAGATCGCCCTGAACTGGCTCATCGACAATGCGGTTCGGCTCGCTGAGACGCTCGCCTCCTCCCAGCGCGTGGTCGAGCTGTCCCAGGCGATGGACGCGCTCGATGCAACCATCGGGCAGGGCGGACCCGACGAGACGATTGTCCTCGGCTACAGCCCCGACGACGCGATCCACATCGAGAACCTGTCCATCAAGCAGCAGAACGGCGTCATGATGATCGAGGGCGCCTCGACCACGATCCAGAAGGGCGAGAAGGTCCTGGTGAAGGGAGATTCCGGGACGGGAAAATCCACCCTGATCCGCGCCATGGCTGGCTTGTGGCCCTGGGGCTCGGGAACGATCCTGCGGCCGCGCCGGGCCAAGGTCACATTCATGCCGCAGCGGCCGTACCTGCCGCTCGGCACCCTTCGACACGCGCTGCTCTACCCCTATCCGGACGATGGACGCGTGTCGGACGCCAAGCTCGTGGATGCGCTGGCGCGCTGCGGCCTCTCCCACATGGGAGAGAGGCTGAACGCGGAGGAGAACTGGGACGGGATCCTGTCAGGCGGAGAAAAGCAGCGGCTCGCCTTCGCGCGGCTCCTCATCCACCCGCCCGACATCGCCATCATGGACGAGGCGACCTCGGCGCTGGACGAGGTGAGTCAGGCCAGGATGATGGAGTTCTTCTCCAAGGAACTGGCGACCGTGACGCTCCTGAGCGTCGGGCACCGGCCCGGTCTCGAGCATTACCACGACCGCGAGATCTATCTCGTCCGGGAGGACGGGGAGGATAGCGTGCATGCGCGCGACCGCCGCTACCCTCTCATCTGGCAGATCTGGAGCCGGTTCAGGCGGAATTCGGGCGACACATCCGACTCGGACGCCGCTCCGAGCGGGAACGGAGCCCGTTAACGCTTTCTCAGCTATGATCGGCCGGATGCCCCCTCCGAGGTCGAGAAGATGCGGTCACCCCTGGAGAGCCTGAAGAGCTACGCCGACCGACGCGTGGCCCTGATGCTGTTCCTCGGTTTTTCCTGCGGGCTCCCCTTCCTGCTCGTCGGGGGAACGTTCACGGCGCGGCTCGCGACCGCTGACATCGACATCAAGGCGATCGGGCTTTTCGCCTATCTCCTGCTTCCCTACAGCTTCAAGTTCCTGTGGGCCCCGGTCGTCGACGCCTTCGACATACCGGTCCTGTCGCGGCTCCTCGGCCGTCGCCGGTCCTGGATGGTGCTGGCCCAGGCCTGCGCCGGGCTGTCCCTCCTCCTGATGTCGGTCACCGACCCGATCACCTCGCTGCCCGTTCTCGGCGTCGCGGCCTTCCTGCTGGCCTTCTCGGCCGCCACGCAGGACATCGTGGTGGACGCCTGGCGCATCGAGTCGGCCGACATCGAGCGACAGGGCTCGATGCTCGCGGCCTACCAGCTCGGCTATCGGCTCGGCCTGATCAGCGCCGGCGCCGGCGCGCTGTTCATCGCCGGTTCGGCCGGCTGGCAGGTCTCCTACCTGACGATGGCCGCCCTCATGGGCGTCGGCTTCGTGGCGTCCCTCCTTGCTCCGGCGCCCGAGCGGATGCGGGCCCCCGCGGCCGCGAGCGATCCGGCGAAGCCGCGCGAACGCTTCTCCTTCGGACGTGCCGTCGCGGCCCCGATCAGCGACCTCTACCGGCGCCAGGGTCCGCGGCTGATCGCCGTGCTGGCCCTTGTGGCCTTCTACCGCATGCCGGACTTCGTCTCGGGCGTGATGGCGAACCCGTTCTACATCCGGATGGGCTTCACGCTTCCGGAGATCGCCGCCGTTTCCAAGCTCTACGGCATCTGGATCGGGATCGTGGGTGCCTTCGTGGGCGGCTGGTCGATTGCCCGGTTCGGCCTCTATCCGACCCTGATCGCGGGGGCGATCGCGGGCGCGGCCTCGAACCTCGCCTTCTCGTGGCTGGCAATGGGCGCGCCGGAGGTTTGGCGGCTGGCGGTCGCTATCTCCATCGACAACTTCTCCGGCACCTTCGCCGGGACGGCCCTCATGGCCTATATGTCGGGCCTCACGGGGGTCGGGTTTGCCGCGACGCAATACGCGCTGCTCTCTTCCCTGTACGCGCTGCCCGGCAAGCTCGTCTCCGGCCTGTCCGGCTTCATGGTGGCCGCCTACGGCTTCTCCACCTTCTTCGCCCTGACAGCCGCGATCGGCCTGCCCGTGCTGGTTCTGGCGATTATGTACGGGCGTGTCGCCGAGGAGCAGCCGCAGGCGGAGTCCGACGACGCCGATCGTCTCGTGCCCGCCCGGGCGAGCTGATGAGGAGCTCGGGCGATCTTCTCGCCGACCGCCGCTATGCGTACGGAAAATCCGCCTTCGACGAGGGCGACTGGCCGGCCGCAGCCGACCTCGCCCGCCAGGCGCTGGAGCTCGCGCCCGGGTTCACGGCGGCGTGGCTCCTCCTCGGGGAGGCCTGCGAACGCATCGGCGAAGCGGAGGCGAGCGCCCGGGCGGAAGCCCTGGCGGCGTTCGCGACAGCCCGGCGGCTGGATCCGGATGACGTCCTCGGTGCCGGCCTGAGACTCGCCGGGCTTGGGGCCGCCAAGCCGGAAGACGCCATGAGCACCGCCTACGTGCGGTCCCTCTTCGACGAATATGCCTCCCGTTTCGAGCGGCACCTGCGCCAGAGTCTCGCCTATCGCGGGCCGGAGCTCCTGCACGATGCCGTCCGTCGCGCCTGCAGCCTACTGCTGCGCCCGTTCCGGTTCGACCTGATGCTGGATCTCGGCTGCGGCACCGGCCTCGCGGCCGAGATTTTCCGGCCGGAATGCGGGCGGATCGTCGGGGTGGACCTTTCGCCCGCCATGGTCCGGAAAGCCGAGGTCAAGCGCATCTACGACGAGGTGGAGGTGGGCGACCTCGCCCCCTGGCTCAGAGCACGCCCGGACGGGAAAGCCGACCTCGTGCTCGCTGCCGACGTCTTCGTCTATGTCGGGGACCTCGCCCCCATCTTCGCGGCCGCTGCCGCCGCGCTCGCCCCCGGCGGGCTCTTCGCCTTCACGGCGCAGTCGCATGCCGGGGAGGGGGCGATCCTGGGCGCTGATCAGCGCTACGCCCACGGCGAGCGTCATCTGCGAAGCCTGGCGCAGGAAGTCGCCCTCGAGCCGATGCTCCTGGAGAGTGCCCCGGCCCGACGGGAGCGTGGGCGGGACGTGCCCGGGCTGGTGATGGTCCTGGCGAGGTGAAGCTCAGGCGAGGTCGGTTTTGGCGAAGGCCTCGCCCGCATACACGAGGCCAGCGCCACGAAGCTTCGCGATCGCGTAGGAGAAGCACTCTTCCATGTTGAGCTGGGCGGGGTGCTTCCCGCCCTTGCCGTAGCGAGCGTAGGCCTCCAGCGCCGTGATGGTCTCCGGCTCTCCCACCGGCACGAGTTCGATCTCGGCTGCCGTCATCAACTCCGCCAGAGTGCGGTAGGCCGCATCGATCGGGCGGCCCGTCTCTCGGGCAATCGCTGCCGTCGCCGCGTAGACCGCGAGAGGATGTGTCACGCGCTGCTTCGCTTCCTCCAGCTGGCCGGTGACGCGTTCATCGTCCGGGCCGCCGACCCCCAGGGCGGTCAATGCCGATCCATCGACGATCTTCATTCGCCGCAGAGCTCGTCGAAGAAGGCCTTGTCGGCTTTCAGGCCGGTCTTCGGCATCGCGGCGATCCGATCCTGGATCGGCCGTATGCGTTCCCGGAGCGGGATGCGTTGTAGCTCGTTCTCCACCGCGAACCGCACGGCCTCCGTCAGCCCGACCTTCTTGAGCGAGGACAGGCTGCGCACGAGGCGCTCGGTCTCCTCGTCCCGAATGTGGAGCGCCATGCGATCCTCGTTGGGCCGAGGCTACGCTCGGCGGATTGGGTGAGGAACTTCTACAGCACCGGGTTCCACGCGGCAGGAACGAGCCTGTAGCCCGTTCCCACCTTTTCGATGTGGCCCAGCCCGGGGAAGGGGAAGTGATAGCCCGATACGAGCAGGCGATCTGTCGAGAGCATGTCGTAGATGCGCCGCCGCGTCGCGACGGCACGATCCGGTTCGGCATCGAACATGACCTGCCAATCCGGATTCCGCAGGAAGAGTTCCGGCACGTTGGTCACGTCGCCCTGATAAAAGAGGCTGGCTCCGCCGGACTGGATCAGGAACGAGGAATGCCCCGGCGTGTGCCCGGGCGACTCGACGGACGTGATCCCTGGCACGACTTCCTGTCCCCAGCGGAACCGCGTTGCGCGCTCGCCAATGTCCGAAAAGATCTTCTTCGCGAATCCGAACGAGGATTTCTGGAACCCCTCGGGCGCCCGGGCCATGTTTTCGTCGCTCATCCAATAGGCCCAGTCGTGCTCGGGCACCTTGATCTCTGCATTCGGGAAGGCGAGCGAGCCATCCGGGTTCTTCAGCCCGAGTATGTGGTCGCCATGCATGTGGGAGATCAGGACGATGTCGATCGACTTCGGGTCGAACCCGGCAGCGGCGAGCGTTGCGGGCAGCAGCCCGACTGTGGGGCCGAGGCCCGGCCCGTAGCCGGTGTCGATCAGGACCAGCTTCGTCCCCGTATTGACCACGATCGGGTTGAAGGGCGCGATGATCTTGCCCTTCGGCATGTAGGCCGCCTCGGCAGCCGCGAGGACCTGCTCGTTCGACACGTTGCGGACGAAGGATGCCGGAAGCGGCATGGGGCGGGCCCCGTCGCTCACGATCGTGACCTGGAACGTCCCGAGGGTGTGACGGTAATAGCTCGGCGCCTGCGCGGTCGCGAGCGGGGCGGCCGCCAGCGAGGGCGAGACGAGACGCGCCGGACCGCCCGCCAGCGCTCCCAGGCCCACGGCCCCAGACAACATGCGGCGGCGGCTAATGCGGGTCATCCGATCCTCTGGGCAACATCTTTCAGTGGCTCGGCCACAGTATCGACTTCAAGACTTGCGTCTACGGTTCCTCTCGACGTCGACGGGTGGAGTTATGCCGGTCCGACCTCTGGGGTGTAATCCGGTACAACAATGGACGACCTCCTCCCCGCGCACTTTCGCGAGTGGTTCGCGTCTCGCGGCTGGGCGCCCCGACCGCATCAGCTCGAACTCCTGGAGAGGGCGCAGGATGGCCGCTCGACCCTGCTCGTCGCCCCGACCGGCGCGGGCAAGACGCTGGCCGGCTTTTTGCCGAGCCTCGTCGATCTCGCCGCGGCCGGCCCGGCTCCCCTGAAGGGGAGGGGACTGCACACCCTCTACATCTCGCCCCTCAAGGCGCTCGCGATCGACGTCGCCCGCAACGTCGAGACGCCGGTGCGCGAGATGGACCTTCCGATCCGCATCGAGACCCGTACGGGCGACACGCCGCCGGCCAAGCGCAAGCGGCAGGTGGAGCGACCGCCGGACATCCTCATGACCACCCCCGAGCAACTCGCGCTCATGCTGGCGTCACCCAGCGCCTCGGAGCTCTTCGGCGGCTTGAAGCGCGTCGTGCTCGACGAGTTGCACGCCCTCGTCACCTCCAAGCGCGGCGACTTGCTTTCGCTTGATCTCGCGCGACTGTGGGCGATCGCCCCCGGGCTGTCCACGACCGGCCTCTCTGCCACCGTCCGCGAGCCGGACGCGCTCCGGCGCTATCTGGTGCCGCAGGGTACTGGAACGATTGCCGACCTCATCGTCGTCGAGGGTGGAGCGGAGCCGGACATCCGCATGCTCGATCTCGGTCACGACCTGCCGCTTGCCGGCCATCTCGGGCCGACCGCGATGCCGGCGATCTACGAACTGATCCGCCAGCACAAGACGACGCTGGTCTTCACCAACACGCGCTTCCAGGCGGAATACACCTTTCAGGAGCTCTGGCGGCTGAACGACGACGTCCTGCCGATCGCGATCCATCACGGCTCGCTCGACGTGGAGCAGCGCCGCCGGGTCGAGGCCGCGATGACGGCCGGCAAGCTCAAGGCCGTGGTCTGCACCGCGACGCTTGATCTCGGCATCGACTGGGGCGACGTCGACCTCGTCGTGAATGTCGGCGCCCCCAAGGGCGCCTCGCGCATCATGCAGCGGATCGGCCGGGCCAATCACCGCATGGACGAGCCTTCGAAGGCCTATCTCGCCCCGACGAACCGTTTCGAGATCCTCGAATGCCAAGCGGCGCTCGACGCGATCGCGGTCGCAGCGCAGGACACGCCCGATCCGCGCATCGGCGCTCTCGACGTACTCGCCCAGCATGTGCTCGGCCGCGCCTGCGCGGAGCCGTTCGCGCTCGAACAGCTCTACGAGGAGATCCGGCAGGCGGCGCCCTATGCCGGCCTTGCCTGGGAGGATTTCGAGGCCGTCGTCGATTTTGTGGCGACGGGCGGATACTCGCTCCGCGCCTATGAGCGCTTCGCGAAGATCCGGCGCGGGCCGGACGGACTCTGGCGCGTGCGCGACGGTCGCGTCGCCCAGCAATACCGGATGAATGTCGGGACGATCACCGAGGCCACGATGCTGAAGGTGCGCCTGTCGCGGTCGTCCTCGGGCAAGCCGGGCGCCGTGGTGCCGCGCCGCGGGCGCGTCCTCGGCGAGGTGGAGGAAGGCTTCGTCGAGGCGATGAGCCCGGGCGACACCTTTATCTTCGCCGGCGAGATCCTCCGCTTCGAGGCCATTCACGAGGACGAGGCCCTGGTCACGCGGACGACCGCCGGCACCGACCCCAAGATCCCCGCCTATGCGGGCGCGAAGTTCCCGCTCTCCACCTTTCTGGCCGAACGGGTCCGCGGCCTGCTCGCGCATCCGTCGGAATGGCACCGGCTCCCGATGGGTGCCGACGAATGGCTGCATCAGCAGCAGCGCCGCTCGGTCATCCCCGAGCCCGGCGAGATGCTGATCGAGACGTTCCCGCGCCAGCGCCGGCACTACCTCGTCGCCTTCCCGTTCGAGGGGCGACTCGCGCACCAGACGCTCGGCATGCTCCTCACCCGGCGGCTCGAGCGCGCCCGGCTGCGCCCGCTCGGCTTCGTGGCAAACGATTACGGCATCGCCACCTGGTGCATGGGCGATATCGGCGCCCGCGCAGAGGCGGAGCCGGGATTCCTGGACGCGCTGTTCGGGCAGGACATGCTCGGCGACGACCTGGAGGAATGGCTCGCCGAATCCGCCATGATGAAGCGGACCTTCCGCGACTGCGCGGTCATTGCGGGCCTGATCGAGCGCAACCACCCTGGCGAGCGCAAGACGCGGCGCCAGGTCACGATTTCGACAGATCTCGTCTACGATGTCCTTCGCCGTCACGAGCCGGACCACATCCTGCTCCGCGCCGCGCGGGCGGATGCGGCGACCGGTCTCCTGGATGTGAAGAGGCTCGGCGCCATGCTGGCCCGCATCAAGGGACGAATCAGGCATAAGGCACTCGACCGCGTCTCCCCGCTCGCCATCTCGCTCATTCTCGAGATCGGGCGCGAGAGCGTGATCGGGGAAGCGGCGGACGAGATCCTGGCAGAAGCGGAAGCGATGTTGCTCGAGGAAGCATTGGCGTGAGTGCGGCCGCGATGGCTCTGCCGCACAGGGTGGCCGCGGCGGAGACGGAGATCGCGGGCCTCGCCTGCCTCCTCGATCCGTCGGGCGCGATCTTCTTCAGCGGCGAGCGGACGCTCGTCGTCGCGGACCTGCACCTGGAAAAAGGCTCCTCCTACGCGCGGCGCGGCTCGTTCCTGCCCCCCTACGATACCCGCGCCACCATCGCGGGGCTGGCCGAAGTGGTCGCGCGCCATTCGCCCGCGCGCGTGATCGCCCTCGGCGACAGCTTCCATGACCGGCACGGACCGGGCCGGCTCGGCGACGCCGAACGGACGGCGCTCGCAGACGTCATGGCTGGGCGGGACTGGATGTGGGTGACGGGGAACCATGACCCGGAACTCCCGCCGGAACTCGGCGGCACCGTCGTCGCGGAGGCTGCGCTGGGAGCTCTGACCCTCCGCCACCATCCGTCCGCGGGCGCATGCCGTGAACTCGCCGGCCACCTGCATCCGGTGGCCAAGGTGGTGCTCTATGGGCGGAGCGTGCGTTCGAAGGCCTTCCTGACCAACGGCGAGCGCTGCGTCCTGCCGGCCTTCGGCGCCTATGCGGGCGGACTCAATGCCTGCGATCAGGCGTTTGCGCCGCTTTTTCCGGGCGGCTTCACGGCTCATGTCATCGGCCGCAACCGGCTTTTCGCGCTCGCCAGGGCGGTCCTCTGCGGCGACTGAGGCGCTTTGCACGTCCTGGGTGTGACGATTGGCGCTAGTTACAACCCAGGTTCAGTACACACCTCTGAATTCGTTCGCTACGCGGGGACCTTGTGGCACGGCAGCGAACAGGCGGCGGTGGCGCCCAGGATCCGCGGCGCCCGACAGAGCAGGACCGCGCGCTCGGGGCACGCCTGAAGGTCCTGCGGAAAGCGGCCGGGCTGAGCCAGGAAGCGCTCGCCAACGTCCTCGGGGTCTCCTACCAGCAGGTTCAGAAATACGAAAAGGGTGCGAGCCGCGTCTCGGGCGCGAGACTGCGCGAGGCTGCGTCGCTCCTCGGGGTCACCCTTCAGGACCTGATCGGCGAGGCGGCGCCGGCCGGTGCAGAGGGCTTCGCGGAAGGCGCTGGCCCGGCCTATGATGCCGGAGGCGCCACGACCGAACTCCTGAAGTATTTCGGCGCGATCAAAGACCCGAAGGACCGCGAGATTCTCCTGCGCGTGGCGAAGGCTCTCTCCAAGAGCTGAGCGGCTAATCCCGCCGGAAGATGACGCTGGCGAGCCAGCCGAAGCTCAGCGCCATCGCTGCGGCGATGAAGCCGGACAGGACCGGACGCTCCCGTGACATCTCCGTGATCTGCTCCTCCAGGCCCATCTTGACCAGCTCGAAGCTCGCATTCCGCCGCGACACGACGATGCCATCGGCGAGAAGGCTCACCTCGACGTCGTAGTTTCCGACCGGAGCGCCTGCGGGAAGGGAGATCGGGGCCCGGAAGAACTCGCCCGTTATGAAGGTCACTCCGCGCGGATTCTCACGATAAAGCTGGTCGCGTGCCTTGAGGCGGACGAGGGCGGCCCGGAACGGGTCCCGTTCCTGTTCCTGACCGGACGCGAATTCCGGCGCGTTGACGACTGCCTCGATGCCGAGGCGGAAGCGCCGACGCATGATCTCGCTGACCGTGTCCTTCACGGGACGGGTCGAGAGGACTGCCAGGAACGATGGCACCTGTGCGAATTTCTGCTGCGAGCGGTTGAGCCAGATGGGGCCGAGCTGCTCCTTTTGCCGGACCGTGATCGTCTCCCGCGGTCCCCGGATGGTGACCACGACGTCGTAGGCGCCCGATCGCGACGCCGTCTGGGAATCCCGCTCGATCACGCCGAAGGCCACGAGGCGTGCACCCGTATAGGTGGAGCCGATCGCCACAAGGTTGGTCGAGAGCGATAGGACGAGGCGCTCGGCCGCGGCAGGGCCGGAGAGGGTCAGCGCCGCGACGAGCGCCGTGAGCGCCGGAAGCTTCACCGGCGCTGATCCTGGACGGAGAGCGAGAACGGCTCGGTCGGCCGCATGACCAGCTCGATGGCGAACCGCAGGCCCACCGCCAGGATCAGGATGGCGAGCAGGAAGCGGAACAGATCAGCCCGGAGCGTGCGTCCTGCACGTGCGCCGAACTGGGCCCCGAACACACCACCCAGGATGAGGATGAGCGCGAGGATGATGTCCACCGCGGAATTCAGGGTTGCCTGGAGCACGACGGCCAGGAGGGCCGTGCAGAGGACCTGGAACTGTGAGGTCCCGATCACGACCGTGGTCGGCACGCGGAACAGGTACAGCAGGGCCGGCACCATGATGAAGGCACCGCCGATGCCCAGGAGGGCCCCGATGAACCCAACCCCGAGCGCCAGGCCGAGGATCGGTATGACGCTGGAGTAGAGACGGGATCTCGGAAACCGGATTCTCAGGGGAAGCTTCATCAGCGAGGGATGCTCGCCGCCGCGCCGCCGCGGCCGCACCGTGCCTTTGCGCGCCCACCAGAGCTCGCGCAGGCTTTCGGCCAGCATGAGAGATCCAAGGACGGTGAACAGCGTCACATAGGACAGGACGATGATCAGCTCGAGCTGACCCGCTCGCCGGATGGCTGCGAAGAACCAGACCCCGAGGAGCGTGCCGACGAAGCCCCCTGCGGTCAGCACGAGCGCGAGCTTCAGGTCGAGAGCGCCCCGCCTGACCGCGTTGAGTGTCCCTGTCGTCGAAGAGGCCGCGATCTGGGCAGATTGGGTCGCAACCGCGACCGCTGCCGGAATCCCTAGGAAGATGAGCAGCGGCGTCATCAGGAAGCCGCCACCGATCCCGAACAGGCCCGAGACAAAGCCCACCGCGGCGCCCATTGCGAGCAGCAGGAAGATGCTTACAGGCATCTCCGCGATCGGCAGGTAGATCTCCAACGCGCCTGTCCCGGACGCCGCCCCGCTGTAGGACGGCATGCTTCGCTCACGGCCATTGCGTGAGCGAAGCGAAGCCTAGCCCGAACCTCCTAAACCGTGCCTGAAGATCCGTGGAGAGGCCGGATTCTTCGGTGGCGAAAGGCTATGCGCGTCCCGAGCGCTTCGAACGGCTGTCGGAGGACCAGCCGGTCGGCGGGACCGGGACTTCGTTGGCCTTCGGGTTGGACGGCGACACGCGCCAGTGTTCCGCCATGCCCTTTGCACGGGTCAGGTCCGCCGGCTTGAGCCTGGCGGCGACTTCGTCGCGCTTCCGCTTGGCCTCCTCGTCGCCCTGCGAGGCGGCGATCGAGAACCAGGTATAGGACTGGACGAGATCCTGGGGCGTTCCGAGGCCTCGGGCGAAGAGGACGGCCAGATTGAACTGGCTGTCGCGGATGCCGTGCTCCGCCGCGCGCTGGAACCAGGCCATAGCGCCCGCGTAGTCGGGCTTCCCGCTCCCGCCCTCCGCCATCAAGACAGCGAGGTTGTGCATGGCCCGGGTGTTTCCGCTCTCCGCCGCGCGGAGATACCATCGCCGAGCGGCCTCGAGGTCACGCTGGACCCCCACTCCCTTCTCGAAAGCATTGCCGACGCGGTACTGCGCCGGCGCGAGGTTCTTCTCGGCAGCCTTCTCGAACATCGCCGCGGCTGCGCGTTGGTCCCGGGGTATCCCCCGTCCCTCCATCATGCGTGAGGCCAGTTCGTACATGGCTGCAGGGTCGCCATTCAGCGCCGCCTGCCGAAGCGTCGGCGGCAGAGCGGCGGCGGTCGCTTCCGGGATCTGTGCCTGGGCGGGCGCCTTTGGCGGAGGCGCGGCAGGCGAAGCGCCGGGTGACAACTGGGCGCTTTGCTTCGGATAGCCTGCCTCGCTTGCAGGAGGCGCCATGCTGGTCAGAGATGGGGTATCGGCCTCTGTCCGACCGCCGCCGGACGCGGGCCCGGATGCGCTCGTGGCAGCCTGGGCCGACGAGGGTGCGTTCTCTTCGGCGGGGCTCTTGAGAGCTGCGGTGGTCGTCGGCTCGGGAAGCTCCGCGGCAGGTGGGCTGGATGGCTGTGGGACCGCCGCGATGGTCGAGCTGCTGGGCGCGTTGATGGCCGCAAGTTCGGGGGGCTGGTCCGTCAGGTCGGAAACGAGCCGGTACGCGCCGATCGCGAAGACCAGCGCCGCTGCACTGACGAGAAGCGGGCGCCGCAGCCGATCGAGCATGGCGCGAACGCCTGCAGACCCTTCGCCGTCGCGGATCGGCGCCACGTTCGGACGCTCGGGTCGCCCGGCTTCTCTGTCACTATCGGCCGCTGCCGCCTGTGCGGCCCGCCGAGCCGCCGCGATGAAGCTAGCCTTGATGTCGCGCTGATCGGCCGGGCTTTCCTGCTCGGGCTCCGCCGGAAGGGCGCCATGGGGTCGGCCTGCACCCGGCTCGAGCAGAACCTCGCTGTCCGTTGCGCGTGGAAGAGGGCGGTCCGCCTCGGTAAATCCGGGGGCAAGGGCTAGGGCCTCGTTGAGTCGCCGGAGTGACGCCTCGCTAGCCTCGCGGGTCGGCTGTGGCGGGTCGGCCCGAAGCTCCCCCAGCATCGGGGGCGAGCGATCCGCGACTGCTTCGCTGCCGCGGGTCGGCCGATCCTGACCGGTTATGGTCGATGCGGACTCCGCCGCGCCATGTTCAGCAGCGCGGGAGACGTTCTGCCGCTCCGCGGGGACGAACTCGCCCCGCATGGCGTGAAGCGTCATGGCGACTGCATTGCGGGCTGCCTCTTCGGCGAGCTCGATCGTGCCCCTGCGCCAGCTCGTGATCTCATGCATGAGATCCTGCATCGCGCGGCTGAGTTCGGAGAGAGCCGGATCGGCCGAGCGCGTGGAACTGATCGCAGATGACAGTCCGGCGATCTGCCGTTCGATCTGGTCGAGCGCCTCGGGATCGCCCGAGTTGCGCTCGAGACGCTCGATCTTCTCGATCAGCATCACGAGCATGGACGCGATCGGCTGGAGCTCGTCGCGCGTGGCCCGTTGAAGTTGCTCGGACGAGACGGCGGGCGTGCCGGTGTCCAGCCCGGCCGAGAGCACGTCCCGCATCTCCTCGACCGCGACCCGGAGGGAGGAGAAGTCCTCGGCGTCGATTTGCCGGCTACCGAAGCGGGCCAGTTCCAGCTTCATCTCGTTGAGCTGGTCGTTGAGGGCCCCAATGTCGCTCGGCACCGCCAGGCCACCGAGCATTCTTTTTACGTCGGCGACTTCGCGGGCGAGGCTGTCGACGGCTGCCGGATCAATGCCGCTCGCCGCCACGATGTCGAGCTTGTGAGAAACGATGTCGACGTCTCTGGCGAGCTTCGCCATCCCGTCTGCCGCGACCGGTGCTGGTCCCGCAAGCCGCCTGACCTCGTCGTGCAGCGCCTCGATCTGTGCCTCGACGGGGGTCAGGTTCCGGCCTTCGGCCCGAGCTTCCGCGATCTCACCCGCCAGCATGGTGACCGAGCGCTCGATCGAGCCCAGGTCTGCTCGCGTCGCGAGACCCGCCAGCGAACTCTGGACCCTGTCGAGGTCCCGCCGGAGCCCGGCAAGCGCCGGGGTATCCAGAGGGGCCGCGGCGGGCTGGATCTCCCTCGCCGGTGTCTCCACAGCGCGAGCAGCGGTGGAAGCTTCATGGATGGGCTCCGTACGGGGAGCCGAGGAAGGCGCGGGCATAGCCGGTGGGGGGGGCAGGAACTCCGGCGCTTCGACTACCGCTTCGAAGGTCGCGGTCGCTGCTGCAGATTCATCGAGCGCGGCCTGCCGTGCACGGATCTCGGCTACAGCGTCCTCAAGCCGCCCAGGCGCAATCTTGCGAGCTTTCTGCGGAGGCGCCTCGAGGCGCTCCGCAATCTCGCGAATCCGGTTCTCCAGGTTGCGGAAAGCCTCCTCCTGAGCGGCCTGCGCCTCGGAAGTCGGCGTGTCGGAACTCAGCCGCTCGACTGCGCTGAGGGCGTCGTACGGTGCCGAGTGTTGCGCAGGAGCGCTTGCTTGCCGGGAGGTCGAGGGCAACGCTGGGGCGAGGGTCGGTCCGGAGAGTTCCTCCTGTGCCCGCTCGATCCAGGATGTCATCGATTTCAGTGCGGCGCTCGACCGTGCGGACGGGGGTGTCGGGTGGGGTTCGGCTCCCGTCCGTGCCTCAGGCTCCGCTTTTGTGATCGCGGAGGCGTCCTGCGAAGTGCCCCCGCGCTCGCCAGAACCCTTTTCCGCGGAGCGGCGCGACTGCTCGGCGATCGCGGCGTCCAGCCACTCGTCGATGCTTTGGCCGGCCTTGTCAGTGGTCGCGTCCGTAGACCCCGGCTTCCGCAAAGGGACGTTCTGTCTCATCGATCGCTCATGCCGCGAGGGGGCAGTACGCGCGACCCGCCATCCCCCACGGGGCGGACCACCACGCCAACAAAACGCCGTGTCCGCCTTCGTGTACGATTGATGGACGGACCGCGTCGCAAATCCAACATTTCCGATCAAGGTAAACAGGCCGTTAAGGGCCTGGGACGAATCCTTACCGAACCGCCGTAGATACTTGTGCGCGCGTGCCTTTTCGGTATCTCTGCTGCAGCCTCAGAAGGAACGGGATCGGAAGCGCGCGCATGCCAAGCTACAAGGCGCCCATCGAGGACGTCAGGTTCATCCTCGAAGACGTGCTCCGGATCGATCGCTACAACAATCTAGCGGGCTTTGCGGACGCCACCCCCGACGTGATCGAGGCGATCCTCCAGGAAGCCGCGAAGCTCTGCGAGGAGGTGGTCGCGCCCCTGAATCTCTCTGGAGATCAGGAAGGCTGCACGCGCAACGCCGACGGGTCCGTAACCACCCCGAAGGGTTTCAAGGAGGCCTACAGGGCCTATTCCGAGGGCGGTTGGATGGGCCTTTCGGTTCCGGCCGAGTTCGGCGGCCAGGGCCTGCCGCACACCCTCAATACCGTGATGCAGGAGTTCATATCTTCCGCCAACCTCGCCTTTGGCATGTACCCGGGCCTGACCCAGGGCGCGATCGCGGCCCTGCTGGTGCATGGTTCGGCCGAGCAGAAGACACGGTACCTCCCGAAGATGGTCGAGGGTGCCTGGACGGGCACCATGAACCTCACCGAGCCCCATTGCGGCACCGACCTCGGCCTTCTGAAGACCAAGGCGGTTCCGAACGGCGACGGCTCCTATGCGATCACCGGCACGAAGATCTTCATCTCGGCCGGCGAGCACGACCTGGCGGAGAACATCGTCCACCTGGTACTTGCCCGCATCGAGGGCGCGCCGGCCGGCACGAAGGGCATCTCCCTGTTCGTCGTCCCGAAGTTCCTGGTCGGCGAGGATGGCTCGCTCGGGGAGCGCAACGGAGTGTCCTGCGGCTCGCTCGAGCACAAGATGGGCATCCACGGCAACGCCACCTGCGTCATGAACTATGACGGCGCTAAGGGTTGGCTCGTCGGCCAGGAGAACCGCGGGCTCAACGCCATGTTCGTGATGATGAACGAGGCCCGTCTCGCGGTTGGCGTGCAGGGGCTCGCGCAATCCGAGGTCGCCTACCAGAACGCCGCTGCCTACGCGAAGGAGCGCTTGCAGGGTCGGGCGCTGACCGGAGCGGCCTCGCCGGACAAGCCGGCCGATCCGATCATCGTGCATCCGGACGTGCGCCGGAACCTGATGATGATCCGCGCCTTCAACGAGGCCGGTCGGGCGCTCGCGCTCTGGGCGGCGCTGAGCTCGGACGTGGCGCACCGGTCCGAAGACGCGGCCGAGCGCCAGGCGGCCGACGACCGGCTCGGGCTCCTCACCCCGGTGGTGAAGGGCGTGCTCACCGATCTCGGCTTCGAGAACGCCGTGCGGGCGCAGCAGGTGCTCGGCGGCCACGGCTATATCGCCGAATGGGGCATGGAGCAGTTCGTGCGCGATGCCCGCATCGCCATGATCTACGAGGGCGCGAACGGCATCCAGGCCATGGACCTGGTCGGCCGCAAGCTCCCGAAGGACGGCGGGCGGGCCCTCATGGCGTTCATGGGCGAGGTCGAGGCGTTCTGCCGCGAGAGCACCGCGGACGACGCGATGAAGCCCTATGTGGAGCCGCTCCTGAAGGGGCTCGAGCAGCTGCAGGGCGCCACCATGTGGTTCATGCAGAACGCGATGGCGAAGCCGGACAATGCCGGCGCCGGCGCCACCGAGTACCTGCACCTCATGGGCCTCGTGGCGCTCGGCTACATGTGGGCGAAGATGGCCAAGGCCGCACTGGCGAAGAAGGCCGAAGACGGCGCCGCTTCGGCCCGCTTGGATGCGAAGCTCGTGACGGGTCGCTTCTTCATGGAGCGGATGATGCCGGAGGCCGGAGCGCTCGGCCGCCGGATCAAGGCCGGGTCCGAAGCGATGATGGCGATGCCCGCCGAGATGTTCTAGGCGGGGCCGAACCTATATAGGCGAAGCGCCGCGATGGAGCCGGGCGGCGATCAGGCGGCAGCGGAGGCACGATGCCCGAAGCTTACATCTACGACCACGTCCGCACCCCTCGCGGGCGCGGCAAGCAGGATGGATCGCTGCACGAGGTGACGGCGCTCCGCCTTGCCGAGACAGCCCTCCGGGCGATCCGCGACCGCAATGGGCTCGACACGAAGCTCGTCGATGATGTCGTGCTCGGCTGCGTAGATCCGGTCGGGGAAGCGGGGGGCGACATCGCGCGGGCGGCCGCGCTGGTGGCCGATTACGGCGACCATGTTCCGGGCGTGCAGATCAACCGTTTCTGCGCCTCCGGCCTCGATGCCGTGAATTTCGCGGCCGCGCAGGTGATGGCCGGCCAGCAGGACCTCGCTGTCGCGGGCGGGGTCGAGTCGATGAGCCGGATCGGCATCGGTGCCTCGGGCGGCGCATGGCCCGTCGACCCGTCCATCGCGATCAAGTCCTACTTCATGCCGCAGGGCGTCTCGGCCGACCTGATCGCGACGAAATACGGGTTCTCCCGCGACGACGTCGATGCCTATGCGGTGGAGTCGCAGAAGCGCTCTGCCCGGTCCTGGGAAGAGGGGCGCTTCGCGAAGTCGGTCGTGCCGGTACGCGACGTCAACGACCTGATCATCCTTGACCACGACGAGCACATGCGCCCGAGCACGGACATGCAGTCGCTCGGGGCGTTGAAGCCCTCCTTCGTGCAGATGGGTGAGATGGGCGGCTTCGACGCCGTGGCTGTTGATGCTCATCCGGAGATCGAGGGCGTCAACCACGTCCACCACGCCGGCAACTCCTCCGGCATCGTCGATGGCGCGGCTGCCGTGCTCATCGGCAACAAGGAGATCGCTGCCGCCGCGGGTCTCAAGCCCCGGGCCCGCATCCGGGCCTTCGCGAATGTCGGCTCGGAGCCAGCCATGATGCTGACAGGCCCGGTAGACGTGACGGAGAAGCTGTTCCGCCGCTCGGGGATGACGAAGAACGATATCGACCTGTTCGAGCTCAACGAAGCCTTCGCCTCGGTGGTCCTGCGATACAGGCAAGCCTTCGACATCGACCCGGACAAGCTCAACGTCTGCGGCGGCGCGATCGCCATGGGCCACCCGCTCGGCGCGACGGGAGCGATGATCCTCGGCACGGTGCTCGACGAACTCGAGCGGACCGGCAAGGCCACGGCACTCGTGACGCTGTGCATCGGCGCCGGTATGGGCACGGCAACCATCATCGAGCGGGTTTGAGAGATGGTGCCCATGAACCTCCAGAACTTCCGCTTCGAGGTCGATGCCGACGGCATCGCGCTGGCGACCTGGGACATGGCCGGGCGATCGATGAACGTCATCACGCCGGCGGTCATGGAAGACCTGTCCGCCATCGTGGAGACGGTTGCGTCGGATGCGGCGATCAAGGGCTGCGTGATCGCCTCCGGGAAGGAAACCTTCTCGGGCGGCGCCGATCTCACCATGCTCCAGGGGCTGGGCTCCGAATATGCGCGCCTGGCCGGGGAGAAGGGCCCGGACGAGGCGATGCGCTTCTTCTTCGAGGAATCGCGCAAGCTCTCGCTGCTCTACCGCCGGCTCGAGACCTGCGGAAAGCCCTTCGCGGCGGCCGTCGCCGGCACCTGCCTGGGCGGTGCCTTCGAGCTTGCCCTTGCCTGCCATTACCGCGTTCTCGGCAATGACGACGCGACCCGCGTCGGCCTGCCGGAGATCAAGGTGGGGCTGTTCCCGGGCGCGGGTGGAACGCAGCGTATCGCGCGCCTCATGCAGACCGGCGACGCGCTCCAACTGCTCTTCCGCGGCGACCAGCTTCGGCCCCTGATGGCGAAGAACATGGGGCTCGCGCACGAGGTGGCGCCCCGGGCCGAGATCGTCGAGAAGGCGAAGGCCTGGATCAAGGCAGGCGGCTCGGCCGTCGCGCCTTGGGACCTGCCGAAATTCAAGGCGCCGTCGGGCAAGGTGTATTCCCCGGCCGGGATGATGATCTGGCCGCCGGCCAACGCGATCTACCGTCGCGAGACGCACGACAACTACCCGGCCGCCAAGGCCATACTGAAGTCCGTCTACGAGGGGCTGCAGCTTCCGATGGATCTCGCCCTCAAGGTCGAGAGCCGGTACTTCGCCAATATCCTTCGGTCGAAGGAGGCGGCGGCCATGATCCGCACGCTGTTCCTGTCCAAGGGCGAACTGGAGAAGGGTGCCAGACGTCCTGCGGCTGTCCCGAAATCGGCTTTGCGCACCGTGGGCGTCGTCGGGGCCGGCTTCATGGGGGCGGGCATCGCCTACGTGACGGCCAATGCCGGCATGAAGGTCGTGCTTGTCGACCGCGACCAGGAAGCGGCCGACAAGGGCAAGGCCTATTCGCACAAGCTCGTCACGGACCAGATCAACAAGGGGCGGGCGAAGTCCGCCGACCGCGACGCGCTGCTCGAGCGTATCACGGCGACGCCGGATTATTCCGCGCTCGCCGAGTGCGACCTCGTGATCGAGGCCGTGTTCGAGGACCCGAAGGTGAAGGACGAAGTCATCCGCAAGATCGAGGCGGCGATCCGCCCGGACTGCATCTTCGCCTCGAACACCTCCACGCTGCCGATCTCGGGACTTGCGAAATCCTCGTCGCGTCCTGGCCAGTTCATCGGCATCCATTTCTTCTCGCCGGTCGAGAAGATGATGCTGGTCGAGATCATCAAGGGGCGCGAGACGGGCGATGTCGCGCTCGCCGCAGCGCTCGACTACGTCCGGGCTATCAAGAAGACCCCGATCGTCGTGAACGACGCGCGTGGGTTCTTCGCCAATCGCTGTGTCGGCGCCTATATCCTCGAAGGCCACCTGATGCTCGGCGAGGGGGTGCCGGCGGCCATGATCGAGAACGTGGCCAGGATGGCCGGCATGCCGGTCGGCCCGCTCTCCCTGAACGACGAGGTCGGCGTCGATCTGGCTCTTCGGATCCTGAAGGCCACGAAGGCGCAGGTCGGCGAAGCTGCCGTAAACCCGGCGCAGGAGCAGATCCTGACCGCTCTCGTCGAACGCGAGGGGCGGCTCGGACGAAAGAACGGCAAGGGCTTCTACGACTACCCGCCGAAGGGGCAGGGGCAGAAGAAGCTCTGGCCGGGCCTTGCCGACCTGCAGCCGACGAAGCGCGACCCGGACACGATCAGCGTGCAGGAGCTGAAGCACCGCTTCCTGGTTGCCCAGGCCTTGGAGGCTGCTCGCACTGTCGAGGAAGGCGTCGTCACCGACCCGCGCGAGGCGGATGTCGGCTCCATTCTCGGCTTCGGCTTTGCGCCTTTCACGGGCGGCGCGCTGTCCTATATCGACGGGATGGGCGCGACGGCGTTCGTGGAGCTAGCGCGCTCGCTGGAAGCCAGGCACGGCGCGCGGTTCGAGCCCAACAAGCTGCTGCTCGACATGGCCGAGACGGGCGGCTCCTTCTACGGCCGCGAGGCCCAGAAGGCGGCGGCCTAGTGCGATGGACATGCTTTCGCATGTCCGGATGTTCGCGGCTTACAATACCTGGGCCAACCGCAGGCTCTACGCCGCGGCTGCGCAACTCCCTGACGAGCAGTACAGGGCCGATCGCGGCGCCTTCTTCAAGTCGCTGCATGGCACGCTGAACCACCTGCTCGTGACTGATCGCGTGTGGATGCGGCGCTTCACGGGTGTGGGCGAGGCGCCGGATCGGCTCGACGCCATTCTTCTCGAGGGGTTGCCGGAGCTGCGCGAGGCGCGCGAGGCGGAGGATCGCCGGATCGAATCCTATGCCGCGAGCCTGGACGAGGCAGCACTCGCCGGGGTGATCCGGTATCGGCGCGTGTCCACGCCCGACGAGATCGTCCAGCCGCTCGGCCCGGCGCTCGCACACCTGTTCAATCACCAGACGCATCACCGCGGACAGGCCCATTGCGTGCTGACGGGGCTCGTCGGCGATGCCCCGCCGCTCGACCTCCTGTTCTTCCAGCGCGAGACGGGGATCGGCGCGAGCTGAGGCTCACTCGGCCGCGAGGCGAGTGACGTGCACGCGAGAGAGCAGGGCACGCAGCGCGGCCGGCTTCAGCGGCTTGTTCAGCACGGTGATCTCGGCTTCCGCTGCCCTCTCCCGGAGTTCCGGCGAGCGATCGGCGGTGACGAGCACGGCCGGCAGATCGAACCCGATTTCCTCGCGCACGGCCGCGATCGCTCCGAGCCCGTCCTCCTCGTCGAGGTGGTAGTCCGCGATCACGATCTCCGGCGTCTCGTGAAGCGCGAGCACCTGCCGCCGCGCCTCCTCGATGGAGGTCGCGGCTGCCACCTCGCAACCCCAGCCGCTGAGGAGCGTCCTCATGCCGTCGAGCACGGCCGGCTCGTTGTCGATCGCCAGGACCAGCATGCGTTGCAGCGGCGCGATCTGCGGTCCGCGAGGCGCTGCCTGAGCCTCGGGCGCTACGGCGCCGTCCGTGAGGGAGAGTGGGAGCCGCACGGCGAACATGGAGCCGCGATCCGGCTGGGACCTGAGCGTGATCTCGGCCCCGAGGGTCTTCGCGATCCGCTCCACGATCGACAGGCCGAGCCCTAGCCCACGCGCGGCTTTGGCGCCGGCCGAGAGGCGGCGGAACTCGCGGAAGATCGTCTTCTGTTGCGAAGCCGGGATCCCAATTCCTGTATCCCAGATCTCGATGCGTATCTGGGAGCCGTGTCGTCTGACCCCGAGAAGTACCTTTCCTGCCGGCGTGTATTTCACCGCATTCGACACGAGGTTCTGAACGAGCCGCCGGAGGAGCTGCCGGTCCGAGCGAGTCGACAGGCTCGTCTGGACGATGCGCAATTCCACGCCCTTCGCCTCGGCTATCGGGCCGAATTCCCGCGCCACCTGCCGGAACAGGTCGTCGAGTTTCACGGTCGTCCATCGCGGCCGCAGCGCGCCTGTATCCAGCCGGGAGATGTCGAGGAGGGTCGTGAGGATCTCCTCCACGGCGTCGAGCGAAGCGTCGACGTTGTCGGCGAGCGAGCGCTCCTCGGGATCGGTGGTCCGCTCCGCCAGCGAGGTCGCGTAGAGTCGCGCGGCGTTGAGGGGCTGGAGGATGTCGTGGCTCGCGGCCGCCAGGAAGCGCGTCTTCGATGCATTCGCCTCATCGGCTAGCCGCTTGGCGCGAGTCAGTTCCTCGTTGAGGCGGGTCAACTCCTCAGTCCGCTCCTGGACGCGCTGCTCCAGGGTTTCGTTCTCGCGCTCCCGCTCCTGTTCCTGGGCAACGATGTCCGTCACGTCCGTGTAGGTGTTCACGAGCCCGCCGCCCGGCAGCCGGTTGGAGCGGACCGAGATCCATCGCCCGTTCGGATAGAGCTTTACGCGCACCGGGCCGGCGTCGTGCATGACGCTGTGCAGCCGCATGGCGACGAGGTCGTCCACATTGCCGGGCCCGTAGGTGCCGCGCTCGGCATTCACGCGGATGATCTCCTCCATGCCCACGCCGATGCGGATCAGCTCAGGCGGGAAGCCGTAGAGATCGATGAAGGCGTGGTTCCAGGTGAGAAGACGCAGGTCGCGGTCGAGAACCGTGATGCCCTGCTGGGCGTGATCGATCGCGTGCTGGAGGAGGTCCCGGTCGTGCTGGAGGACCGCCGCCGCCTCGTCGAGCAGGCGGAGCGCGGCCCGTGGGGAAAGGTTCCCCCGCCTCAAAACGAGCGACAACGCGAGGCGCGAAGAGGCCGCGCCGATCGCGGAGGCGAGCAGGTGCTCGGCGTAGCGAAGAAAGTGGATGTCGGCCTCGGCCCGCTGGTCGAGAACGAGTCCCCGCGATCGTGCGAAGCCCGCAAAGGAGCGTTGCGTCCTGTCCTCGCCGAGGAAGCCGGCGACGGCGCGGCTGAGTTCGCCGACCGTGATGCTCGCGCGGAGCAGCCGCATGGTCGGGGCGATGGGCATCCGGTTCTCGCCCATGAAGGCGGAAGCCTGCAGCCGCTCCAGCGCGTTGGCCGGCCGGACCAGCGAAAAAGCGACATAGGCGAGCACGTTCAGGCCCAGGCTCCAGACGATCCCATGGGTGAGCTGGGGCATGTCGATGCCCGCGAGGGCCGTCGGGCGGAGGCCCGCGAGACCGAACGGCCCTTCCGCAAGCAGCACGGAACTGCTCGGGTCGCTCGTGAGGGTTGGAAGCAGGAGCGTGTAGGCCCAGGTCGCGATACCGACGACCAGGCCGGCCGTGGCGCCCTGCGCGGTCGCCCTGCGCCAAAGAAGTCCGCCGATGAAGGCCGGGCCGATCTGCGCCACCGCCGCGAACGAGAGAAGACCGATCGAGGCAAGCTCGGCGTCAGCCGCCACCCGGTAATAGGCGTAGGCGAGAAGCGTCAGCGCGACGATCGCGATACGGCGCACGTAGAGGACGAAACGGCCGAGATTGAGCGCTCTTTCGCCCGGTTGCGCGTCCCCCGAAAACGCTCGCCGGCGCAGGACGAGCGGCATCACGAGGTGGTTCGCGATCATCACGGACACGGCGATCGTCTCGACGATGACCATGGCGGTCGCGGCCGAGAGGCCGCCGATGAAGGTGATGAGCGCCACGGCGCCCGAGCCGCCATGCAGCGGGAGGAGCAGGACCGTCATGTCCCGATCGACGACGTGCCCCGGGAACAGATGGATGCCCGCAAGGGCGAGTGGGACCACGAAGATGTTGATCGCGACGAGGTAGAGCGGAAACAGCCAGACCGCGCGCCGCATGTCGTCCGGCCCGCGGTTCTCCACCACCATCATGTGAAACTGGCGCGGGAGGAGGAGCGCGGCCGAAGCCGAGATGAGCACCATCGCCGCGTAGCTGAACGGATCCGCGGTCGGTCCGAGCAGGTCGAGCGCCTGCCCGGACTTCTCTAGGCGGGCGACGATGTCCGTGAAGCCGCCGAACATGCCGTACACGACGAAGAAGCCGACCAGCAGGAAGGCTCCCAGCTTCACGATGGACTCGACAGCGATGGCCAGAACCAGTCCGTTCTGGTGCTCGGTCGCATCCGTGTGACGGGTCCCGAAGGCAACGGAGAAGCCGGCCAGAAGGAGTGCGACGACGAGAGCGATGTCGACGAAGGACGGCCAGAGCGTAGCCGGCTTGTCCGCCGACAGGAGGACCTCGAGGGAGGCCGACACCGCCTTGAGCTGAAGGGCGATGTAGGGGAGGGCGCCCACTATGGCGATCATGCAGACGATGGCTGCCACCCGCTCGCTCTTGCCGTAGCGGGCGGCGACGAAGTCTGCCACCGAAGTGATGTTCTGCGCCTTGGCGATCCGGATGACGCGGCAAACGAGCGGATAACCGAGGCAGATCAGCAGTATCGGGCCGATATAGATCGCCAGGAAGTTGAGCCCGTTCCGGCTGGCGAGCCCTACGGAACCGTAGAAGGTCCAGGACGTGCAATACACGGCCAGCGCCATCGCGTAGACGACTGTGCGCGATTGCCGCCGCATGACGCGGCGGCCCCGCTGATCGCCCCAATGTGCGACAGCGAACAGGAGGCAGAGATAAAGGAGGGCCGACATCAGGACGGCCCAGCTGGCGATCATTTCGGATACCCGGCGCTCAAGAGGAGAATGGTATCCGGCGGGAGCGGGAGACGCCAACGGCCAGTCGTGCCATGCTGCGCGCAGGCTGACAGCCGGAGGTGCCGATGCTCGAGGAATTCAAGAAATTCGCGCTCAGGGGCAATGTCGTCGATCTCGCAATCGGCGTCATCATCGGAGCGGCGTTCAGCAAGATCGTCGACTCGATGGTCGGCGACATCTTCATGCCCGTGATCGGGGCCGTCACGGGCGGCCTCGATTTCTCGAACTACTACACCCCCCTCGCCAGCACGGTGCAGGAGGGCGCCGCCTATGTCGATGCGAAGAAGCAGGGGGCCGTACTCGGCTGGGGCAACTTCATCACGACGGCCATCAACTTCATCATCATAGCCTTCGTGCTGTTCCTCGTGATCCGCGCCCTCAACCGGCTCAAGCTCCGCGCCGACGAGAAGCCGCCCGAGACGCCGGCCGATGTGAAGCTGCTGGGCGAGATCCGGGACATCCTGGCGGCACGTCAGTCGGTGCCGCCGCCGCGATAGATCGTTGCGGCGAATGGCATCGATCAGAGGTTTTGGCTGAACCTTGGCGGTTGCGCCTGCTACAAGAGGCGCTTCCCACGCGACAATCAGGCTTCTCTGTTCGATGACCGCTCACGTACCCATGCCGAACCGCGCCGGAATCCGGCCGGAGGCCTCCGGCATGCCCGAGAGCGGGATCGTGGAGGTCGCCAATTACGGGCGCGGGCGGGAGGGCCTGATCCCGCTCTGGATCGGCGAGGGGCACCGGCCGACCCCGGCCTTCATCGCGGATGCGGCGACGCGTGCACTCGCCGCCGGCGAGACCTTCTACACCTGGCAGCGCGGCATCCCCGAGTTGCGGGAGGCGATCGCCCGGTACACGGGCCGCCTGTTCGGACGACCTTTCGACCCCGAGCGCTTCTACGTCACGATCGGTGGGATGCATGCCCTCCAGATGGCGATGCGGATCGTCTCAGGGACGGGAGACGAGGTCATCGTACCGACTCCGGCCTGGCCGAATTTCGAGGCTGCGATCGAGGTGAACGGCGCTCGCGCGGTGGCCCTGCCGATGACCCCCGGGCCGGACGGCTGGAATCTCGATCTCGGCCGACTCGAAGCAGCGGTGACGCCCAGGACGCGGGCTATCGTCATCAACTCGCCCTCCAATCCGACCGGTTGGACGGCCTCCCGCGACGACCTCGAGCGCATTCTCCGATTGGCGCGCCGGCATGGTCTCTGGATCATTGCCGACGAGATCTATCAGCGCTTCGTCTATGATCCACTCCCCGGGGTGAGCGAGGGCAGGACGCCTTCGTTCCACGACGTGATGGCGGAGGATGACAGGATCCTGTTCCTCCAGACCTTCTCGAAGAACTGGGCGATGACGGGCTGGCGGCTAGGCTGGCTGGAAGCGCCTGCCGAACTCGGTCCGGTCATCGAGAACCTCGTCCAGTACACGACTTCGGGTGTCCCGGCGTTCCTGCAGCGCGCGGCCGTCGTTGCGCTCGAGGAGGGGGAGAGCCTCGTCGAGGAGCATATCGCGCTGGCACGCCGGAACCGGGACATCGTGTGCGAGGGGCTTCGCGCCACGAATGTCGTGGAGTTGCCGTCCCCTCCAGGGGCGTTCTACGCATTCTTCAGCGTCGATGGCGTGACCGATACGCGTAAACTCGCCCTTGATCTCATCGACCATGCGAATGTCGGGCTCGCGCCGGGCACGGCGTTCGGGGCAGGCGGCTCGGCCCACCTCAGGCTCTGCTTCCTTCGCGACACGGCCCTCGTGGAAGAGGCGATCAGCCGGCTGGCGTTGGCCCTGCCGAAGCTCGCCCGGCGCTGATCATCCCGGGCGGGACGCGATCAAGTCCTGCAGGGTCGCAAAGGTCGAGGCGTCCAGGATTCCGTCGACCCGTTCCGGTCGGAAATGGCGCTGGAAGGCCGCGACGACGAGCCGTGTCGGCTCGTCATAGGTGCCGGTCGGGTCCAGCCCGTAGCCGTAGAAGGCCAGGGCGTCCTGCAGGGCCTGAACCTTGGGACCTGCGTCATCGGGCGCGAGGACGACGTCATCGGTGATCGCGACCGGCTCGACCCAGTGGCCGATCCCCGCCTCGAAGAGCCTGCGCCAGGGAAACAGCTCGCCAGGATCCTCCTTCCGGTCCGGAGCCACGTCCGAATGGCCCAGCACGCGCTCTGGCGCGATGCCCCAATGATCGATGATCGGCCGGCATAGGCCGATGAGGGACGCAATCTGCCGCTCGGGATAGGGAGGGAGCCCTCCCTCGTGACCGGGATTTACGATTTCGATCCCGATCGAGCAGGAGTTGATGTCGGTCTCGCCCGCCCAAGACGCCGCTCCGGCGTGCCATGCGCGTCGGTCCTCTGGGACGAGCTGGACGACAGCCCCGTCCTCCAGCACCAAGTAATGTGCCGAAACCTGCGCGGCGGGATCGCAGAGGCGAGCGAGGGCCGCCTCCGCGGTCGGCATTCCCGTATAGTGGAGAAGGAGGAGATCGGGCCGTCGGCCGTCCCTGCGCTCGCTGTGGTTCGGCGAGGGCACGAAGCGGGAGACGATTTCGCCCGGGATCTCGTCAGGCGGCTTTTCGCTCACGCTCGATCCGCTCCCAGGCGGCATTGATCGCGCCAAGCCGGTCGTTGGCGATTCGGACCGCCTCGGGCGGCAGGCCCCGGGCGATCTCCCGGTCCGGATGATGCTCCAGTACGAGTTCGCGGTACTTGCGCCGAAGTTCGGGGAAACTCATTGCCCGGTTGGCCCCCAGAACCCGATAGGGGTCGTCAGGCATGACGACATGCCTGGCGAGGACCGCCTCGAACCATTCGTCGTCCTTGCCGAAGATGCGGGAGACTTCGCGCAGGTAGCCGATCTCTTTCTCGTGCACTGCTCCATCGGCCTGCGCGATGAGGAAGAGGCCATCCACGATGTCCTCGAGGAGGCAGGGCTCATCCGCCAGCAGCTTGGCGAGCTGCGCAGCATAGGCCTGGAAACCGTCGGTGGTTGCTTGTGCGAGGCGAAACAGCCGCTCGACGTTGGGCCGGTCCTCTTGCGGCACGATGACGACGCGCGAGAAGGCTTCGACTTCCGAGCAGGCGACTACGCCGTCGGCGCGCGCCATCTTTGCGGACAAGGCGACGAGGCCGGTCGTCAGCACGACGTCGCGCGGGGCCGGGCCGAACACGGCTCCCTCGCGGTCAACGAGATAGTGCCCGGCGAATGCACCAAGAAGGCCGCCGATCGGCCCACCTATCGCTAAGCCTAGGCCTGCGCCGCCAAGTTTCCCCCAAATCGACATAAGACCAGGGGGATAGCAGGGCGGCACCTCGGCGCAAAGATGCCGAGGTGCCGGATTCTCGTCTGGTCAGCGGCAGTACACGTTGCCGTAGTAGTCGGTGTAGGTGCCGCGCGCGCAGGGAGCCGTCGCAGCGCCCACCAGAGCGCCGCCCGCAGCGCCGATCGCAGCGCCCGCAAGGGTCCCGCCGACCCGGCCGCCGGAGGCGGCGGCACCGATTGCAGCGCCCGTTGCGCCACCGATCAGGGCGCCTCCGCCTGCACGCTCTTCAGGAGTGTAGCAGCCGCCAAGCGACAGGGCGATCGCCCCGGCGAGCGTGAGCGGAATGATCTTCCTCATTGAGTATCCCTCGGTTTCGTTAGCCGCTTCGCGCGGGAGCTTGGCAATACGGCTTTTCGAACTCGGCTGTCATGCAATCGTTCCGCTCCGAGCCTTTCGCGTCCCCAGTTCATACGATCTTGGTTCACGTTCTCGGAGAGCCTGATCGTGAAGGGGTGGGTTGACGGAGCGGGCGCGTCCGACCAGATCAGCATCGTCAGTCGGCCGGGCGGCCGCTCCGGCGCGAGCCGGGGAGGAAAGTCCGGGCTCCATTGAGATGCGGTGCCGGATAACGTCCGGCGGGGTTTCGGCCCTAGGGAAAGTGCCACAGAGAGCAGACCGCCGCCGGGCTTGCCTGGCGGTCAGGGTGAAAGGGTGCGGTAAGAGCGCACCGCGGACGCGGCAACGCGGACGGCACGGCAAACCCCACCGGGAGCAAGATCGAATAGGGGCGACAGCGGCGCAAGCCGCAGGCCTGTCTCAGGGCTCGTCGCCCGGGTTGATTGCTTGAGGCGGCCGGCAACGGCCGTCCCAGAGGAATGGCCGCCACGGCCGGGCTTCGCGCCCGGCCCATACAGAACCCGGCTTACAGGCCGGCTGACACTTGTCCTTCAGGCGCCTCAGCGGCGGTAATAGTGACGCTTGCCGTTCTTCACGTAGTACTTGCGCTTGGAGGTATGGCGGCGGGCCCGCTCGTCCGGGATACCTAGGACGCCCTTAACGCCACCGACGGCTCCGCCGACGCCCGCGCCCACTGCGCCGCCGACGACTCCACCAACCGGTCCGGCCGCGCGGCTACCCTCGGCTGCACCCTCGCGGGCGCCGCCGATGATACCCTGGGCGCTCGCGACCGGCGCAGAGGCAAGAAGGGCGAGAAAGCCGAGGGCTGCAGCTGTCTTCATCTTCATCGTGGAACTCCCATTTATGGCAACGTAACAACCCGAACAGATCGCAAGTTCCGGGAGTCTCGGGGTGGACGCGCAACAGGGTTAGCGGGGCCTTCGAGGCGTGCCGCAAACCCTTCATTAACGCTAATCGGGTCTGAATGCGGGGTGCTCGGCGAGACGACGAGCTGTTTCGCGCCCTGATCGGCCCATGGTATCCCACGCGAATCCATCAGAACGGGCGGCTGCTCCTGGATTGGGGCGGACCGGCGCCGCGTGTGACGCCGCTCTTCGGGCAGGCTCGTGGGCAGCGCGGCGCTCGTCCGGTCACTTCCCGGCGGGCCCCGGGCGAATTGCGGATCATGAACCCGGCATTTTCTCGTACTTTCCCGCACCCGCGGGGTTTCGTGGCGCGGCAGGGTCGTACGACGCGCCTCGTAGATTCGTCGGCAAGGGAAGGAGTCGGGGGGTGACGTCTCCCCATGCCGATCCCCGCCACGTTCCCGTCCTCCTCACGGAGGTGCTGGAGGCGCTCAATGCCTCGTCGGGCGGCACCTTTGTCGACGGCACATTCGGGGCCGGCGGCTACACGCGCGCGCTTCTGTCGGCAGAGCCGGGCAATCGCGTGATCGCGATTGATCGGGATCCCGATGCGATCGCCGGGGGCGCGAAGCTGGTCGACCTGTCACGCGGGCGGCTGACGCTCTGTCACGGACGCTTCGGGGAGCTGGACGAACTCGCCCGGAGCACCGGCGCAGCTTCCGTCGATGGCGTAGTGCTCGATATCGGGGTGTCATCGATGCAGCTGGACGAAGCCCAGCGCGGGTTCTCTTTCCGGGCGGACGGGCCGCTCGACATGCGCATGGAGCAAGCCGGTCCGAGCGCAGGCGACCTCGTCAACGACCTCGAGGAAAGCGAACTCGCCGACATCATCTACCAGTTCGGAGAGGAACGCCGTTCCCGCGCTATCGCGCGGGCGCTCGTTGAGCGGCGGCGTCGCGGCCGCATCGAGACGACGGGTGAACTCGCCGAGATCGTGGCCCGGCATGTCCGCGGCGAGCCCGGCATCCATCCAGCCACCCGCACCTTCCAGGCGCTGCGCATCGCCGTGAATGACGAACTCGGCCAGTTGCGGGAAGCTCTCGAAGCCGCGGAACGGATCCTGAAGCCGGGCGGCCGCTTGGCGGTGGTGACCTTCCATTCGCTCGAGGACCGGATCGTCAAGCAGTTCATCCAGGACAGATCGCGCCGGACGGCTCGCGGGTCGCGGCACATGCCGGATGCGGGCAGCGAGGCGCCGCCGACTTTCACGGCCGTCAGCAAGGGGCCGATCGTGCCCGGCGAGCGTGAGACCGCCGGAAACCCGCGTGCGCGTTCCGCGAAGCTGCGTGTCGCCGAACGGACGGAGACTCCCGCTTTGCCCGGCGCGGGCAACAAGGGCCCAGCGGCGGATCGGGCGCGGAGGAACACGCGGTGATCCGCTTTCTTCACATCCTGGCGATCACGGGCCTGATCGGTTCCGCCGCCTGGGCCTACAGCATCAAGTACGACACGCTTTACTACGCGGAGGAGGTCGTGAAGCTCCGCCGCAAGATCGAGCGCGAGCGCGATGCCATCGCGGTGGCCAAGGCCGAAATGGCGCTCCTTACCCGTCCTGACCGCCTGCAGCGACTGGCCGATCAGAACCTCGACCTGCAGCCGCTCGGGATCTACCAGCTCGGCACGGTCGCGGATCTGCCGCAGAAGCCGGCCAAATCGGACGCGATCGGGATGAAGCTCGAAGCTCTGTTCCGCGAGCCGACCGCGACGCCGAAGGACCGGCGCACCGGGGACGCGCGCACGCCCACAACCACCGGCAGCTTGCCAAAGGCGCCGATACGATGAGCCACCCCAACGAGTTCGAGGAGCCGCTGCCCGAGGACGTGGGCGCGACGCCTGCATCCGAGCCGAAGCGCAGCCGCGCCCGCTGGCTGGCGCACCAGGCGCACGAGCTGTTCCGGCTCCGGCTGGACAAGAGCTCCACCCGCGTCGGCTGGGTGATGTTCGGCTTTATGGCGCTGTTCTGCCTGATCTTGGGTCGTCTCGCCATGCTGGCGATCACGCCGGAGGAGCCCGAGGGGATCCGGCGCTTCGCGGATGCCTCGACGTCGGCGGCCCGGCCCGACATCCTCGATCGAAACGGCGAGGTGCTCGCCACCGACGTGCGGTCGGTCTCGGTCTTCGCCGAGCCGCGCAACATCATCGACAAGGACGAGGCGGTCGAGCTGCTGACGGCCGTCCTGCCGGATCTGGACGCGCGCGACCTTCGTGCCAAGTTCAACAAGCGGCGTGGCTTCGTCTGGGTGAAGCGCGAGATCACGCCGCGCCAGCAGGCCGAGGTCCATCGCCTGGGCATTCCGGGCGTCGGCTTCGTCCCGGAGGCTAAGCGCGTCTATCCGAACGGGCCGGCGGCTGCCCATGTCATCGGCTTCGCGTCGATCGACAATGTCGGCATCGCCGGCATGGAAAAGTACATCGACAGCCGCGGCCTCCAGGATCTCGCCGGGGCAGGCTTTGCGCGCGAGGCGACCGACCTGAAGCCGGTCCAGCTCTCGGTCGACCTGCGCGTCCAGCACGCCATGCGGGACGAACTCGTGAAGGGCATCCAGCACTTCCGGGCGCTGGCCGCTGCGAGCATGCTGATCGACGTCAACACCGGCGAGGTGATCTCGCTCGTGTCGCTGCCGGATTTCGATCCCAACAACCCGGTTGATGCGCTTGAGAAAGACCGCATCAACCGCATGGCGGTCGGCGTGTTCGAGATGGGCTCGACCTTCAAGGCACTCACCACCGCGATGGCGCTCGACTCGGGCAAGGCCACGATCAATTCGAGCTTCGATGCCCGCACCAGCCTGAAATACGGCCGCTTCACCATCAACGACTATCACGGCACGCACCGCATCCTGACGGTGCCCGAGATCTTCGTGCACTCGTCCAACATCGGCACGGCGAAGATGGCGCTGGCCGTCGGGGTCGACGGGCACAAGGCGTTTCTCAAGAAGATGGGCCAGCTCGACCGGCTGGTGACGGAGATTCCCGAGAACGCCCAGCCGATCGTTCCAGCGAAGTGGGGCGAGCTGAACACGATCACGATCTCGTTCGGGCACGGCGTTGCCGTGACGCCGATGCAGGCGGCCTCTGCCGTCGGTGCGCTGATGAACGGCGGCTACCTCGTGAAGCCGACCTTCCTGAAGCGCTCGGAACAGGACGCGCGCAAGGGCGCTCCTCGGGTCATCAAGCCCGAGACGAGCGAGGCGATGCGCTACATCATGCGGCTGAACGCATCCGTCGGCTCGGCCTCGAAGGTCGCCGTGCCCGGCTACTTCGTCGGCGGCAAGACCGGCACGGCCGAGAAGGTTGTCCGCGGCCGCTATGCGAAGGACCGGCTGTTCACGACCTTCATGTCGACCTTCCCGGCCGACAAGCCGCGCTATCTGCTGGTGACCGTCTATGACGAGCCGAAGGCGGCGCCCGAGACGCATGGCTATGCGACGGCGGCCTGGAATGCCGGCGAGACGAGCGGGCGGATCCTGGAGCGGGTCGCCCCGATGCTTCCGGTCGTGCCGCGCTTCGAGCCGCCGCAGAACCCGTTCCCCCTCATGGCGAAGCTGAACGCCTGGGGCGTGAAGCGGTGAGCGATGGTCTCCAGGGACGGCATGACCTCGCCTTGATCTCGCGCGAGATGGACATGATGTCGTCTCTTTTGCCCGAGCTCGCGGATCATCCTGTTGCCGGCCTCACGGCGGATAGCCGCAAGGTCCAGCCCGGCTGGCTTTTCGTTGCCGTGCCGGGCACCAAGGCCGACGGCATGAGCTTCGTGCCGGATGCGGTCGCGCGCGGCGCAACGGCCATCGTCGGGGAGGCGGAAAGGCCTGCGGACCTGCCCGTCGGCGTCGCCTATGCGCGGGTGCCGGACGCGCGCCGGGCGCTGGCCCTGGCGGCCGCGCGGTTCCACCCGGCGCAGCCGGAGACCGTCGTCGCCGTCACGGGCACGAGCGGCAAGAGCTCGGTTGCCGATTTCGCGCGCCAGCTCTTCGCGAACAATCTTGGCGTCCGCAGCGCCAGCCTCGGCACGCTCGGCGTGATAACCTCCGACGGGCTCGCCTACGGCTCGTTGACGACGCCCGATCCGGTGACCCTGCACGAGACCCTGGACCGGCTCGCCAAGGATGGCGTCACGCACCTGGCCATGGAGGCATCCTCGCACGGCCTCGACCAGCACCGCCTGGACGGCGTGCGCCTTGCGGCTGCGGGCTTCACCAATCTCGGCCGGGACCATCTCGACTACCATCCGACGGTCGAGGCTTACCTCGCCGCGAAGCTCCGGCTGTTCGACACGCTGCTCGAGCCTGGCCGCCCGGCCGTGATCAACGCGGACGGGGCTTATACCGACCGGGTGATCGCCGCCGCCAGGGCGCGGGGACATCGCGTGCTAACGACCGGCCGGGAGGGCGACTTCCTCCGCATCGCCGAGTGGCGCCACAGCGGCTTCTCCCACGATCTCGTCATCGAGTATGCCGGCCCGGGCGGTTCCGACCGGGTCCGGGCGGAACTGCGCCTGCCGGGTGACTTCCAGGTCGAGAACGCGCTCCTCGCGGTCGGCCTCGTCCTCGCGAGCTGTCCGGAGGCGGACGCACCCAGCCTGATCGCCGGCATGGGAAAGCTCGCCGGCGTGGCGGGCCGGATGGAGCGCGTCGGGGAGGTCTCCGGCGCGCTCTGCATCGTCGATTACGCCCACAAGCCCGAGGCGCTCGCCCACGTGCTGGATGCGCTCCGGCCCTTCGCTTCGGGACGGCTCGTCTGCGTGTTCGGCTGCGGCGGGGACCGAGACCGCGGCAAGCGTCCCATCATGGGGGCGATCGCGGCCGAGAAGGCCGACATCGTCATCGTGACCGATGACAATCCGCGTTCGGAGGAACCGGCCGCGATCCGGGCCGAGATCTTGAAGGCCGCTCCCGGGGCGCGCGAGATCGGGGATCGCGGTGAGGCGATCCGAACGGCCGTACGCGGGCTCGGGCGGGGCGATGTGCTGGTCGTTGCCGGAAAGGGTCATGAAACGGGCCAGATCGTGGGCGACCGCACGCTGCCGTTCTCGGATCACGAGGTGATCCGCCAAGCCATCAGCGAGAGACAATCATGACCGCGCCCCTCTGGACCAGGGAGGACGCCGAAAGGCTCGGCGCAAGGATCGTCGGCCGATTCGATGTAGCCGGCGGCGTCTCCATCGACACGCGCACGCTCCAGCCGGGCGACCTCTTCGTTGCGATCGCGGGCGTACGCGACGGCCACGACTTCGTCGAGGCGGCGCTCGCCAAAGGTGCCGCGGCCGCCATCGTGGCGGACGCGAAGGCCGCATCCCTTCCTGAGGACGCCGGGCCGCTCCTCGTCGTCCCCGATCCGCTCGACTTCATGGCAAAGCTCGGCCGCGATGCGCGGGCCCGGACGAAGGCCCGCATCCTCGCCGTCACCGGCTCCGTGGGGAAAACGGGCACCAAGGAAGCGCTCCGGCTCGTGCTCGGCCGCTTCGGCGAGACGCATGCCTCGGTCGCTTCCTACAACAACCATTGGGGCGTGCCGCTGACCCTCGCCCGCATGCCGCGCGAAAGCCGGTTCGGCGTGTTCGAGATCGGCATGAACCACGAGGGCGAGATCGCGCCGCTCACCCGGATGGTCCGGCCTGAGGTGGCAGTCATCACCACGATCGAGCCCGTCCATATCGGACATTTCCGCTCGATCCTCGGCATCGCGGACGCCAAGGGCGAGATCTTCGGCGGGCTGGAGCCGGGCGGTGTCGCGGTCATCAATCGGGACAGCCCCTATTTCGACCGGCTCCTCGCCCATGCGGGCGCCTCCAATGCCGGCCGGGTGATCTCCTTCGGCGAGCATGAGCGGGCCGATGTCCGGGCGCTCCGGATCGTCACGGGCCCGGACGCCTCCATGGTCGAGGCCGATGTGCTCGGCAGGACGGCCGCGTACCGGGTGGGTGCCGCGGGGCGGCACATGGCCCTGAACTCCCTCGCAGTTCTCGCCGCGACGGCTGCCCTCGGGCTCGACCCCAACGAGGCTGCGGGCGGGCTCGCTGAGCTTTCTGCCCCGGTTGGTCGGGGCGAGCGCATCCGCCTCGCTCATCCGGCCGGCGAATTCCTGGTGATCGACGAGAGCTTCAACGCCAATCCGGCCTCCATGCGGGCGGCGCTCGACACGCTCGCGAGCGTCGAGAGCAAGGGACGGCGCATCGCCGTCCTGGCCGATATGGGCGAACTCGGCGAGTTCGGGCCGAAGGCGCATGTGGATCTGGCGGCGCCGGTGGCTTCGTCGCGCGCCGATCTCGTCTTCGTGGCAGGGGACCTGATGCGCGGGCTCTGGGACGCGCTTCCGGCTGCCGTGAAGGGCGGATATGCTGGGACCGCCGCCGAGCTCGAGCCGATCCTGCTCGAAGCGGTCCGCCCCGGCGACACCGTGATGGTGAAGGGGTCCAAGTTCACCCAGGTCTCGAAGATCGTGGGTGCTTTGAAAAACCGGTACGGGCAGGCCGCGGCCGCCGCGACGACCGGGCGGGGTTGACCTCAAATGCTGTACTTCCTGGCGGATCTCAGCGGCTACTTCTCGCCGCTGAACGTCTTCCGCTATCTCACCTTCCGCACGGGAGGCGCCATCGCGACGGCGCTCCTCTTCGTATTCTGGCTCGGCCCGGCCGCGATCTCGGTGCTGCGCATCCGCCAGGGCAAGGGGCAGCCGATCCGTGAGGATGGGCCGCAATCCCACCTGACCAAGCGCGGCACGCCGACGATGGGCGGGCTGATGATCCTTGCGGGCGTACTGGTCGCCACCCTCCTCTGGGCCAACCCGGCGAACCTGTATGTCTGGGTGGTCGTCTTCGTGACGCTCGGCTTCGGGTCGATCGGGTTCTACGACGACTACCTGAAGGTCACGAAGCAGTCGCACAGGGGTTTTTCCGGCAAGAGCCGGCTCCTGCTCGAATTCCTGATCGCAGGCGCCGCCTGCCTGATGATCGCCTTCATTGCGACGCCGGGCCTGGCGAACAAGCTGTCGGTGCCTTTCGCGAAGGATCTGCTGATCGACTTCGGCTGGTTCTACATCGCGTTCGGGGCCCTCGTCATCGTGGGCGCCGGCAACGCCGTGAACCTGACGGACGGGCTCGACGGCCTCGCGATCGTGCCCGTGATGATCGCGGGCGCGAGCTTCGGCTTCGTGGCCTATCTGGCCGGAAACGCGATCTTCTCGAACTACCTGCAGATCCGCTTCGTGCCCGGCACGGGCGAGCTCGCGGTGCTCTGCGGGGCGCTCCTCGGCTCGGGCCTCGGCTTCCTGTGGTTCAACGCGCCGCCCGCGCAGGTCTTCATGGGCGACACGGGTTCGCTCGCCCTCGGTGGGCTCCTGGGCACGATCGCGGTCGCGACCAAGCACGAGATCGTGCTCGCGATCGTGGGCGGCCTGTTCGTGCTGGAAGCGCTGTCCGTCATCATCCAGGTCGCGTCTTTCAAGCTGACCGGCAAGCGCGTCTTCAAGATGGCGCCGATCCACCACCATTTCGAGCAACTCGGCTGGACAGAGCCGCAGGTCGTGATCCGCTTCTGGATCATCGCCGTCCTGCTCGCGCTCGTCGGCCTCTCGACCCTGAAGCTGCGGTGATGGGCGGGCCGAGCTCGGGCGTGTTCTTCTCCCCGTCATTGAGGGGGAGAAGTCGAGTCGCGCGTCGGCGCGACCGGATGAGGGGCAAGGGAACGACGACGAGCCTCGCTGGCTCATGCCCCTCACCCGGGCGGCCGCTGCCGCGGCCTGCTCGACCTCTCCCCGCTGCGCGGGGCGAGGAGATGCGCGCCCCATGACCCCCATCACCTGCATGGAAGGGCGGAAGCTCGCCCTGTTCGGCCTCGGCGGGTCCGGCATCGCGACCGCGCTCGCCCTCAAGGCGGGCGGGGCGGATGTCCTCGCCTTCGACGACAACCCGAAGAGCATCGAAAAGGCGCATGCGGCGGGGCTCACGACCTTCGACCTGCGCAGTGCGGACTGGTCGGACTTCGCCGGCTTCGTGCTGACGCCCGGCGTCCCGCTGACTCACCCCGAGCCACACTGGACGGTTGAGCTCGCCACGGCTGCCGGCGTCGAGATCATCGGCGACATCGAGCTGTTCTGCCGCGAGCGCGCGAAGATCGCTCCCGACGCGCCGTTCGTCGCCATCACGGGGACCAACGGCAAGTCGACGACGACGGCCCTCGTTGCCCATGTCCTGCGCACGGCCGGCTACGACGTGCAGATGGGCGGCAATATCGGTACCGCCATCCTGTCGCTCGAACCGCCCGCGCCGTCGCGCGTGCACGTGATCGAGATGTCGAGCTTCCAGATCGACCTGACGCCGAGCTTCGGTTCTCCGCCGCCGGTCACTTCGGCAGAGGCCGGGGCCCAGGGGCAGGCGTTGGATCTGGATCCCGGCCTCCGCCGGGATGGGCGGGTCGGCCATGGCCCGACTGTCGGCCTGCTGATGAACATCACGCCGGATCATCTCGACCGGCACGGCACGATGGAAAACTACGCCGCCATCAAGGCCCGGCTCGTAGCCAGCGCGGAACTCGCCATCGTGGGGATCGACGACGCGCCGAGCCGCGCGATCGCCGAGAGCCTTGCCCGATCCGGACACCGCGTCCTGACGATCAGCCAGGATCTGCTGCCCGGCGACGGATACCATTTCGAGGGCTCGAAGATTTTCGCGAGCTTCGGGACCTCCACCAGCCAGGTGGCCGACCTGAAGGGGATCGGCGCGCTGCGCGGCGCCCACAACGCCCAGAATGCCGCGGCCGCGATCGCCATTGCGGAGGCGCTGGGACTCCAGCCCGAGGAGATCGAGGCGGGTCTCGCCTCCTTCCCGGGCCTTGCTCACCGGATGGAGGAGGTGGGCCGACGCGGCCGCGTCGTCTTCATCAACGATTCCAAGGCCACCAACGCCGATTCGACCGAGAAGGCGCTCCTCTCCTTCGAAGCGGGGATCCACTGGATCCTGGGCGGCAAGGCGAAGGCGGGCGGAATCGAGCCTCTTAGGCCTTTGTTCACCAAGATCGACAAGGCCTATCTGATCGGGGACGCGACGGAGATGTTCGCGGCCTCGCTCGGGAACGAGGTGCCGTACGTGCGCTGCGGAACACTGGACAATGCCGTCGCCGCCGCGGCGGAGGACGCATCCCGCTCAGGCGCAGCCGAGCCGGTCGTGCTGCTGTCGCCCGCCTGCGCGAGCTACGACCAATATCCGAATTTCGAGGTCCGCGGCGACGGCTTCCGCGAACTCGTCCGCGCGCTCCCTGGCGTAGAGATGAGGGGCTGATCCATGTCTTCGCGCGCTGAACGCACCTATGTCGGCGACTGGCTCTGGACAGTCGATCGGCTGCTCCTCGCGGGGCTCGCCGCCCTGATGGTGGCCGGGATCGTCGCCCTGATGGGAGGCGGCCCTCCGGTCGCGGAACGGCTGGGGCTGCAGACATTCCACTTCGTCAATCGCCAGGTGCTCTATCTGGCGCCGGCCTTGATGGTCCTGGTTGCCGTCTCGTTCCTGTCGCTGCGGCACGTGCGGCGGCTGGCGCTGTTCGTCTATGCGGCGGGCGTGGTGCTCTGTGCGCTCGCGATCAATTTCGGCCCGGAGATCAAGGGCGCGCATCGCTGGATCGCGGTCGGCTCCTTCGGCATCCAGCCCTCGGAATTCGTGAAGCCCGCCTTCGTGGTCCTGGCGGCCTGGGCCTTCTCGGAGAGCGCGCGCCGGAACGAGGGCGCGATCCTGGCGATCCTGCTTCTGCCGGCCACGATCCTGCCCCTGATCCTGCAGCCCGATTTCGGGCAGACGATGCTGATCACGGCCGTGTGGCTCGGCCTCTTCTTCGTCGCCGGCCTGCACTTCTTCTGGGTGCTCGGGCTCGGCGGCGTGGCGCTGGTCGGCGTGTTCATGGCCTACAAGCTGCTGCCGCACGTGCAGGAGCGCATCGAGCGCTTCCTCGACAAGTCCTCGGGCGACACCTTCCAGGTCGACACCGCCCTGGAGGCCTTTGCCAAGGGAAGCTGGCTCGGCCGCGGCCCGGGCGAGGGCACGGTGAAGCGGATCCTGCCGGACGCGCATACCGACTTCATCTTCGCGGTGACGGCCGAGGAGTTCGGCATCATCGCCTGCATGGGCCTCCTCTGCATCTTCGCCTTCATCGTGCTGCGCGGCCTGACGCTCGCGCGGCGCAGCGAGGACCTGTTCTGCCGGCTCGCCACGACCGGCCTCGTCCTGATGTTCGGCCTTCAGGCCTGCATCAACATGATGGTGAACGTGCACCTCATGCCCGCCAAGGGCATGACGCTGCCCTTCATCTCCTATGGCGGCTCGTCGCTCCTCTCGCTCGCGCTCGGGATGGGCTTCCTGGTGGCGCTGACCCGGCGTCGGCCGCGCTCCGAGATGCTCGACCGCATGATGCCGGGCCCGGGGAGATCATGAGCCGCGGCACCGTCCTGATCGCCGCCGGGGGCACCGGGGGGCACCTCTTCCCGGCCGAGTCGCTCGCCACCGCGCTGGGCAAGCTCGGCGTGAGGGTGGTGCTCGCGACGGACAGCCGCGTCACCGAGATCGCCAAAACCTTTCCGGCGAGCGAGGTGGTCCAGATTCCGTCGGGCACACCCTCCGGCGGTTCGGTCGTCAGCAAGGGGATCGCGGCCCTCAAGCTCGCCCGCGGCGTGCTCGCGGCGCTCCGGCTCATCCGGCGCCTGAAGCCGGATTGCGTGGTGGGCTTCGGCGGATACCCGACCGTCCCGCCGGTCTTCGCCGCCGCCACGGGCGGCGTGCCGACGCTCATCCACGAGCAGAACGGCGTGATCGGCCGTGCAAACCGCTTCCTCATGGGTCGCGTCTCCGCCATCGCGACCGGCTTTCCGAAGGTCAACGGCCTGCCCGAGCGCCTGGCGGGCCGGACCTACCACACCGGCAACCCGATCCGGCCAGCGGTGCTCGAGGCCGCGGCGACGCCCTATGTCGCCCCCGAACCCGGCGGCATGCTGCGGATCCTCGCCTTCGGCGGCAGCCAGGGCGCGCGGATCATGAGCGAGATCGTCCCGCCGGCGCTCGCCTCGCTTCCCGCGGAGGCCCGGGCGCGGCTCTCGGTCGTGCAGCAGGCGCGGCCGGAGGACCAGGACGAGGTGCGGCGCGTCTACCGGGAGGCCGGGATCGCGGCCGAGGTCGCGCCCTTCTTCAAGGACCTGCCGGCCCGGATGGCGGCGGCGCATCTCGTGATCGGGCGCTCCGGCGCATCCACGGTCGCCGAACTCGCGGCGATCGGCCGCCCATCGATCCTCGTCCCGCTGCCCGGCGCGCTCGACCAGGACCAGGCGGCCAATGCCCGCTCGCTGGCGGAGATCGGCGCCGCGACCGTGATCATGCAGCCGGACTTCACGCCGGAGCGCCTTGCCGGGGAAGTTGCAGAGCGGCTCGCGGACCCGTCCGGGTTGACCCAGGCCGCTCGCGCGGCGAAGAGCGCAGGAATTCTCGACGCGGCGGAGCGACTCGCCTCCGTCGTTCTCACCCTGGCCAAGATCCCGGTGCCCGACCAGGAGACGTCATCATGAAATTGCCCCCGAAGCTCGGGCCCATCCATTTCATCGGTATCGGCGGCATCGGCATGTCCGGCATCGCCGAGGTCATGCACAACCTCGGCTATACGGTCCAGGGCTCCGATGCCGCGGACAATTACAACGTCCGGCGACTCGCCGAGAAGGGCATCCGCACCTTCATCGGGCATGAGGCGAAGAACGTCGACGAGGCCGAGGTCGTCGTGGTCTCGACGGCCATCAAGCGGAACAATCCCGAGCTCGCGGCCGCACGCGAGCGCCGCCTGCCCGTCGTGCGCCGCGCCGAGATGCTGGCCGAGCTTATGCGGTTCAAGTCGTGCGTCGCGGTCGCGGGAACGCACGGCAAGACGACTACCACCTCGCTCGTCGCCACGCTCCTGGATGCGGGCGGGCTCGACCCGACCGTCATCAACGGCGGCATCATCAACGCCTACGGTACCAATGCCCGCATGGGCGCGGGCGACTGGATGGTGGTCGAGGCCGACGAATCGGACGGCACCTTCCTGAAGCTTCCGGCCGACGTGGCCATCGTCACCAACATCGATCCGGAGCACCTCGACCATTTCGGCTCTTTCGATGCCATCAAGGACGCGTTCCGGTCGCTGATCGACAACATCCCGTTCTACGGCTTTGCCGTGATGTGCATCGACCATCCGATCGTGCAGGATCTCGTCGGCCGCATCGAGGATCGCCGGGTCATCACCTACGGCGAGCACCCGCAGGCCGACGTCCGGCTCATCGACGTGGATTCGAAGGGCGGCCAGAACCGCTTCCAGGTTCTCATCCGCGACCGACGCCCGGGTTTCCGGCTCGAGCTGGCCGATCTCGTCCTGCCGATGCCCGGCACGCACAACGCCCTGAACGCGACGGCCGCGATTGCGGTCGCGCACGAGCTCGGCGTCTCGCCGGAGAACATCCGCAAGGCGCTCGCCGGGTTCGGCGGCGTGAAGCGGCGCTTCACCCGCACGGGCGAGTGGAACGACGTGACGATCTTCGACGATTACGGCCACCATCCGGTCGAGATCAAAGCGGTGCTGCGGGCCGCCCGCGCCTCGACGGAGGGCTGCGTGATCGCCGTCGTGCAGCCGCACCGCTACTCGCGCGTGTCCTCGCTCTTCGACGAGTTCTGCACCTGCTTCAACGATGCCGACACCGTCATCGTGGCGCCGGTCTATGCCGCCGGCGAGTTGCCGATCCCAGGGGCCGACCGCGACGCGCTCGTCTCCGGCCTGAAGTCGCGCGGGCACCGCAACGCGATGGCGCTCGAGAAGCCGGAAGACCTCGCGAGCATCATCCGGGCCCATGCGAAGCCGGGCGACTACGTGATCTGCCTCGGCGCCGGTAACATCACGCAATGGGCCTATGCGCTCCCCGGCGAACTCGCGGCGCTGGGCGAGCAGGCGGCGGCGTGACGCGACCTCCTCTCCCCGTGCAACGGGGAGAGGTCGAGCAGGCCGCGGAGCGGCCGTCCGGGTGAGGGGCGGTCGGCGACGCTTCTCGCGCCTGCCCCTCGTCCGGTCGCTCTGATGAGCGACTCGACTTCTCCCCGCAGACGGGGAGAAGATGGCCGGATCCGATGCGCGGCCCCGACCAGAAGACGACTCAAAGAGCTCGCAATCTTCGGCGCGAGCAGACGGATGTCGAGCGACAAATCTGGTTGCGGCTCAACAATCGCAAGATTGCCGGCTGCAAGTTCGTTCGGCAGGAGCCGATCGGGCCGTACTTCGCTGATTTTGCCTGCCGGGAGCGCAAGCTTGTTATCGAGCTTGACGGGTCGCAGCACGCGGATAGCGAGTACGATCGACTGCGGGATGCGTATCTCGCGTCGCTCGGCTATCGCGTTCTGCGCTTTTGGAACTCGGACGTGAATGCCAGGATGACGAGCGTGCTCGACACGATCTACGCAGCCCTTGAGGAGCGCGCCCCGCTTTTCCCGCAAACGGGGAAAGGCCGTCCGGGTGAGGGCCGATGAGCGACATCGGCGCCACCATGCTTGCCCCTCATCCGGTCGCTCTGGCGAGCGACTCGACTTCTCCCCGCTTGCGGGGAGAAGAGGTTGCCCTCGCAAGCGAGCTCGCCCGTCTTATCCCCGGCCTGCGCGGGATGTTGCAGGCCGAGGCCCCGACGGCTCCTCTCTCCTGGTTTCGCACCGGCGGTCCGGCCGAGGTGCTGTTCACGCCGGCGGACGAGGCGGACCTTGCCCTGTTCCTGGCCGGCTGCCCGGCGGAGATCCCGGTCCTCGTCGTCGGGCTCGGCTCGAATCTCCTGATCCGCGACGGCGGGATCCGGGGCGTCGTCATCCGCCTCGGCAAGGCCTTCGCGGAGGTGACGGTGGAAGCCGGCCATCGCATCTGCGCCGGCGCCGGCGCGCCGGACGTGAAGGTCGCCCGCGCGGCCGCAGAGGCCGGCATCGACGGGCTCACCTTCCTGCGCGGCATTCCGGGCGCGATCGGGGGCGCGCTGCGCATGAATGGCGGCGCCTATGGCGGCGAGACCGCGGACGTCCTCGCCGAGGCGCGTGCGCTCGACCGGCAGGGCAGGGCCCATGTGGTCTCGAAGGCCGAGATGGCGTTCAGCTATCGCCATTGCGGCGCGCCCGCCGAGTACATCTTCACGGAGGCGCTTTTCGAGGGCCGCCCGGGCGAGCCGGACGCGATCCTCGCCGCCATGAGCGCCATCACGGATGCGCGCTCCGCCACGCAGCCGGTGAACACCCGCACGGGAGGGTCGACCTTCAAGAACCCGCCGGGCCGGAAGGCGTGGGAACTCGTGGACCAGGCCGGCTGCCGCGGGCTCCGCATCGGCGATGCCCAGGTCTCCGAGCTCCACTGCAACTTCCTGATCAATCACGGCAAGGCGACGGCGGCCGAGATCGAGGCGCTCGGCGAGGAAGTCCGCCGCCGCGTGCGCGAGACCTCGGGCGTGGAGCTCGAATGGGAGATCAAGCGGGTCGGGGATCAGTAGACGTAAGACGGTAAGGCGGTAAGATGCAGCCATGGGCCGAGCGTCGCGAGCAGTCGCCTTTTCGAAGGTCTCGGTGAAGAGCCAGACGGTGCTCCCTGCCGAGGTGCGCGAGCGCCTCGGGATCGCCGCCGGTGACCGTCTCCGCTACATCATCGAAGACGACGTCGTGCGCATCGAGAAGGCGGGTCCGGAGCTTCAGGAGGATCCGTTCGCCACCTTCACGGAATGGAGCAGCCCAGAGGACGACGAAGCCTTTGCCGACCTCTGACGTCCACCATTACGAACCGGGCGACGTCGTCGTGGTGCCCTTCCCGTTCACGGACAAGCTGGCGGAAAAGCGGAGGCCGGCGCTCGTGATCACTGGCCGCGAGCTTGCGGAAGCCGGTCTCGTCTGGGTTCTGATGATCACCAGCGCTCGGCGGGCAGCCGGGCGCTTCGACCTCCCGGTCGAGGATCTGCCTGCAGCAGGGCTGACTCGGCCCTGCGTGGTTCGCACGACGAAGATCGCCTGCATCGAGCCTGCACGCATCCTCCGAAAAGCCGGAAGCATTTCATCCGCCCTGCACGGCCGGGTCGTCCGCCGTGTCAGATCCTTCATCTCGGCCCAAGCAAGCGACAGAGAATCTCCATGAGCCAGAAGCACGTCGCCGTCCTGATGGGGGGCTGGTCGGCCGAGCGCGAAGTGTCGCTCAACACGGGCAAGGGCTGCGTCGCCGCCCTTGAGGAGCGTGGCTACCGCGTCACACCGATCGATGTTCAGCCGGATATCGCGCGGGTCCTTCAGGCCGTGCGGCCGGAGGTCGTGTTCAACGCCCTCCACGGCCGCTACGGCGAGGACGGCACGATCCAGGGCCTGCTGGAACTCCTCCAGATCCCCTACACGCATTCCGGCGTGCTCGCCTCGGCCTTGGCGATGGACAAGCAGAAGGCGAAGGCCGTGATGGCGGCGGCCGGCGTGCCTGTGCCCGAAGGGCTGGTCGTGAAGCGTCGCGACGCGGCCGCGGAGCACGTCCTTCCTCCACCCTACGTTGTGAAACCCGTTAACGAGGGATCCTCGGTCGGCGTCATCATCGTGCGCGAGGATCGGTCGCATCCGCCGCAGGAGCTCGGCCGCGAGGACTGGAGCTTCGGGGAAGAGGTCCTGGTGGAAAAATTCGTTGCAGGACGGGAACTTACCTGCGGCGTGATGGGTGATCGGGCGCTCGGTGTGATCGACATCCGGCCGGCCACGGGCCTCTTCTACGACTACGATGCGAAGTATGCCGAAGGGGGGTCCATCCACGTCCTGCCGGCTGAACTTTCACCGAATATTTACCAACAGGTTCAACAGTTGGCCTTAACGGCGCATCAAGCACTCGGCTGCCGCGGCGTGAGCCGCGCCGACCTTCGATACGACGACACGCCGGGCGGAACCGGCGCGCTCGTGGTGCTCGAGGTCAATACCCAGCCGGGAATGACGGCAACGTCCTTGGTGCCCGAGATGGCGGCCCATGCGGGTCTCTCGTTCGGTGAGCTTGTGCAATGGATGGTGGAGGACGCGTCCTTGAGCCGCTGACGGCCGGGTTCCCCGGCCTCGCGGCCGGACGTCCGGGTCACGATCCCGGATTGCGCCGTCGCTCGCGTTTCGCCTCGCTTCTCCCGCGTCTTCCGTTCCGCCGCCGGCGCCGTTCCTTCGTGACGGTGCCGCTCGCCCGCCGCATCCCGCGGCTGACGGGCACGGTCCTCGTCCTCCTCTTCTTCGGTGCGACCGGCTCCTACGGGCTGGTCGCGAGCGGGCAATACGACGTGCTGCGCCAGCAACTCGGAGAGCCGCGAGACATCGCTGCCCGCCTGTCCGGCTTCGGGCTGGAGAAAATCACCATCTCCGGCCTGTCGCAGCTCACCGAGCGCGAGGTCCTGCGGATCGGCGGGATCAACCCGCTTCTCTCGCTGCCCTTTCTGTCCGCTGCGGAGATTCGGGAGCGGCTGGAGCGGACGCCGCTCGTGAAGAGCGCGGTCGTCCGCAAGCTCTACCCCAACGAACTCGCGATCACCCTGGTCGAGCGCGAGGCCTACGCGCTGTGGCAGTACAAGGGCGAACTCTTCGTCGTCTCCGCGGACGGCATGGTGATCGACCGCATGAACGACGCGCGCTTCGCCTCGCTCCCGCTTGTCGTGGGCGACCAGGCGAACAAGCGGGTCGCGTCCTATGTCGGGCTGCTCGACGCCGCCGGCTCCCTCCGGCCCAGGATCCGGGCCGGCATGCTCGTCTCCGGGCGGCGCTGGGATCTGAAGATGGATAACGGCCTCGACGTGAAGCTGCCGGAAGAGGGCGCCCCGGCTGCTCTCGCGCAGCTCGCGCGCCTCGAGCGCGAGGAGCGGATCCTGGACAAGGACGTGCTGGCGTTCGATCTCCGGGTGCCGGGGCGGCTGGTCGCCAGGCTCACCGAGGAGGCAGCTGCCGCCCGTGCCGAAGCCAACAAGAAGCGGCCCCAGCGTGGCGTTAAGGGAGCCGAGATTTGAGCCTGCGCGACCACGGACTGACGCCGCGCCTCAAGCCGCTTTCGACGCGTAAGAGCGCGACCCTCTCGGTCCTCGACATCGGCACCAGCAAGATCGTTTGCCTCGTCGCCGAACTCCGGCCGGTGACGAACGGCGAGGCTTTGCGCGGCCGAACGCACCTTGCCCGCGTGATCGGGATCGGCCACCAGCGCTCGCTCGGGCTGAAGGGCGGCGCAGTTGTCGACCTTGAAGCCGCCGAGACGTCCATCCGGCAGGCGATCCATGCGGCCGAGCGCATGGCGAAGGTCGAGATCCAATCCGTCATCGTGAACCTGACGGGTGGCCGGCTCGCCTCGCACCATTTCGAGGCGAACGTGCCTGTGCGCGCCGGCATGGTGAGCGCAGCCGACGTCCACCGCGTCCTGGAGACCGCGAGCGCCCATACGCTTCGCCCGGGCAGGGCGGTGCTGCACGCCCTCCCGACCGGCTTCTCCCTCGACAGCCAGCGCAACGTCGTCGACCCCGCCGGCATGATCGGCGAGAATCTCGGCGTCGACCTGCATGTCGTGACGGCCGAGGCGGCCGCCTCGCGCAACCTGATGCTGGCCGTGGAGCGCAGCCATCTCGGCGTCGAGGCCGTCGTGGCGACCCCCTACGCATCCGCGCTCTCCGCGCTCGTCGACGACGAGGCCGACATGGGTTGCGCCGTGATCGACATGGGGGCCGGCACGACATCGGCGGCGATCTTCACCAGCGGGCACCTGGTCCATACGGATGCGGTCGCAGTGGGCGGGCACCATGTCACCATGGACATCGCCCGCGGCCTGACCACCCGCGTATCGGCGGCCGAGCGCCTCAAGGCGCTCTACGGCGCCGCGATCTCCTCGCCCTCGGACGAGCGGGACATGGTGGCCGTGCCGCAGGTCGAGGACGACGACGAGCGCGAGGTCGCCCATCACATTCCGAAGGCTCAGCTCGTGCGCATCATTCGCCCGCGGATCGAGGAGATCCTCGAGCTCATGCGGGATCGACTCAAGAATGCCGGGTTCGCGGCGCAGGCCGGGCGGCGCGTCGTCCTGACGGGCGGCGCCAGCCAGCTCGTCGGGCTTCCGGAAGTCGCCCGGCGCATCCTGCAGGGACAGGTTCGTATCGGGCGGCCCCTGGGCATCAAAGGATTGCCCGAGGCGGCGCGGGGGCCGGCCTTTTCGGCCGCGGTGGGACTGCTCGTCTACCCGCAGGTCGCGCATGTCGAGCATTTCGAGCCCCGGCGGACCGGCTTTCTCGCCGGCCCTCCGGGCGACGGCTACCTGCCCCGCCTGGGGCGGTGGATCCGGGACAGTTTCTGACACGCTGCCGGCGGTTCAAGCCACGGCGCACCAACGGGGCCAGAGAGGCCAGAAGAGGGCGAGGACATGATCAATCTGCAAGCCCCGGATATCCGGGAACTCAGGCCACGGATTACGGTGTTCGGTGTCGGCGGTGCCGGCGGCAACGCCGTCAACAACATGATCGATTCCGGCCTGATGGGCTGCGAGTTCGTCTGCGCCAATACCGATGCCCAGGCCCTGACCTCGTCCCGGTGCGAACGCATCATCCAGATGGGCGTCGGCGTCACGCAGGGCCTCGGCGCCGGCTCGCAGCCGGAAGTCGGCCGCGCGGCCGCCGAGGAGGTGCTGGACGAGATCCGCGACCAGCTCTCGGGCGCGCACATGGCCTTCATCACGGCCGGCATGGGCGGCGGCACCGGAACCGGGGCGGCGCCCGTCATCGCCCGGGCGGCTCGCGACATGGGCATCCTGACGGTCGGCGTCGTCACGAAGCCGTTCCAGTTCGAGGGTCACCGCCGCATGCGTCTCGCCGAGGCCGGCGTGAACGAGCTGCAGCAATGCGTCGACACCCTGATCGTGATCCCGAACCAGAACCTGTTCCGGGTCGCGAACGAGAAGACCACCTTCGCTGACGCTTTCGCGATGGCGGACCAGGTCCTCTATTCGGGTGTCGCCTGCATCACCGACCTCATGGTCAAGGAAGGCCTCATCAACCTCGACTTCGCCGACGTGCGCGCGATCATGCGCTCGATGGGCAAGGCCATGATGGGGACCGGCGAGGCGTCGGGCGAGAAGCGCGCGAACCGCGCCGCCGAGGCCGCCATCGCCAACCCGCTCCTCGACGACGTGTCCATGAAGGGCGCACGGGGCCTCCTGATCTCGATCACGGGCGGGCGCGACATGACCCTGTACGAGCTCGACGAGGCCGCCACGCGGATTCGCGAGGAGGTCGACCCGGACGCGAACATCATCCTGGGCGCGACCTTCGACGAAAGCCTCGAAGGCTCGATCCGGGTGTCGGTCGTCGCGACGGGCATCGACCAGCCGGCGATCGCCGAAGCCCCGATCTCGGCGACCGAGCAGCGGATCGCGGAAGTCGCCGAGCGCCTCCGGGCCGAGGCCCGCGCCCGCGCCAGCCAGAGCACCCCGGTGCCGGCGGCTCCCGCCGCCGAGACGGCCCCGGCCGTCGCCCGCGCCGCGGAGATCGCCCGGAAGGCGCCTGAGCCCGCCCCCGCACCGGTCATGCACGACGATGTCGTGCTCACGCCGGCGCAGCCGAAGGGTGCGAGCTTCGAGGCCTATGAGGAGCCCGCGCCGGCGCATTCGGAAGTGGCCGAGCTCGAGGCACCCGGCGCCTTCGTGCCGCCGGCGCCCGAGCGTGCGATGCGGCCGAGCCGCATGCCCCGCGTGGAGGACCTTCCCGTCCCGGCGCAGAAGCAGCTCCGCGCGGCCCGCGGCGAGGCTGACTCTTCCGCCAACGAGCGGAAGTCGCTCCTCCAGCGCCTCGCCACCGTCGGCTTCGGCCGGCGCGACGAGCCCACGCCGGCAGCGCCGGTCCCGGTTGCGCAGGCTCCGGTGGCGGCCGAGCAGCCCCGCCAGGCACCCGTGGAACAACCGCGGCGCCAGGCTCCGGCCCCGGCCTATAGCCCGGCCAAGGGCAATCTCGACCGGCAGGGCCGGCTCGCACCGGCTCCCCGGCCGGCGGAGGACGACCATCTCGAGATCCCAGCCTTCCTACGCAGGTCGAGCTGAGACCCCAGCCAAACCCCAAGAGCCCCGGACTGAGGTCCGGGGCTCTTTCGTTACGGATGTGTGTAACAGAGCGTAAGAAAGCGTGATTTGCGTTGAATCCCGCCCTAACTAATGTGCCGCCACGTTGAGAGTTGAGTGACAGCGCGCCCCGGCATTCAGGCGGGCGGCGTCCAAAACGGGGCATCAGCAGCGGGCGAGATCCAGACGGCGGCGGCACCAGTCGCGCAGTGTTCGGATTCGGCCCGAGGTGAGCGAATGAAGCAAAGTCAACAAGCCACGATCGCCGCGCCGGTATCGCTTTCCGGCATCGGCGTTCATTCCGGCAAACCAGTCAATCTCCACCTCCATCCCGCTCAGGCTAACCACGGTATTGTTTTTCTCCGCACCGGCCTTCCCGGCGGCGAGGATCGTCTGATCGACGCCCGCAGCCTCGAAGTGACGGCGACCGAGCTCTGCACGGTCGTCGGTGACCGGTCGGCTGGCGCGGTGGCCACCATCGAGCACCTGATGTCCTGCCTGTGCGGGCTCGGCATCGACAACCTGCTGATCGAGATCGACGGCCCCGAGGTCCCGATCTTCGACGGGAGCGCCCAGGCCTTCGTCGAGGCGATCGACGGCGTGGGCCTCGCTCCCAGCCGAGCGCCGCGGCGCTACCTCAAGGTTCTCCGGCCGGTGCGCGTCGAACTCGGCATCGGCTGGGCCGAGCTGCGCCCGCATGCGCGCGGCTTCCAGGTCGATGTCGAGATCAAGTTCGACAACCCGGTGATCGGGAACCAGCGCAAGGCCGTGGACCTCACCCCGGCCATCTACCGCAAGGAAATCGCCCGGGCCCGGACCTTCGGCTTCATCGGTGACGTCGAGAAGCTCTGGAAGGCGGGATTCGCCCTCGGCGCCTCGCTCGACAACACCGTCGCCATCGGCGAGGGCAAGATCATCAATCCCGAGGGGCTGCGCTTCGCCGACGAGTTCGTCCGCCACAAGATGCTGGACGCCATCGGCGATCTGTCCCTCGCAGGCCATCCCATCCTGGGCGCGTACAGGTCGTTCTGCGGCGGGCATCGCCTCAATATCGCCGTCTTGAAAGAGCTCCTCTCGGATCGGGCGAATTACGCGATCGTGGACGTTGGGACGCGACGCGAAGCGGGGCATGCGGAGATGGGGAGCGGCGTCGCCGTCCCGGCTTTCGCGCCCGACGTGCACTAGGCTTTCGCAACGGGCTGTGGCCCGGAAGCAGCGCCTCCCGGGTTTCGGAGGCACGGGCTTGGAGCGGGCAGCCGAGTTCGTGTAAACGCCGAGCAGTGCCGCGGTTGCGTACGAACGCCAGAGGATTTCCCGAGCATGTCACTCGACTTCGCTGTCACGGTCCGTGATGCGCGCGTCGCCCTTCGGGCCGTCGCCGTCGTCGCCGGCGCCCTGACGCTCGCCGGCTGCGATACTCTCTCCTCGCTCAATCCCTTCGACCAGGGCGAGAAGTACGAGATGAAGATCGTGGCGGACGTGCCCGCCGAGAAGATCTACGACGACGGCCTCGGCCGCATGAAGAGCAGCGACCACGAGGGCGCGGCCAAGAAGTTCGCGCAGCTCAGCAAGAACTATCCCTATTCGGAGTGGGCGCGTCGTGGCCTCATCATGGAGGCCTACAGCAACTACGAGGCCCAGAAGTGGGAGGACGCGATCACGGCGTCCCGGAGCTATCTGAGCAAGTATCCGAACACCAAGGATGCCGCCTATGCGCAGTATCTCTTGGCGATGTCGAACTACAACCAGATCCCCGATGTCACGCGCGACCAGGCGCGGTCCGAGAAGGCCCTGGAGGCTCTGAACGAGCTCGTCCAGAAGTACCCGAACTCCGAATACGTCTCCGATGCCCGCAACCGCATCCAGATCGCGCGCGACCAGCTCGCCGGCCGCGAGATGGAGGTCGGGCGCTATTACCTGGAGCGCCGCAACTACCCGGCCGCGATCAATCGCTTCCGCGCCGTGGTCGCGCAGTACCAGACGACCCGGCACGTGGAAGAGGCGCTCCAGCGGCTGACCGAGGCCTATATGGCGCTCGGCATCACGCAGGAGGCGCAGACCGCCGCCGCCGTGCTAGGCCACAACTTCCCCGACAGCCCCTGGTACAAGGACGCCTACGCGCTCCTGCAGAGCGGCGGCCTCGAGCCCCGCGAGGAGAGCCAGTCCTGGATCAGCCGCGCCTTCCGCGGCCTGAAGACCGTGGCGCTCGGCCAGTAGCCGTCGCCTGGGCGGGGCCCCGACCGGCCCCGCACCAATCTTTGGCCGAGACGGGTTCCCTTTTCGTTCCTCTCGCTTTAGGCTCCCGCCCGGCATGCTCGCGGAGCTCCTGATCCGGGACATCGTCCTGATCGACCGGCTGGATCTCCGGTTCCCGGCCGGTCTCAGCGTGCTCACCGGCGAGACGGGCGCCGGCAAATCCATCCTGCTGGATGCCTTCTCTCTCGCGCTCGGCGGGCGTGGCGACGGCTCCCTCGTGCGGCACGGCGAGGCTCGCGGCCAGGTGACGGCGGTCTTCGACGTTCCGGCGGACCATCCCGCTCGGACGATCGCGCGGGCGGCGGATATCGACATCGACGGCGACCTGATCCTGCGGCGCATCCAGTTCGCGGATGGCCGCACGCGCGCCCTCGTAAACGACCAGCCGGTGAGCGTGCAGGCGCTGCGCGCGATCGGGGCGGCGCTCGTCGAGATCCATGGCCAGCACGACGACCGGGCCATGGTCGATCCTGCCACCCATCGCGACATCCTGGACGCCTATGCGGGCCTGCAGGACGACGCCCGCGACGTTGCGGAAAGCTCCCGTCGGGTCCGTGAGCTCCGGGCCGATCTCGCCGCCCAGGAAGCGCAGCTCGAGTCCATTAGGCGGGAGGCGGAATATCTCGCGCATGCCCATGCCGAGCTCACCGAGCTCGATCCGCAGCCGGGCGAGGAGGAGAGCCTCACCGAGCGCCGCCAGATGATGATGCAGTCGGAGAAGATCGCGACCGATCTCGCCGACGCGCTCGAAACCGTCGGGGGCAATGGATCGCCCGTCCCGGCGATCGCCGCCGTGATGCGGAAGTTCGAGCGGCGCGCCGGGCAGCTCGGCACCCTTCTCGATCCCTCGATCGCGGCCCTCAATTCCGTTCTGCTCGCGCTCGACGAGGCGCGGGACGCCGTCGAGGAGGCGATACGGGCGACCGAATTCGACCAGGGCGAACTCGAGCGCACGGAGGACCGCCTGTTCAAGCTGCGGGCGGCTTCGCGCAAATACTCGGTTCCGGTGGATGAGCTGCCGGGCCTGCGCGATCGCTTCGCGGCCGATCTCGCGGCCATCGATGCCGGCGAGGAGCAGCTGACGGCGCTTCGCAAGCAGCTGGCCGAGGCAGACCGCGCCTACACGGCGGCGGCGGAGCGCCTGTCGGAGCGCCGCCATGCGGCTGCAGCCTCGCTCGATGGTGCCGTCGCGCGCGAACTCGCGCCCCTGAAGCTGGAGCGTGCCCGCTTCATCACCAAGGTCGAGACGGATCCAGCCTCGCGCGATCCGGCGGGCTACGACCGGGTGGAGTTCTGGGCGCAGACCAATCCGGGCACGCGCGCCGGGCCCGTGATGAAGGTCGCGTCCGGCGGCGAGCTCTCGCGCTTCATTCTCGCGCTCAAGGTGGTCCTCGCGGATCGCGGCTCTGCTCCGACGCTCGTGTTCGACGAAGTCGATACCGGCGTTGGCGGTGCGGTCTCGGATGCTATCGGCCAGCGGCTGGCGCGGCTCGCCGAGGGTGTGCAGGTGATGGCCGTGACGCACGCGCCGCAGGTGGCCGCACGCGCCTCGAACCACTTCCTGATCGCCAAGGAGCCGGTCCCCGAAACGGAACGGGTCGCGACGCGTGTCGCCGCGCTCGCCCCGACGCATCGCCGCGAGGAGATTGCCCGCATGCTGGCAGGCGCCTCTGTCACGGACGAGGCTCGCGCGGCCGCCCATCGTCTCATCGAGGCTGCTGCGGCCGCTGCTGCGAGCTCGGCTGCAGCGCCGCAGAAGCGGCGAGTTGGTCGTGCGGGCCTTTCCGGCTAGATCGCGATCATGGCCAGGCGTCGCGCGTCCGAAACACCTGTCGAACAGCTCGGGGCAGGTGAGGCCGCCCGCGAGTACCGCCGGCTCGGCGAGGAGATCGCGGAGCACGATCGCCGCTACTATCAGGACGATGCGCCGACCGTCACGGATGCGGAATACGACGCTCTGCGGCTGCGCTACGAAGCGCTGGAAAACCAGTTCCCGGAACTCGCGACCGGCGAGAGCCTGACCCGCACGGTCGGCGCGGCGCCGTCCGAGAAGTTCGCCAAGCGCCGTCACGCCGTGCCGATGTTGTCGCTCGGGAAGGCCTATACGGACGAGGAGGTGGGAGAGTTCGTGGCCCGGGTGCGCCGCTTCCTCCGCATTCCCGACGAGGTCCCGCTCGCCTTCACGGCCGAGCCGAAGGTCGACGGGCTATCGCTGAGCCTCCGCTACGAGGGCGGCGAGCTCGTGGCTGCGACGACCCGCGGGGATGGCTCGGAGGGGGAGGACGTCACCCCGAACGCCCGCACCGTGAGGGATATTCCGCACCGTCTTTCGGGCGATCCGCCCGCAATCTTCGAGGTGCGGGGCGAGATCTATCTCACCCATGCCGAGTTCGCGCTCATCAACGAGCGGCAGGTTGCTGCCGGGAAGGCGCCCATCGCCAATCCGCGCAACGGCGCGGCCGGCAGCCTTCGGCAGCTCGATGCGAAGGTCACGGCCTCCCGCCCGCTGCACTTCTTCGCCTATGGCTGGGGCGAAGCGAGCTCCATGCCCTCCGGAACGCAGAGCGGGATGGTGGCGCTGCTCGCGGCCTTCGGGTTCAAGACGAATCCCCTGACCAGGCTCTGCCGCTCGGCCGACGAGATGCTGGAACAATACCGGCTGATCGAGACCGAGCGCGCGACGCTCGGCTATGACATCGACGGGGTCGTCTACAAGGTGGACGACATCGCCCTGCAGGACCGGCTCGGCGCCGTGTCGCGCGAGCCGCGCTGGGCGCTGGCGCACAAGTTCTCGGCCGAGAAGGCGACGACGATCGTGGATGCGATCGAGATCCAGGTCGGGCGGACAGGCGCGCTCACGCCCGTGGCGAAGCTGAGGCCCGTGACGGTGGGTGGCGTCGTGGTCTCGAACGCCACGCTGCACAACGAGGAGGAGATCCTTCGCAAGGACGTTCGGGTCGGCGATACGGTCACCATCCAGCGGGCAGGGGACGTCATCCCGCAGGTCCTCGGGGTCGATCTCGACAAGCGGCCGGCGGACTCGAAGCCTTACGAGTTCCCGACGACCTGTCCGGCCTGCGGCTCGAGCGCGGTGCGGGAGACGAACCCTCGCACGGGCAAGCTCGACGCGGTCCGCCGTTGCACGGGCGGGCTCGTCTGCCCGGCCCAGGCGGTCGAGCGGCTGAAGCATTTCGTGTCCCGCAACGCCTACGACATCGAGGGCCTCGGCGAGCAGCGTATCGACGAGTTCTACCGCGACGGCATGATCACCCGTCCGGGCGATATCTTCACCCTGGCCGAACGCGATCGGCGCAGCCTGACGAAGCTCGAGAACCGCGAGGGCTGGGGACGGCAGAGCGCCCAAAAGCTCTTCGATGCCATCGAGGCGCGCCGGACGATCGGGCTCGACCGATTCATCTTCGCGCTCGGGATCCGCCACATCGGCGAGACGAATGCACGGCTGCTCGCGCGGCATTTCGGCTCCTTCGAGGCGCTCCGGGACATCGGACGGCGCGCGGCGGCGGGGGACGCGGAGGCGCTCGGCGAGCTGACGGCGATCGGCGGTGTCGGCGAGGTCGTGGCGGAAGCGCTCGTCGATTTCTTCCGCGAGGCGCATAACGAGGAGATGCTGGACGACCTGCTGGCACAGGTTACACCCCAGCCGCTCGAGATCGTGTCGAGCACGAGCCCGGTCGTCGGAAAGACGGTGGTGTTCACCGGCTCGCTCGAGCGCATCACGCGCGAGGAGGCGAAGGCCATGGCCGAGCGCCTCGGTGCCAAGGTCGCGGGATCGGTCTCCGCCAAGACCGACATCGTCGTCGCGGGACCGGGCGCCGGGTCGAAGCTCAAGAAGGCCGCCGAACTCGGCCTGCAGGTGATGGACGAGGAGGGCTGGTTCCAACTCGTCGGCGGGCAGGGATAGTGTCGTCGGATCCAGCGACCGTCCGACGACTTGGCCCCGGCGACCTTGAGGCCGCGCGCCGGCTGAACGCCTTGTTCGGTGAAGCCTTCGAGGATTCAGCGACCTACGACGGCAAGCCTCCTACCGACGCCTACCTTGCCGGCCTGCTCGGGAGGGAGCACGTGATCGTGCTCCTCGCGTCGGCAGGCGAGACGGTACTCGGCGGATTGGTGGCCTACGAGTTCGACAAGCTCGAACAGGCACGGCGCGAGATCTATCTCTACGACCTCGCTGTGAGCTCGGCGCACCGGCGGAAGGGGATCGCCACTGCGCTGATCGGGCATCTGCAGGGGATCGCGGCCGAGCGGGGCGCCTGGGTGGTCTTCGTCCAGGCGGATCACGGGGACGATCCGGCCATCGCGCTCTACACGAAGCTCGGCATCCGGGAGGACGTCCTCCACTTCGACATCGCGCCCCGGAACTGAGGGGCGGCCGCGAGGCCCTTGGGGATCAGGGCCGGCGCTCCACGCGCATCGGCAGTCCGCCGCCGGGACGCAGCGTGATGCGGAGCTTCAGGTCGGGGCCGCTCTCGCTGGTCCGGGACAGGCGAATAGTCGGAAGCAGGACGGCCAGGACGGCGACGGCCTTCAGCAATGCAAAGCTCATCCCGATGCAGATGCGCGGTCCCGCGCCGAAGGGCAGGTACGCGTAGCGGTGGCGCGCCTTCACGGCGACAGGGTCGAAGCGATCGGGATCGAAGCGGTCCGGATCCTCCCAAAGGCGCGCATGCCGGTGGATCGCATAGACCGGGACGTAGACCGAGGTTCCCGCCGAAACCCGCTCGTCGCCGACCAGCACGTCCTCTTGCGCTTCGCGCACCATGATCGGGGCTGGCGGATAGAGCCGCATCGCCTCCTGGAGCACCTGGCGCGTATAGGCGAGGTTCTCGACATGCTCCGGCTGAAGGGCGTTTCCGCCCGTCACGTCCGCTATCTCGGCGAGCACATGATCGGTGATCTCGGGATGGAGATCGAGGAGGTAGAACGTCCAGGTGAGCGCAAGCGCGGTCGTTTCGTGCCCGGCCGTGATGAAGGTCAGGAGGTTGTCGGCGAGGTCCTGGTCGCTCATTGCGCGCCCGGTCTCCGGATCGCGCGCCTGGAGCAGCTGACCGATCAGGTCCGGCCGCTTTTCTGCCGAGGCCCGTCGCTCAGCGACGATCCGGAGCACCTCCCCGCGCAGGTAGTCGCGCGCCCGCTCCGCGCGCCTCTGTCCGGGGTAGGGCACCCAGCGCGGCGCGCGCAGGAGCGCAAGCGCGACGGTCCAACTCGTGGATTCGAGGTATTCCGTGATGCCGCGCTCAACCCGGTCGGCATCGATGCCGGCCCGCCCCGACAGCATCGTCTCGACGATGATGTCGAAGGTCGTCCGCATCATCTCGTGCGCGATATCGACCGTGCCGCCCGCCTTGGCGCCCGCAAGCAGCGAATCTCGCCGCCGGTCCGCGGCTGCGATCATCTCAGGGAGGAAGCCCGTGAGGCGCTCGTGCCGGAAGATCGGCGCCGCGGCGCGACGCTGCCATCGCCACCGCTCGCCGTCGGCCGTCAGCAACCCTTCGCCGAGCGCAGGCTGAAGCGATCGGAGCATCGCGTCCGACTTGGTGAATTTTGACGCCTCGTCGACCAGCACCGTCCGGATGAGCTCCGGATCCATGACGAAGACGATGTCGCGATTGAGCAGCCGCCGCCGATAGATCGGCTGCTCGTAGACGGCCTGCGGCCACACCTCGATCGGATTGCGGACGACCGTGCGCAGCAATCGGAAAGCGGGCAGCGGATCGCGCGGTGGCACGATCCGCACGGGCCGAGGACGTGGTCTTTGCTGGTCGGGTGGCGCGTTCATCACTCCGCCCTGCCGGGAACGGACATGAACGCGCTCGTCAGGGCGGAGAAGATGGAGAGAGGCCGCGCCGGGCGCGACCTATCGGCTCAGCGGCGGCGGAACTGGGGACGCTGGCCGGGACGGGGGCCGAGAGGACCACGCTCGTCCTTGTGGCGGAAGATGAGGCGGCCCTTTTCGAGGTCGTATGGCGACATCTCGACAGTCACGCGGTCGCCGGCGAGCGTCTTGATCCGGTTCTTCTTCATCTTGCCGGCCGTATAGGCAATGATCTCGTGTCCGCTGTCCAGCTGGACGCGGAATCGCGTATCCGGCAACGCCTCGAGCACGAGGCCTTCGAACTGGATCAGTTCCTCTTTCGCCATAAGGTACCTTGTCCTGACTGCGGTCCGCCGCGACGCGCTAGGCTGCGCTCTTAAACGAGAACGCGCCATTTCGGAACGTGTTTATGCCGCAATTCGCGGCAAAGCGGCCGAGATCGGACGGACGTGGTGATCCCGGCCCCATTTCGCAAGCGCGACGGCCATGCTCGTCTGGCCGTCCGGGCGGCCGGGTGCTAAGCGCCGGAGCATGCTCGAGGGCCTTCCCCCGCACCAGCCGACCCGCCTCATGCGCCTGCGCACGGACGAGCGCCGCGCAAAGGCGCTCACCGAACTTCTGGGCGAGGTTTTCGACCCGGCCGAGTCGGCCGTCGCGAGCTTCGAGTCGGAAGACGGGAAGACCTGGCTGCTGGAAGCCTATTTTTCCCATCCGCCCGACGAGGATGCGATCCGGGAGCTCGCGCGGCCGGTCGTCGGCGATGCCGTCGATGACGCCACGTTCGACACGCTCGGCCGCAAGGACTGGGTGAAGGCCTCGCTGGAGGGCCTGAAGCCCGTGCGGGCGTGGCGCTTCCTGGTCCACGGGTCGCATGACCGCGCCGGCATCCAGCCGAACGACCTCGCGATTGAGATCGAGGCGGCGCTCGCCTTCGGCACCGGGCACCACGGCACGACCCGCGGCTGCCTGCTGGCGCTTGCGGCGGAGCTGAAGCGCGGCCGCCCGCGCGCCATGCTGGATGTCGGCACGGGGACGGGCATCCTCGCCTTCGCGGTCGCCAAGGCGCTGCACACGCGCGTCGTGGCGGGCGACATCGACCCGGAGGCGATCCGGACGGCCCGCGAGAATGCGCGCCTGAACGGCATCGCGCCTCACCTCTCGCTCTACGTCGCGCCGGGCGTCCGGCATGCGATGGCCGACCGGCCGGGCCGGTTCGACCTCGTGACCGCCAACATCCTGGCAGCTCCGCTGCGCCGCCTCGCGCCCGCCATCGCGCGCGTGCTGGCGCCTGGTGGCACGCTGATCCTGTCCGGCCTTCTCGTCCGCGATGTGCCGGGCGTGCTCTCGGCCTATGCGGCGCAGGGTATCCACCTGCGCTCCCGCTCTGTCCTCGAGGGCTGGGCGACCCTCGTCCTCCGCCGCGGCGGCGCGGCCCCGCGGCACCGACGCTCCGGCAGGTGAGATGGCACAGTTCCAGAGCTTCGATGACCTCGCCGATCCGTCCCAGGGCACGGAACGCATCCCGCTGTTGCGGGCGGAGCTCGCCCGCCGTGGCCTGGACGGCTTCGTCGTGCCGCGGGCGGACGAGCACCAATCCGAATACGTGCCGGCCAATGCCGAGCGGCTTTCCTGGCTCACCGGTTTCACCGGCTCGGCCGGGACGGCCGTGATCCTGGCCGACAAGGCGGCGCTGGTGGTCGATGGCCGCTACACGCTGCAGGCCGCCTCGCAGGTCGATACGAGCCTGATCGAGATCGTGCCGCTCGCCGAGACGAGTGCGGAGGCCTGGATCGAGGCGAATATCGGACAGGGAAAGGTGCTCGGCTACGATCCCTGGCTGCATACCGCCAAGGGCGTCGAGGCGCTGGCGAAGGCGGCCGCCAAGGCCGGGTCGTGTGTCCGGGCGCTCGACAGCAACCCGATCGACGTCGTCTGGCAGGACCGCCCCGCGGCGCCTCGGGCGCTGGTTACCGTCCGTTCTCCAGAGCTAGCGGGCGAGCCCGCGGCGACGAAGCTCGCCCGGGTGCGGGAGAAACTGGACAAGGAGCGTGTCGACGCGCTCTTGGTCTCCGATCCCCACAACCTCGCCTGGGCTTTCAACCTGCGGGGCGGGGACGTTGCGCATACGCCGCTGGCGCTCGGATACGCCATCATCCCGGCCGAGGGTCGGCCGACGCTGTTCCTCGACCCAGGCAAGCTAACGAACGAGACCGGGAACGTGCTCGGTGGGCTGGCCGATCTGGCGTCCCCGGACGCGCTTGGCCCGGCCCTCGAGAAGCTCGGCGCCGCCGGCGCCACGGTCCGGTTCGACCAGGGCACGGCGGCATCCGCCCTGATCGAGCGGCTTCGCGAGGCGGGCGGCAATCCGGATAACGGCTCCGATCCGATCACGCTGATGAAGGCGGTGAAAAATCCCGCTGAGATCGCCGGCACCCGCACGGCGCATCTGCGCGATGGCGCTGCTGTCACCCGCTTCCTGCACTGGCTCGAGCGCGAGGCGCCGGGCGGCCGCGTTTCGGAGATCGAGGCTGCCGAGGCCCTCGAGGCCTTTCGGGCGGAATCCGGTGCCCTCCGGGATGTCTCCTTCCCGACCATCTCGGGCTCGGGGCCGAACGGCGCGATCGTGCATTACAGGGTTACCCGCAGCACGGACCGGAACCTCGCGCCGGGCGAACTCTACCTGTGCGATTCAGGCGCCCAGTACGAGGAGGGCACGACCGACATCACCCGCACCGTCGCGGTCGGCGAGCCGTCGGCCGAGATGCGGGACCGGTTTACGCGCGTGCTGAAGGGGCACATCGCGGTCGCGACCGCGCTTTTCCCGAAGGGCTCTTCCGGCGCCCAGCTGGACCCCTTCGCGCGGCGCCCGCTCTGGGATGTCGGGCTCGATTTCGACCACGGCACCGGCCACGGGGTCGGCGCCTACCTGTCGGTCCACGAAGGGCCGCAGCGCATCGCGAAGACAGGTCACACGCCACTCGAGCCGGGAATGATCCTGTCCAACGAGCCCGGTTACTACAAGACCGGTGCCTACGGAATCCGTATCGAGAACCTGATCCTGGTGGAGCCGCGCGAAGTGCCGGGGGGCGAGCGGCCAATGCTCGGCTTCGAGACGCTGACGTTGGCTCCGATCGATCGGCGACTCGTGGATACCGCTCTCATGTCCCCAGGGGAGATCGCGTGGCTGGACGAGTATCACGCCCGCGTCCGGCATGAACTCGCGCCGCTGCTCGACCAGCCGACACGCGAGTGGCTCAACAACGTCGCGCGGCCTTTGGGTTGATCGACCGCCGGTCCGCCATTGCGATTACTGCCACGAAGTAACCAGGCGCACGAATATCTTCTGCCTTCTTGAGTGTAGTCGAATGAACAGGCGTTCAGGATCGACTCAGCTTCAGATCGAACGGGAACCATTCCAAATCCTCCGGATTGTCAGCGCATCACAGGAGGTTTTCATGCGAATTCGTCACACTCTGCTCGCGGCTGCGCTGGTCCTGGCGCCGATCGCAGCCCACGCCCAGAGCGGCGCGGCGGCCGGCGCAACGACCGGTGCGGTGACCGGCGCCGTCGTTGGTGGGCCGGTCGGTGCGGCCGTCGGCGCCGGGGTCGGCGCGATTGCCGGCGGCATCGCGGACGATCGTCGTCCCGCCTTCCGCCAGTACGTCGTCCGCGAGGGCCGTCCCTCCTACAGCTATCGTGAGGAGGTTCGCGTCGGAGCCACCCTGCCGGCCTCGGGCGTGACCTATTACGAGGTCCCGGACGAGTTCGGCACCGAGTACCGCTACACGGTCGTGAACAACCGCGCGGTTCTGGTGGATCCGGGCACCCGTCGCGTGGTCCAGATCATCGACTAACGGTTGTGCTGGGATCCCCCGCCCGCGTGTCGGGCGGGGGATCTCGTCTTGCGGCAAGTTCCGCTCAACACCCATTCGACTTGGCACAGCCCTGATTCCCGCCGCATTTCAATGGAAAGGCCTTCGCAAGCGGGTAACGCTTGGGTTCTAACCTGACCGCGAGGCGATTCGGGGCGACTGGCTGGATGGGGCTGAACGGAACGCGAGGGATCCTCTACGCTGGGATCCTGGCCATTGCCTTCGTGTGTTCGGCGCCTTTCGCCCAGGCCGCCAAGCACTTGGCGCCTATTCCGGCAGCCACGGTCGCGCTCATGGCCGCCAAGGGCACGTCGCCTTCAGCGCCTATCCTCATGCGGGTCTTCAAGAAGGAATCCGAGCTCGAAGTTTGGAAGCTCGGACGCGACGGCCGCTACCTGCATCTCAAGACCTTCCCGATCTGCCGCTGGTCAGGCCAACTCGGACCCAAGATGCGGGTCGGGGACAGGCAGGCGCCTGAAGGGTTCTACTCCGTGACCCCCCGGCAGATGAATCCGAACTCCTCCTACTACCTCTCCTTCGATACGGGCTTCCCGAACGCCTATGACCGCGCCCGGGGCGCGACCGGGTCAGCCCTGATGGTGCACGGCACATGCTCGTCGATGGGCTGCTACGCCATGACGGACACGCAGGTCAGCGAGATCTTCGCGCTGGCCCGGGAAGCTTTCGCCGGTGGCCAGGCGGCTTTCCAGTTCCAGGCCTATCCCTTCCGAATGACGGCGCAGAACATCGCCCGCCATCGCACGGAGCCGCATATCGGTTTCTGGCGCATGCTGAAGGAGGGCTATGACCGGTTCGAGGCGACGCGCGAGGAACCGGCCGTGTCGGTCGCGGGCGGCAAATATGTCTTCGGCCCTTCGAGGAACCCCGAGCGGGAGGCGCTGGCCCAGGCGCGCCTGGGCGAGGAGAGCCGGAAGGCGGAGGCCCTGATCGCGGATGGAGTTGCGGCGATCCGTACCACCTATTCCGATGGCGGCACGCATCCGACCTATGCGGCGCTCGCCCGGGCCGGCTCGGCTTCCCTCGGGATGGTTTCGCGGCCCGAAGCGCTCGCTCTTGCCGGTCGCGAGGTGACGGTCATTCCCGCGCGGGCGGTTCCGCCGCTGCCGCCGGTGCTCGTCGCGGGTCTTCGCCCGCCGGTGCAGGACGCGGTTCCAGTCCGGCCGGCCGACATGTCGATCTTCGTATTCGCCAGCCTCGGATACGGCGTCGGCGAGCCGCCCAAGCCGGCGATGTCCCTGATCTCCGGATCGGCCCGGATCATCGGGCAAGGATTTTCCGGGGCGGCGTTCCAACTCGCATCCCGGTAGGGCAGGGCAACGCCCCAACAGCCCCGGCCATCGTCGGCTTCGGGGCGGCGCAGTACCGATCAGGCGGCCGCCAGCATCTTCTCGACCTCGTTGACGAGTTCGCGGAGATGGAACGGCTTGGACAGGATCTTGGCGTCGCGCGGCGCCTTGTTGTCGGGGTTCAGGGCAACCGCCGCGAAGCCCGTGATGAACATCACCTTGATGTCGGGATCGAGCTCGGTCGCACGCCGCGCGAGCTCGATTCCGTCCATCTCCGGCATCACGATATCGGTGAGAAGCAACTCGAACGGCTCTTCGCGCAGCCGATCATAGGCCGACTGCCCGTTGTCGAACGAAGAGACTCTGAATCCCGCATTCTCCAGCGCTTTGGCCAGGAAGCGGCGCATATCGTGATCGTCTTCCGCGAGCAGGATCTTCATCGCCGGCGAACTCGTTTAACTCGGAAAGGCTTCTACACTGTCCTTAGACGACCGGCATGGTAAATTTGCAATGAAGACCGCCTGTCCCGAGGCGAGAAGGCGCACCTGCGGCAACGCGAATGTCACCTTGTGGACTCGGGGACACAGGCCGGCCACATTGGCCAACGAGGTCCAGCCCGAAGCGCCCCCACGTCAGGCCCATCCTTGAGCGAAACCGATCCATCCGCTGAGTTCGCCCCGCCCTTCCTGATCGCGGAGCCGACCCGGCAGCGCTATCCCTTCGTCTTCAACGCGCCGCATGCGGGGGACGTCTATCCGGCCTCCTTCCTGGCCGCCTCGCAGCTCAGCCCGATCGCGCTTCGGAGATCCGAGGACGCCCTCGTGGACCGGCTATTCGGAAGCGTCGTGCGTCTCGGCGCGCCGCTCATGAGCGCCCGTTTCCCGCGGGCGTATCTCGACGTGAACCGCGAGCCCTACGAGCTCGATCCGCGCATGTTCGAGGGGCGGCTGCCGCCCTATGCCAACGCGCGCTCCATGCGGGTGGCCGGCGGGCTCGGGACCATCCCGCGGATCGTTGCGGACGGCCACGAGATCTATCGCGGTCGTCTTCCGGTCGCGGAGGCGCTGCGTCGGATCGACCTTCTCTACAAGCCGTATCACCGGGCGTTGCGGGCCCGCCTCGCCAGCACGGTCGAGCTGTTCGGGCGGGTGTTGCTGATCGACTGCCACTCGATGCCTTCATCCAGTCTCAGCCGGGAAGACTTCGCCCGTGCGGATATCGTCCTCGGGGACCGGTACGGGACGAGTTGCGCCCCCCTGCTGACGGATCTCGTCGATACGGCCTTGCGGCACCGCGGCTACGTCGTCGTTCGCAACAAGCCCTATGCGGGCGGCTTCATCACCGAGCATTACGGCGCGCCGGCGCTCGGGCGCCATGCGTTGCAGATCGAGGTGAACCGCGCTCTCTACATGGACGAGCGGACGCTGGAGCCCAGTTCCGGCTTCGCCAAGCTCTCCGAGGATCTGGGCGACGCGTTCGCGGATATTATGCTGGCCCTGAGGGGCGACCTCGAACCGAGCCGCATCGCGGCCGAGTAGCTTCGAGCAGAAGGTCAGATGAACGGGAGCGCTGTCAGCCCGGATGACAGCGCAAAGAAAAAAGGCCGCACACGTGGTGCGGCCCAAGTCTAGGGAGGAAACGCCCAAAGAGGGCAGCAGCGCAAGCGCTGCGATGCACAATCTATCTCGCGCTGCACAAATTGCAAGAGGCCTGGCGCAATTTCTCCCGGCGACGGACCGGGATATGGTGGGGCTCCTCCCGCTCGAGCGCATCGGACCCTTCATGCGGCCAGTTGATTTTGCCGGATTTGTGAACGAATTGGCCGCGAAGTCCGGCCAAGCCATCCTCCCATTCTTCCGGACCGCCCTCTCGGCCGAGGACAAGTCGCGTGGCGGGGTGTTCGACCCCGTGACGGAGGCGGACCGTGCCGGTGAGACGGCGATGCGCCGGATGATCAAGGCCATGTTCCCGACGCACGGAATCGTGGGCGAGGAATTCGGCGTCGAGAGAGGCGATGCCGAGTTCGTCTGGGTGCTCGATCCGATCGACGGCACGCGCGCCTTCATGGCCGGCCTGCCGCTATGGGGCACGCTCATCGGCCTGACGCGGCATGGCGCGCCGGCGTATGGCCTGATGCATCAGCCCTTCATCGGTGAGCGCTTCTTCGGGGATGGCGGCAGTGCCGGCTATGTCGGGCCGCACGGGGAGCGCAAGCTCGCCACCCGGCGTTGCCGCACGCTTGCTGACGCCGTGATGTCCACCACCAGCCCGCGCCTGTTCGACGAGGCCGCAATGCCCGGCTACGAGCGGGTGGAGCGGGCAGTCAAGCTCACCCGATACGGCTACGATTGCTATGCGTATTGCATGCTGGCCGCAGGTCACCTCGACCTCGTCGTTGAGTCGGGGCTGAAGGCCTATGATATCGTGCCGCTGATCCCGATCATCGAAGGTGCGGGCGGCATCGTTACGTCATGGGACGGGGGCCCTGCCTCGCAAGGCGGCTCCATCGTGGCCTGCGGGGACAAGCGGCTGCACGACAGCGTCCTCGAACTCCTCCGTTGAGGAGGCGAGCCGTCGCTCGGTGTCCTTGGATCCCGGGATAAAGGCGTCGAAAGCCTTCCAGAAGCTCTCGCGGATCGCGTCCCCCTCCATCATGATCTCGTGCCGCGAGCCCGGGATTGCCACGTAGGTCGATCCGGGCCCGAGTCCTCGGGCGAAGAGCTCTATGGCAGGGGTCGCGCAGACGGGATCGTTTCCGGCCCCGAAGATGAGCGTCGGAATCGTGATCCGCGCCGGATAGCCCGTCTCCTGGAGCGCCGCCATGGCCTCGTAGGCGGCAACGAGCCAGGCGATGGTCGGCGACCCAACCGCCCCCGCGCCGAGTGCACGCGCGACGGCCGCATTGCGCGCATACCGGACGGGATCGTTCGAAAGACGGTTGCCTTCGAAAGGCTCGGTGGAGATCGACTCCGCTCGCCCGCCGGGAACGAAGCGTTCGCCGAGGCCGAGCCAGGCAAGGAAGCGGGCGAGCCCGCGCACCAGGCGGGCGTGTTTGACGAGGCTCAGCCCGACCATGGGCGTGGTGGCGACGAGCCGCTCGACCGGCAGCCAGCCTTCCGCGGCTCCGGCGAGTGCCACGCAGCCGCCCATCGAATGCGCGAGGCCGAAGACCGGCTTCGGGAGGAGAGGTTCCACGATTTCCCGCGTGACCGCCTCGACGTCGTGGCGGAAATCCGAGAAGCGGGCGATGTGGCCTTTCCGGGCATCCGCCACGGAGCGTCCGGAGGTTCCCTGGCCACGCCAGTCGAAGGTGACGACGGCGAAGCCCCGCGCGAGCAATTCGCCGATCACCTCGAAGTACTTCTCGATGAACTCGGCCCGCCCGTGCAGGAGAAGGATCGTGCCGCGCGCCGGCTCGGCGGGTAGCCAGTAGGCGGCCCGCAGGACCACCCCGTCCCTCGTGGCGACGGGGAGAACCGTGACGCCTTTCGGAGCCGGGTTGTCCGGGATCTCGACGAGGTTCACGCCGGATTCCCCGCGAAAATCTGCACGCAGGCGGGCTTGAACAAAGCCGTTGTCATCGCCACCTCTTGCGTGCGCCGGCCAGCATGGCGGCGCAAAGGTTCGGCCCGCGGGCGGACCACCCAGATGCATGTCGCTTCAAGGAGGATATGCCATGCGACAGTTCGATCTTGCACCCCTGTACCGCAACACGGTCGGCTTCGACCGCCTGTTCTCGATGCTCGACCAGTTCGGCGGCAGCGAGGCTCCGTCCTATCCGCCCTACAACATCGAGCGCACGGGCGAGAACGCCTATCGCATCTCGGTGGCGGTCGCGGGCTTCTCCCAGGATGATCTCTCCATCGAGGTCAAGGAGAACGCGCTGACGATCCGGGGCGAGAAGAAGACCAACGTCGAGCAGAAGACGGAGCCCCTCTACCAGGGAATCGCGGCGCGTACCTTCGAGCGGCGCTTCCAGCTCGCCGACTATGTCCAGGTAACGGGCGCATCCCTCGAGAACGGCCTGCTCCATGTCGAGCTCGTCCGCGAGATCCCGGAGGCCAAGAAGCCCCGCCAGATCGCGATCAACGCCCGTGGCCCGCAGACCATCGAGGCCAAGAAGGCCGCGTAACCTCGGCCACTTCGCTCTCTCACGAGCCCCGGAGCGCTCCTCCGGGGCTTTTTCGTGCGCCTGCTGCCGTGACCTACCGCCTCGCCATCTTCGATCTCGACGGCACCCTGGCCGACACCTTTCCGTGGTTCGTCTCCGCCCTCGACGAGGCAGCCACGCGGTTCCGGTTCCGGCGCCCGGATGAGGCGGAGAGGGACGAGTTGCGCCGTTGCGGCTCGCGCGAGATCCTGAGGCGGTTGCGCGTCCCGATCTGGAAGGTCCCGGCCATCGCCCGTCATATGCGGGCCGAGAAGGCGAGGGCGCCCATCCTCCTGTTTCCGGACGCCGAGGCCATGCTGGCGCGCCTGTCCGAGGCGGGAATCGCCCTCGCGATGGTGAGCTCGGATTCGGAGGCCAACGTCCGGGCGACGCTCGGAGCGGCCGCGGCCCATATCGGGCACTATGCCTGCGAGGCCTCGCTCTTCGGCAAGGCCGCCCACCTCCGCCGCGTGGCGAGGCTGAGCGGGATCCCTGCCTCCCAGGCGATCTATGTCGGGGACGAGGTGCGGGATGCCGAGGCGGCCCGCAGGGTGGGCATGGCCTTCGGGGCCGTGACCTGGGGCTTTGCGGCGCCTGAAGCCCTCCGAGGCCAGGCGCCGGATGCCGTGTTCGACAGCATGGACGAGATTGCGGGGCTGCTCGCCCCGCACCCCTCGCGTCAGTTGGCCTGAGCCGCTCCGTCGGCCTTCGGGCCGGCGTCGACGTTGTTCTGCGGCGCCGGCGTGCTCTGCAGGCCGCCGCTGTTCATCGGGGTGACGCCCTCGATGACGCGCACCTTGCGCTCGCCGGCTTCGGCGGTCGTCGGGCCGGGTTTGCCGGGCTTCTTGTCCGCCGGCTTCGCAACCGTGTTTGGAGCCGGGGCGGCGGGCGAAGTACGCGCCGCAGGCTTTGCGGGCGCCGCCTTCTCGGTCGGCTTGTCGGCCTTGGCGGTCGGGTCGGCGTTCGCGTCCGGTTTCGCGGCCACGGCAGGCCGCGGCTTCGGTTCGGGCTTGGCCGCGCTCTTCCTGTCGGGGTTCACGCCCTCGACGCCGCCGGACGGCACGCCGGCCTCGGGCCCCGTCGGGCGCCGTGCTTCGCGGCGCGGTTCCGGCGGCTCGGTCGGTCGGGCGGCTGCGGCGGGCGCATTGGGGGCGAGCCGCGGATCGGCAGGGCGCGGTGCACGGGGCGCTGGTGCGTCGAATGTCGGCTCGGCCGGGCGCGCAGCCTGGCGGCCCGGAAGCGGCTCCAGATCCCTGTAGCGCGGGGCGTCCGGCATCTCCGGCGGCGCGTAGCCACGGCGCGGGGCGGCGTAGCCGTCGAGACCGAAATCGTCGTCAAGCGGCTCGAGGCGGGCGATCGTCAGGGGTGTCTGCCTCAGGATCCGGCCGTCGAACGCGTCGACTTCGAGCCGGACCGCGCCTCCGCGCCGGCCCGTCGCTTCCACGACATAGACCGACCCGTCGAAACGGGGGCGGCCGACATCATCGAAGCCGCGATCCTCCAGCCGCTCCACGATGAGGTCGCGGGGCAGCGGACGCCGGTATTCCGGCGAGCCGTAGCCGTAAGCCGGCGGGGGCACGTTGTAGCTGTAGGTTCCGCCGTACCATTGCGCCGCCGCAGGCCCCGCGAGCCCGGCGATGGCAGCGCCGGCCACGAGGATGGACTTCAGGTTAAGCATTCTGCCTTTTCCCAGACGAGGCCGCGAATGTCGGGCCCGAATGGGGCGTCGCTGCGGCGGGGAGCTTACATTTCGGTAAGCTTGCCATTCTGTTACGCGCCCGCGCGCGCCGCGTTCAGGAACCGGTCAACGGAATCTTGCGTCGTGGTGAACGCCGTCACGAGCCTGACCAGCACCTCGTCCGGCCCAAGCGCCTCGCCGGCCGGCAGGCTCCTGTCGGACCAGGGATGGTAGACGGCGCCCGCGCGCCGAAGCGCCTCGTCGATGCCGCGCGGCAGGATGGCGAACACCTCGTTCGCCTCGGTCGGCCAGGCGAGCCGGACGCCCGGCAGCGCCTTGACCCCCACGGCGAGACGCTCTGCCATCGCGTTGGCGTGCCGGGCGTTGTCGAGCCAATGCCCGCCGGCGAGGTAGCCGTCGAACTGTGCCGCGAGAAGCCGCCCCTTTGACAGGGTGTGGCCGGACCGCTTGCGGCGGCGGCGGAGCGTCCCGGCAATGTCGGGATCGAACACGATCACGGCCTCCGCCGCCAGGCAGCCGTTCTTCGTGCCGCCGAAGGACAGGATGTCCACGCCGGAGCGCCAGGTCATGTCGGCAGGCGAGCAGCCGAGCCGCACGAGCGCGTTCGCGAAACGGGCCCCGTCCATGTGGAGCTTGACCCCGCGGGCATGGGCGACCTCGCCCAGCGCGGCGATTTCGTCGAGCCCGTAGACGAGGCCGCATTCCGTGGCCTGCGAGATGGAGACGAGCTCGGCCGGCATCTGCTTCTCGTGCCGGGGCAGCCGGTCGACGGCCTCCGCCACGGAGCGGGAATCGATCTTCGCGCCGTTGCCCTGCAGTCCGAGAAGCTTGGCGCCGGCGGTGAAGAATTCCGGCGCGCCGCATTCGTCGTCGATGATGTGCGCCTCCTCGTGGCAGAGGCACAACCCCCAGGGAGACAGGACGGAGGCGAGCGCGAGTGCGTTGGCGGCCGTTCCCGTCGCTACCAGCACCACCTCGACCTCGCGCTCGAACAGCTCCGAGAACCGGGTGGCGAGCCCCGTCGTGATCGGATCGGCGCCATAGGCTGGCATCGGCCCCGCATTGGCAGCCACGATCGCGTCGAGCACCGGCTGGCTCGCTCCGGCGATGTTGTCGCTGGCGAAGTTGAGAGAGGGCACGGGGGCGTCCTGGATAGAGGTCGGGGCAGGGCGGCCTTATAAGGCAGGGCTCTCTTTCGCGGGAACAGCCTCATGCAACCCAGCCCAACGCGCCGCTTCCTGCTGCAGGCGAGCGCCGTGGCGGCAACCAGCCTTGGTGGGTTCGATTGTGCCTGGGCCGCCTCGGTGCGGGATCCGTCCGCCGAGATCGCTGCCCTCGAGGCGAAGCTCGGAGGGCGCGTCGGCGTGGCGGCCCTGGATGGCGCCACGAAGCAGAGGATTGCCTATCGCGGCGACGAACGCTTCCCCATGACCAGCACCTTCAAGATGCTGGCGGCCGCCTTCGTGCTCGCGCGGGTCGATCGGGGCGACGAGGACCTGGAGCGGCGCGTCCTGTTCAGCCCCGAGGATCTCGTCACCTATTCGCCGGTGACCAAGGACCGCACGCATGGGCAGGGAATGTCGCTCGCCGAACTGTGCGAGGCCGCCGTCGTGATCAGCGACAACACCGCCGGCAACCTCCTCCTGGCGAGCTTCGGGGGACCGCAGGCCCTGACGGGCTTCGCGCGGTCGCTCGGTGACGACATGACCCGGCTCGACCGGATCGAGCCGGCCCTGAACGAGGCCGCTCCGGGCGACCCGCGGGACACGACGACGCCCTCCGCGATGCTGGAGACGATGCGCCAGCTGCTGGTCGGGGATGCGCTCGCGCCTCACTCCCGTGAGCGCCTCCTACGCTGGATGCGGGCGAGCGAGACCGGGAAGGCGCGGCTCCGCGCGGGGTTCCCGAAGGATTGGGTTGCCGGGGACAAGACGGGTTCCGGCGAGAACGGGACGGCCAACGACGTTGCCGTCGCGATCCGGCCGGACGGCACCCCGGTCCTGGTCGCTTGCTACATCACCGGATCGAAGGCGAACTCCGCCCGCCTCAACGAGACCCACGCGGAGGTAGCCCGAAAGATCGCGGCCGCGTGGCGCTAGCTTAGGCTCTACGACGGCCGCACCGCTTGTGAGTGAACCGCCGTGGGGGCTAGCCTCACCGGGTCGCAGCCGGCCGGAGCACCCCGATGGCAACGACCGATGTGGTCTTCGCGGGAGCGATCCCGGAGACCTATGACCGTCTCCTCGTCCCCATGCTCTTCGAGCCTTTCGCAGCCGACCTGGCGTTGCGGCTCGCGGCCGCTGGCCCGCGGAAAGTTCTCGAGACGGCCGCGGGAACGGGTGCCGCCACGCGTGCGATCGCCGCGAAGCTGCCGGATGCCGAGATCGTGGCGACCGATCTCAACGAGGGCATGCTCCACCAGGCGCGCTCGGCACACGCCTGGGAGGGCCGCATCGCTTGGCGGCAGGCCGATGCGCTCGAGCTCCCGTTCGAGGATGGCGCATTCGACGCGGTGGTCTGCCAGTTCGGTGTGATGTTTTTTCCTGACCGAATCCGCGGCTATCGGGAGGCGCTGCGCGTGCTCCGGCCGGGCGGCCTGTTCCTGTTCAATGCTTGGGACAGGATCTCGGAGAACGGCTTTCCGGCTACCGTGGCACCCGCGATCGCGGAGCTGTTCCCGCACAACCCGCCCGACTTCATGGCCAGGATTCCGCACGGCTACCATGACGCCGGGCGGATCCGGGCGGATCTGCAGGAGGCGGGGTTCGGGCGGATCTCGGTCAGCACGGTCACAGCCATCTCGCGGGCCGGCTCGGCCGAGGAGGTGGCGGTCGCATTCTGCCAGGGCACCCCGCTCCGGGCCGAGATCGAAGCCCGGGATCCGTCGGGTCTGCCGGTCGCGACCGCCCACGCGGCCGAGGCGCTCCGCGAGCGGTTTGGGGACGGGCCGATCGAGGGCCAGATCCAGGCTCTCGTCGTGGCGGCGTCGCAGCAACCCTGACCGGAAAAGCGGTTGCGCATGGCAGCCCCGCAAGACGCGGCAGTGTCAATGCTTCCGCTTGTGCTCGGGTTTCAAATCTGTCACGTTCAAAACTAGGACAGCGGTGCTGTCCCAAACCTCGGCTTCGGCCGCCAAGGCTTTCGTCCCGTGACACGCATCGTAACAAAAAAACGAGACGTGATCGGTGCCCGTGCCAAGCGGGCATTGCGGGTGCGCGCGGGCTAGAGAGCCGGCGAGACGCCCGCGGGAGCGGGCGCGAGACGGGACGCGGCCGCCCAGTTGGAACAGGCAGCGTAACGTCCGGGCAGTTTTCTTGCATTCGGGCGGACCGCCGCCGAGGTCTGTGTGTTGCCATTCGGCAAACGGATGCAGGAAACGGTATGGGCGCGCATCTGAACGGCAGTGAGGATCTGGAAACGCGAGCGGGGCGCCTTCCGGCGCCGCTCATCGTCCGCGATCCCGCCATGCCCAAAGCCGAGGGGCTCTACGATCCCTCGACCGAGCGGGATTCCTGCGGTGTCGGCTTCATCGCCGACATGAAGAACCGCCAGAGCCACGCGATCGTCCAGCAGGGCCTGCAGATCCTCCTGAACCTCGACCATCGGGGCGCCGTCGGCGGCGACCCGACCATGGGCGACGGCTGCGGCATCCTGGTACAGATCCCGCATCGCTTCTTCGCCGAGGAATGCGTCGAACTCGGCCTCGAACTGCCGGAAGCTGGGCATTACGGCATCGGGCACTTCTTCATGCCGCGTGATCCGGAGGCCTTCCGGGCGGTGGAGGAGATCGTCACGGCCGCCGTCGAAAGCGAGGGCCTGACGCTGCTCGGCTGGCGCGACGTCCCCGTCCGGTCGGAGGATCTCAGCCCCTCCGTCGCCGCCACGGAGCCCCGGCACCGCCAGATCTTCATTGGCTCCCCGAAGCCGATCGAGGATGGCGAGACCTTCGAGCGCCAGCTCTTCATCCTGCGCAAGGTCATCTCGAACGCCGTCTACACGCGGCAGGATGCGGCGCTCGCCAAGTTCTATCCGGTCTGCCTGTCGGCCCGGACCATCGTCTACAAGGGCATGGTCCTCGTCACCCAGCTCGGGCGCTACTACAAGGACCTCGAGGATCCTCGTTTCGAGAGCGCGATCGCACTCGTCCACCAGCGCTTCGCCACCAACACCTTCCCGTCCTGGCGCCTCGCGCATCCCTACCGGTTCGTCGCGCATAACGGCGAGATCAACACGTTGCGCGGCAACGTGAACTGGATGGCGGCGCGGCAGGCCTCGGTCGATTCCGAACTCTTCGGCAACGACATCTCGAAGCTCTGGCCGATCTCCTATGAAGGCCAGTCGGACACGGCCTGCTTCGACAACGCCCTCGAATTCCTCCTGCGCGGCGGCTACTCGCTGGCGCACGCCATGATGATGCTCGTGCCGGAGGCCTGGGCGGGCAACCCGCTCATGGACGAGGACCGGCGCGCTTTCTACGAGTATCACGCCGCCCTGATGGAGCCCTGGGACGGCCCGGCCGCCATCGTCTTCACGGACGGCCTCCAGATCGGCGCGACCCTCGACCGCAACGGCCTGCGCCCCGCCCGCTTCCTCGTCACCGACGATGGTTTGGTCGTGCTCGCCTCCGAAGCAGGCGTCCTGCCCATCCCCGAGGAGAAGATCGTCCAGAAGTGGCGGCTGCAGCCGGGCCGCATGCTGCTGATCGACCTGGAGCAGGGCCGCATCGTCGAGGACGAGGAGATCAAGCGCGAACTCGCGACCGCCAATCCCTACAAGGAATGGCTGAAGCGCACCCAGATCGTGCTGGAAGACCTTCGCAAGGTCGAGCCGCGCCAGCCTCGCTCGGACGTCTCGCTGCTCGATCGCCAGCAGGCCTTCGGCTACACGAGCGAGGACCTGAAGCTGCTGATGGCCCCGATGGCCGTCACCGGCCAGGAAGCCGTCGGCTCCATGGGCAACGACACGCCGATCTCGGCCTTGTCGCAGAAGTCGAAGCTTCTCTACACCTACTTCAAGCAGAACTTCGCCCAGGTCACGAACCCGCCGATCGACCCGATCCGCGAGGAGCTCGTGATGAGCCTTGTCTCGTTCATCGGGCCGCGGCCGAATATCCTCGACCTGGAGGGCACGTCCCGCCGCAAGCGGCTCGAGGTGCGCCAGCCGATCCTCACCAATGAGGACCTGGAGAAGATCCGGTCCATCGGCCATTTCGAGGACCGCTTCGACACCAAGACGCTCGACATGACCTATCCGGCCGAGCTCGGCGCGGCCGGGCTCGAGGGCGCGCTCGAGCGGCTCTGCGATCGCGCGGAGGCGGCGGTCAATGGCGGCTACAACATCATCGTGCTGTCCGACCGTGGCGTCGGGCCGGATCGCATTCCGCTGCCGGCGCTGCTCGCGACGGCGGCCGTCCACCATCACCTGATCCGGCGCGGCCAGCGCACCTCGGTCGGGCTCGTGCTCGAGACGGGCGAGCCGCGCGAGGTGCACCACTTCGCCTGCCTCGCCGGCTATGGTGCGGAGGCCATCAACCCCTATCTCGCATTCGAGACGCTTCTCGGCATGAAGGAGGATCTCCCTGAGGAGGTCGACGAGAAGGAGATCATCTACCGCTACATTAAGTCGATCGACAAAGGCCTGCTGAAGGTCATGTCGAAGATGGGCATCTCGACCTATCAGTCTTATTGCGGCGCGCAGATCTTCGACGCTGTCGGGCTTCGGTCGGACCTCATCGAGAAGTATTTCTTCGGCACGGCCAGCACCATCGAGGGCGTCGGGCTCGCCGAGATCGCCGAGGAGACGGTCCGTCGCCACCGCGACGCCTTCGGCGACGCGCCGGTGCTCCGCAATGCGCTCGATATCGGCGGCGACTACGCCTACCGCTTGCGCGGCGAGGCGCATGTCTGGAGCCCCGACACGGTCGCGACGCTCCAGCACGCTGTCCGCCTGAACGCCGAGGAGCGCTACCGCGAGTTCGCCCGCCTCGTGAACGAGGGCGAGAACCAGCTCCGCACGGTGCGCGGCCTCTTCCGCATCAGGGGCGCGGAGGAGATCGGCCGCAAGCCGATCCCGCTGGACCAGGTCGAGCCGGCCGCCTCCATCGTGAAGCGCTTCTCCACGGGCGCGATGTCCTACGGGTCGATCTCGAAGGAGGCCCACGAGACGCTCGCGCTTGCCATGAACCAGATCGGCGGCAAGTCGAACACGGGCGAGGGCGGCGAGTTGCCCGAGCGCTTCCGCACGCTGCCGGACGGACGCTCCAAGCGCTCCGCCATCAAGCAGATCGCCTCCGGACGTTTCGGCGTGACGACCGAGTATCTCGTCAACTCGGACATGATGCAGATCAAGGTCGCCCAGGGTGCGAAGCCCGGGGAGGGCGGCCAGCTTCCGGGCCACAAGGTGGACGCGAAGATCGCGAAGGTCCGGCACTCGACGCCGGGCGTTGGCCTGATCTCGCCGCCGCCACACCACGACATCTACTCGATCGAGGATCTGGCGCAGCTGATCTTCGACCTGAAGAACGTGAACCCCGGCGCGGACGTGTCGGTGAAACTCGTCTCCGAGGTTGGGGTCGGCACCGTCGCAGCGGGCGTCGCCAAGGCGCGTGCGGACCACATCACGGTGTCGGGCTACGAGGGCGGCACGGGCGCGGCGCCCCTCACCTCCATCAAGCATGCGGGCTCACCCTGGGAGATGGGCCTCGCCGAGACGCAGCAGACGCTGGTGCTCAACAAGCTGCGCGGCCGCGTCGCCCTGCAGGCTGATGGCGGCATCCGTACCGGCCGCGACGTCCTGATCGCCTTCCTGCTCGGGGCCGACGAGGTCGGGTTCTCGACCGCGCCGCTGATCGCGGCGGGCTGCATCATGATGCGCAAGTGCCACCTGAACACCTGCCCGGTGGGTGTGGCTACGCAGGACCCGGTGCTGCGCAAGCGCTTCAAGGGCCAGCCGGAGCATGTGGTGAACTACATGTTCTTCGTGGCCGAGGAAGTGCGCGAGATGATGGCCTCGCTCGGCATCGCGTCCGTCGACGAACTCGTGGGCCGGTCTGACTTCCTCGACCAGGAAAAGGCGATCCACCATTGGAAGGCGAGCGGGCTCGATCTGTCCCGGGTCTTCCACAAGCCCGAGGTCGGGCCGGAGATCGCGATCCGGCATGTCGAGCGGCAGCATCACCCGATCGATAAGGTCCTCGACTTGGAACTGATCGGAAAGGCGCGCGCCGCCATCGAGGGCGGCGAGCCGGTCACGATCGACGCGAAGGTCGGGAACGTGGACCGCACCGTCGGGGCCATGCTCTCCGGCGAGGTGGCCAAGGCCCACGGCCATGCCGGCCTCCCGGATGACACGATCACCGTGAAGCTGCGCGGCACCGCCGGCCAGAGCTTTGGCGCCTGGCTCGCGGCGGGCGTCACGCTCTCGCTCGAGGGCGAGGCGAACGATTATGTCGGCAAGGGCCTGTCCGGCGGCAAGCTCATCATCCGCCCGCCGCAGGAGACGAAATCGGTCGCCGAGCGCTCGATCATCGTGGGCAACACGGTGCTCTATGGGGCCATCGCGGGCGAGTGCTATTTCCGCGGCGTCGCGGGCGAGCGCTTCGCGGTGCGCAACTCGGGCGCGATCGCGGTGGTCGAAGGCACGGGGGACCACGGCTGCGAGTACATGACGGGCGGCGTGGTGGTCGTCATCGGGCAGACCGGGCGCAACTTCGCGGCCGGCATGTCCGGCGGCATCGCCTATGTCCTCGACGAGGACGGCACCTTCGCCAAGCGCTGCAACCTCTCCATGGTCGACCTCGAGCCCGTCGAGGAGGAGGAAGACCTGATGCAGCGCTTCCACCAGGCCGGCGATCTCGAGACGAAGGGGCGGATCGACATCCTGGCGGACATGTCCCGCGGCGACGAGGAGCGGCTCACATCGCTCCTCAAGAACCACCTCGCCTACACGGACTC